>JASFVL010000048.1:0-16965 GCA_050049875.1 Anaerolineales bacterium
CGGCGGGGTTGCAAACTCCGGGACGCTGACCCTCACGAACAGCACGTTATCCGGGAACAGCTCAAGCGCTGAAGGAGGCGGCATCTACAGCTCCCACGGGACAATCACTCTGATCAACAGCACCCTCTATGGTAACCGCGCTGCTCAAGGTGGCGGTATTTTGAACGGGGGCTATGCTGTGCTCTACAACACCATCCTTACAGACAGCCCCTCGGGAGGCAACTGCCAGGGATCGATTAACGATGGAGGGCACAACCTCGAGGATGCAAACACCTGCGGCTTCGACCCCACCAACGATTCCATGTCCAATTTAGATCCTCTGCTGGGAGATTTAGTGGATAATGGCGGCCCAACCCTGACCCACGTGCTGCAATACGGTAGCCCCGCCATCGACGCGGCTGACCCAGCACATTGCCCGGAGATGGATCAACGCGGGGTGCCTCGTCCGCTTGATGGAGATGGTGATGAGATTGCTATCTGTGATATCGGATCAACAGAGGCGCCTATGGTTATCCTGCTTGATTTCTATTTACCTTTTGTGAGCAATGAGTAAGATCTGAACGGCTAGCATTAACCATTCATCTCATGAGGATACAACCTAAACATGTGGGGGAAGAAAAGAGTGTAGGATATGCCATGGTCAATCGTCCATGGTCAAATGTCATTTCATTAGCACGTTTGAACGTTAGCGAATTTGGTGTTCTCGACGAGTACTTATACAGCGTAGAATGGTAAAAGCCGGCTGGCAAGAGAGCTAAGAAGACCTAGCTGTGAAGCATCAGGACAACCAGCGCTTTCTGCGTTTGTAGTGCTTGACGTCGCGGTAGGATTTGCGCTGCCCGACCTCGGTTAGCCCCAGGTAAAACTCGCGCACATCAGCGTTCTCGCGCAGGTCTTTAGGTAATCCGTCGAGCACGATGCGCCCGTTCTCCATGATGTAGGCGTAATCAGCGACCCCAAGTGTAAGATTGGCGTTCTGCTCCACAAGCAGGATCGTGGTGCCCTGCTCTTTGTTGATGCGATTTATGATCTCGAAAATCTCGCGCACCAGCAAAGGCGCCAAGCCCAGGGAGGGCTCGTCCAGCATCATCACCTTGGGTCTAGCCATTAAAGCGCGCCCGATCGCCAGCATCTGCTGCTCCCCACCGGATAGATAACCCGCTGTCTGGCGTCGGCGCTCCCTGAGAGGTGGGAAGTATTCGTAGACCATCTCGATGTCTTCACTTACGTTTCCATCCCCTTCCCGGGTGTAGCTGCCAGCAATTAAATTCTCCTCAGTGGTGAGATGCTCAAACACACGACGCCCCTCCATCACTTGGAAAATGCCCATCTTGACAATATCAGCCGCGTCCATGTGTTGGATGTCCCGCCCCATGAACTCGATGGAGCCGTCAGTGACCTCCCCATCCTCCGGCTTAAGCAGTCCGGATATAGCCTTCAAGGTGGTCGACTTGCCCGCCCCGTTGGAGCCCAGTAAACCGACGATCTTGCCATCCGGCACCTCCATCGACATACCCTTAAGCACCAGGATGACGTCGTTGTATATGACTTCGATATTGTTCAAAGAGAGCATAGCTGATTCCAGACGATTGAGGGGAGGCACACACCATATGTGCACCTCCCCGATATATTAAAAAGTTTTAGGGCGCTGAGATGTAGTCGCTGATCTGCACCCATTGACCGTTCTCTACGCGGAACAAGCGCAGGGAGTTATTGCCCTTGTGACTGGTAGCGGAGAATGTTATCGGTGCGGATACCCCCTCGGTATCGTAATTCTGGATATTCTCCAAGCCGGCGCGCACGCTCTCACCGGTCAGATCACCACCTTCCTCCAGGGCACGCTCGATGCCCGCCGCCATGACGTCCATGGTCCACCAGCCCTGCACGTAGTGGAGACCCTTTTCTTCTAAGCTAGAATCATGAGCCTCTAACCAAGCGGCAGGTTCTTCATGCCCTCCCACCGACACGCTTGGCGGGGTGAAAGGCAGCGTACCAACCACACCTTCTGCTGCGTCTCCTGCCAGACTGATGAAAAGTTCATCGGCACACCAATTCAGGCAGACGATCTGCATTTCATCCTTGAGCCCCTGGCTCTCGGCGTCTTTGGCAAGCACAGCAGCTGGGCTGGAGACGTTCTGGATGATCACATAGTCAGCCCCCGCTTGCTGGAGCTGCGCCAACTCGGCTACGTAGTCAGTCACACCACCAGGCATCGCCAGGCTGGTGAACTCCACACCATTGGCCTCAGCGAACGCTTGGGCATCCGGAACTGGCGACTGCCCAAAGGGGCTGTCGTGGTGGGCGATCGCCACCGTTGGCGTGCCACTGTTGCCTTTCTCCGCCCAATCGTCGATCGCCCATTGAACGGCGATAATCGCTTGGTCTGAGTAAGAGGTCCCGATTAGGAAGTTGTAGGGCGCCGCCTCCATATCTAACAAGTTGGCGGAGTAGGAAGCCGACATGAAGGGGATCATGTCCTCAGCAATACGGGTGCGCAGCGCTTCCGTGTCGCCTGTGCCCCAACCCTGGAAGGCGACCACGCCCTCTTGGACGTATTGGGTGTAGAGCGCTTCAGCTTGACCTACATCGTACCCGTAATCCGATGAGATTAGTTCGATCTGGCGCCCATTAATGCCACCGTTCTCGTTGCGCCACTCCACGTAATCGCGCAAACCGTCGGCATAAGGCTGTCCCACATCGGAGGTAGCTCCAGTCAGGTCATGAATAGCACCGACCTTAATTGGTTCCCCCTCCCCTCCAGTGCCACCGCAGGCACTCAGGACGAGCCCGATTAACAATAACAGCCCAATGATCCACAGTGTTTTCTTGTTTCGCAACATAAGTCTCCTCCAATGTTTATCGTTTTGAATGGTTAGTTACAAATAAAGAGTGGTTATTCAACTATGTTCCTGGGCCTCACCTCCTTCTGTACTTATTCTGATGGTTATCCACGTTGAAGTCGTGCTTGAACAGCGGTTTGATGTTTAACGCCACGTAAACCAGATTGCCACCGATCAATAACTAAATGGCCATAAACGGAAATAGTCTTTAATATCGTTCCATATTTTGCGCAGCCCTTCAGGTTCGAAGATCAAGAATAGGATAATAACCAGTCCGAAGGCTGCCTGCTGGATAAATGGGATCAACGTAGCAATGGAAGGGATGGTGGAACGCAGAGCGCGCCCCAGGTTGGAAAGCAGGGCGGGGAGCAGTTGGATAAAGGTCGCCCCGAAGAACGAGCCAGCCACGGAACCGAGACCGCCAATGATGATCATCGCCAGATAGGTCACCGAGACGTCGATGGTGAAGCGTTCCCAGGTGACGATGTTGCGGTAGTGGGCGATCAGCGCGCCCGCCAGCCCGACGAAAAACGACGAAATAGCGAAAGCCAACAACTTGTAACGGAAGATGTTAATTCCCATCACCTCCGCAGCGATGTCTTGGTCGCGAATGGCAATGAAAGCGCGGCCAAATTGGGTGCGGAATAGGTTGACTGTAGCGAGCGCAGTCAGCCCGGCCAACCCCCAGATCACCCAATAGAAGCGGAAATCGGTGTTCATTCTCAAACCGAACAGAGTCGGGTTGGGCACAACCAGGGCGTCCACCCCACCGGTGACGGCGTCCCAATGGGTCACCACCCAAAGGATGATCACCTGAGCTGCAAGGGTGGCGATCGCCAAGTACAAACCCTTAAGACGCAGGGAGGGGATCCCAAAAATTGCCCCCACTACTGAAGTCACCAAGCAGGCGATCAGTGTGGATGCGTACCAGGGAACCCCAAAGCGTGCGGTTAGGATGCCAGCTGTGTAGGCGCCAACAGCCATGAACCCGCCTTGCCCTAGGCTGATCTGCCCGGTGTACCCTACCAAGATGTTCAAACCGATGGCGCCGATCACAGCGATACCGACCTGGTTCGCCAGAGTGAGATAGTAGCGGTTCGCAAATAGAGGGAAAATGATTAAACCCAAAACCAGAAGCACAATACGGATTTTTTCGGCTGGCGTACGCCGCAGAGCCATATCTGCACGGTAGGTGGTGTGGAAAATACCTGAATCCATAAGAAAGCTCTCCAATAAAGGTCAGACCCGCTCGATGATCTCCTGGCCGAACAGCCCGTAGGGGCGCACCATCAGGATTAGGATCAGGACGATGAAAGGTAAGACCTGGTTCAAACCCTGACCGATATAGCCGCCGGTGTAAGTTTCCAGCAGACCGATGATGACCCCGCCAATGATAGCGCCAGGGATCGAATCCAGGCCTCCGAGGATAACAACTGGGAATACACGTAAACCAAAGGATGCCAGCTCACCGCTGACACCCACGATGTTGGCGACCAAACCCCCGGCAATGGCAGCGGTAACAGCCGCAATGGACCATGACCAGGCGAAGATCTTCTTGACGCTGATACCCATGCTCAAAGCAGCCTGCTGGTCGTCGGCCACGGCGCGCATTGCAATGCCCTCCTTCGACCGTCGGAAGAAGACCGTGAAAACCCCTAAAAGCAAAATGGCGATAGCGATCCCCCACAGACGGTCCGCGCCCACAGTGGCGCCGAGAATCTGCACGGGTTGGCTGGGGATAAAAGGGGGGAAAGGTTTTCCGGTGGTGCCCCAAATGGCGTTTACGATGGCGCGCATCACGCTGCTCAGTCCAATGGTGATCATGATCACCGAGATGATCGGTTCGCCGATCAGGGGGCGCAGTACGAATCGCTCAACCAGCACTCCGAGCACGATCGATAAGAGCAGAGTGACAACTACACCCAGGGACCAGGCCAACCCGACCTCAGCAACCATAGAGAAAGTCAGGTATGCACCTACCAGCAAGAATTCACCCTGGGCGAAGTTGATCACGTCGCTAGATTTGTAGATCAGTACAAAACCAAGCGCAGCCAAGGCGAGAATCGCGCCGTTGGTCAATCCTGTAAGTGTCAATTGGATAAACAGTTCCATAAACTCCTCATAATAGATGGCAGCTTCCGTCTCTAGAACGTTCAAGGCTAAAGCGATCAACCGCTACCATTGATCTCCTCGATTTTCAATCGAGTTTGCAGGTTGGCGGTTCGACCGTCTTGGTAGGTGATGGTGGTCTGGATGTCCAAATAGTCGTTCTGGCTGTAAAGAGCCGAGATGATGTCGTCGTATCGTTGGGAGATCAGACTTCGCCGGACCTTGCGGGTGCGAGTTAACTCAGCATCATCGGCGTCAAGCTCTTTATGTAGGAGCAGGAAGCGGCGGATACGCGCGGCGGGGGGCAGATCACCATTGGCTTGACGCACATGATTTCCGATCAAATCGTAGACGGGTCCCTTTTGCGACAAATCAGTGTAGGTTGTATAAGCGATCTGGTTATTCTCCGCCCACTTACCAACATTGGGGAAATCAATATTGATAATTGAGGTCACAAAGGGCCAATCGCCGCCGAAAACAACTGCTTCTTTTATGTAAGGGCTGAACTTTAGCTTGTTTTCGATGAATTGAGGGCTGAATTTGGTCCCATCGTGTAAGGTCATGACATCTTTGGCACGGTCGATGACGATCAGATGTCCATCCTCATCGAAATAACCGGCATCTCCCGAGTGCAGCCAACTATCCTCGTCGAGTGACTTTTCCGTTTCCTCGGGGTTGCGGTAGAAACCCTCCATCGCAGCGGGAGAGCGCATCAGGATTTCACCGCTCTCAGCAATTTTGATCTCCGTTTCCGGGATCGGTGTTCCCACGGTTTGGAACTTGATGTCACCATCCCGGTGGACGACAGCAATGCCGTTGATCTCTGTCTGTCCATAAATCTGCTTGAGGTTAACGCCCAGAGCATGGAAGAAGCGGAACACGTCCGGACCCAGAGCAGCACCCCCGGTGTATGCCCTCTTGATGTGGCGCAACCCCAGGTGATCCTTGATCGATTGAAAAACCAGCCAATCCGCAAGGGTGTACCTCACGCGCAACCAGAAAGATGGTTCCTCTTTGCGGAAACGGGTGTCTGCCATTTCATAACCGACCGGCATCGCCCATTGGAAAAGCGCTTGCTTTAAACGAGTGCTGTCGTCGATCTTAACCTGCACCTGGCTGACAAGACTCTCCCAAATGCGCGGCGGGCTGAACATGACTTGCGGTCCGATCTCACGCAAATCGTGCTGCACGGTCTCAGGCTCTTCGGGGAAACTGATCGTAAAACCCACCAGCAAACCACAGCTAAGCGCCATCATCTGCTCGCCAATCCAAGCCAGCGGCAGGAAGGAGACGAATTCGTCCTGCGGCTCGAGCGGGTCTACTTTCATCAGATTGCGACCCATGCTGATCATACTTTGTTGGGTGAGCATCGCCAGCTTTGGATTGCCGGTCGTCCCCGAGGTAGTGGACAAAATCGCTATATCAGAACCCTTTCCCTGAGCAACCCGTTGCTCGAACCAGCCAGGATTTTCCTCTTCAAATTCGCGGCCTAGAGCCTCCACATCAGGGAAATACATCAGGAAATCTTCAGTGTAGTTACGCAGCCCCTTTGGATCGTAGTAGATCACTTTGCGGACGCCGTCCAGGTCAGACCACATCTCTAGAATTTTGTCAACCTGCTCCTGATCTTCCACGATGATAAATGAGACATCGGAGTGGGTGATGATATAGATCATCTCCTTAACGACCGAATCCTGGTAAATGCCGATGGATTTGGCTCCGGCGGATTGCGCAGCCATCTCGGAGATGATCCACTCCGGGCGGTTATCCCCGATAATGGCGATGGTCTCTTCCGGCTGCAAGCCCAAGCTGACCATTCCTAAGCAAAAATACTTTACTTTCTGCAGATATTCACGCCAAGAGATTGACTGCCAAATGCCGTAATTGCGCTCGCGCAGAGCAATTTTGTCCGGATGCTTACGGGCATGTTCGATCAGCAATTGGGGGAATGTCTCTGCCATATCTAGTCGGTCAATCCTCACCCAGATAAGCCAGGATGACTTCTTCGTTTTGACGGATTTCATCCGGAGAGCCCTCAGCGATCTTCATGCCAAAATTTAAAGCGATGATGCGGTCGCTGATGTCCATTACCACCCCCATGTCGTGTTCGATCAGGACAATCGTGACGCCGTGCTCCTCGTTTACATCCAGGATGAAGCGCGCCATATCCTCTTTCTCCTCCGCGTTCATACCTGCCATGGGCTCATCCAATAAGAGGATAGCGGGCTTCATCGCCAGGGCGCGCCCCATCTCGACGCGCTTCTGGAGACCGTATGCCAGGGATACGACCGTCTTTTTGCGGATCGCTTCGATCTCCAGCAGGTCGATGATGTCCTCCACGAAACGACGGTATTCGATCTGTTCGTGTTCGGCTCGCCCCCAGTACAGCATGCTGGCGAGCAAGCTAGTTTTCATGTGCACGTGGCAGCCGGAGAGCAAATTGTCCATCACGGTCATGTGGCGGAAGAGTTCGATGTTTTGGAAAGAACGAGCAATCCCGACTCGCGCGACCTCATGTGGGCTGAACTTTGTGAGATCGTGTTCCTGACCGTTGTAGTAAAGGATACGACCTTTTTGAGGGTTATAGAGCCGGCTAACAGAGTTCAACAAACTGGTCTTCCCGGCTCCATTCGGTCCAATGATCGCCAGGATCTCGCTCTGGTAGACCTCCAAGCTTACTCCCGCCAAAGCCATGACTCCACCGAAGACCAAGTGCAGATCGTCGACCTTGAGCTGAAGGTCCCCTGGTTTCAACCGGCTGCTGTTGAGTTGGTGTGTGAATCCGCGTAACATGGGCGCTCCAAGGGTCTCTTCTTGTACGAAGTGTACCGAATAGGCGTTTATGAAGCGTTAACGTCGTTGTTTACGAATCCTTTGAGTATATTGAAATCCTGCTTGCGCTTCACTCATGATGAGGTAATAAACCCCGGATAAACTAATCGTCGCCCGTGATCCAAACATAAGTGATGAGGGTTTTATTAACAGGCATTGAGGGGCTTTCCACTTAGCTGTTGGGACCTTTGAGCTGCAGGTTGGGTATCACCACCGCGCCGCGGCGTTCTCCGGCTGCCTTTCCCCGGGCTTGCCGGATTTCCCGGCGCATGCCCAACTCTTCGAAGATGGTGACCGCGCGGAAGTGGCAGTCCACGGCCCAAGCGATCCTCCCGGCGCGATCATACAGTTTGCGCAGAGCCAAATAAGTGCGTGCCAAATCAGGGCGCGCTCTCACCTGGCGGAAAATATTGCGAGCCTCCACGAGGTGTGCCTCCGCCTGCTCCCATTGAGGGTAAGGGCGTCGAATGCTGATCTCTGCCAACAAACGCATCAGGTTTGCTACTGCCCAGCGGTCTCCAGCCGCCCGCGCCTGGTTGAGAGCAACTCGGGCTTCAATCCCGGCAGCCTGAGTGTCCCCCACCATAAGCAGGCACTCAGCCAAGAAGAAGCGCGGCAGGTAGTGGAAGATGCGGTATTCCACCTGATCACTCCACGTTAGAGCGGAACGGATAATACGAATACCTTCTATGGCGCGTCCCAGATGAGCCAGGGTACGCCCTTTTAGACCTAAGACCATGAATCCTAACTGGGTCAAATCTCTATTTTCAGTGGCAGGATCTGGGATGGACTCAATGATCTCCCAACAGGACTCCCAGTCTCGCCCCTCAGCGTGGACGAAAGCGAGTTGCATCCGGGCGAAAGCGATGGTCTGCTGGCTGCCCTGAACAAGCGCGCGTTCAAGCCCCTGCTGAGCAGCCCCAAGACCCCGCTCCCAGGATCCGACGCGTGTGTACGCCACCCCGAGGTAGCCTTGCACGATCGGCAAAACTTGAGGCTTCTGGGTACGCTGCTGCAAGTGGATGTAGCGGCGCAGGTGAGCGACGGCATCATCGAATGCAGAAAGGGCAATGCCAACACGGCCTAGCATGCGCAAGGCTGCGTGCTGCATTTTAGTATTTTCCAATTCTTCAGCGATGCGCAAAGTGCGACGGGCGTAATCCCCTGCGACCTCAGGCTGCCCTTGAAGCCAATAGATTTGAGCCGAGCGGCGGAAGACCTCACCTTGACGGCGTTCATCATCCAGTCGAGCAACCAACTCTTCAGTGTTGTTTAAAATCTCCTGTGCACCCTGCAGGTCGCCTGTGAAAGCGTAAGCCTGGGCAAGTTGCAAGTTGAGGTCAATGCGTTCACCGCGCTTCCTGGGACCGGGCATCTGACCCAAAAGGTTGACGGCTTGCAACCCAAACTGGCGAGCTTCCTCATAAGAGCGCGCTTGCAACGCTTGCTCTCCAGCAGCGGTCAGATAAGGCAGAGCTTTCAACGGCTGGTCGCTGTTGGCATAATGATGTGCCAGGGTAGCTGACTCTGGCTCTTGAACGGCCCGTTCAAGGGCGTGAGCGATCCGCCGATGGTGAAGCTGACGACGGGCACGGCTCAGGTTATTGTAGGCAACCTGGCGGATTTTATCGTGGCTGAAATCGTAACCCCCTTCCTGCTCCTGTACCAGCCCACGCCGCACCCACTCCTCCAGACTGTTGATGATCTGATCCTCCACCACCTGGTTAAGGGATTTAAGAAAAGAAAAGGTGAAAGCCCTTCCGATGACCGCTGCTACACCCAACAATTCTCGGCTCTCAGAGGATAGGCGATCCAGACGAGCCTCGATCACCTGCTGGATTCCTGTAGGCACCCTCTGCTCGCCCTGGAAACCCAGGTAGCTGAGCTTCCAACCAGCTTCTCGAACCGCTCGGACGGTCTCGATGATGAAGAAGGGGTTGCCTTCCGTCTCTTGATAAAGGCGTTGAGCAAAAAGTGGATCAGCCCTACTGTCTTCAATGAGATGGTTGGCAAGTTCGACAGTCTCGGTTTCACTCAAGCGTTCCAGCTCTAGACGGAAAAGAAGCCGGTTACGCTCAAGCGTGCGTATTACCCTGCGTTGTTCGGAGGAGAGATCTTCCCTCCTGCACAGCCCAACAATCACTAATGGCATATGGGCAGCCCGCCGGGAGAGATGTACCAATAACTCCCAAGTCAGGCTGTCAGCCCAATGTATGTTGTCCAATACTAAGTGAAGGGCAGCATGATTGTGCTGGGAAGCGAGTTCGAATATCAGACTGCTAAAAGCATCGGCGACCTGGGTATGCTGTCCATTGGCAGGATGGGGATTGGAGAGGTCCGGAAAGCGCTGAACCAGCGCCGGGATGAGTGGTGCCAAAGCGCTAAGCCAAGAGGGCGCCAATTGGGAATTCTCAGGAAGAAGCGCCAACGAACGCTCAACAGCAGCGCGCAATGGTGCATAAGGAGTACGCGCCTCCAGTACATGACAAGTCCCCTGCAGAGTGGGTATATGGGGGTTGAGCGATAGGAATTCCCCCACCAGGCGGGTTTTGCCAATCCCCGACTCACCACTCACCAGTATAAAGCTGCCCATACCTCGGTTGGCACGCAAGGAGAAAGACTTCAATTTGTCGATCTCCCCCTGACGCCCCACTAAAGGTGGAGACGACGACAGGGCATCCCGAATCGACTTTGGAGGGGACAGCTGCGATTGATCTGTGGAACCATCTTCATTCTGAATAGACTCAAACAGCTCTTGGGTTTGTGGCGAGGGCTCTGTGCCCAGCTCCTCGTGCAAGGATTCTTTCAGGGTGTGATATTGCTGAACAGCTCGACCGCGGTCACCGATCAAGGCATACAGCTTGATCAGATCCCGATGGGCAGCCTCATTAAACGCATCGGCAGCCACGCGCTGGGCTGCGAACTCGATGGCTTTTTGAGGTTGACCAGAAGCCTGGAAAGCATGGGTAAGGCGGTCTAGAGCGTTCAGGTAGGATCGGTAAAGTGCTGCACGCTCTTGGGTACACCAATCCTCATACAGATCCTCAAGCAACTCGCCGCTGTAGAGTTCCACGGCACCCTGAAGTTCCTCGACGCTAGCACCCGCACGAACCCCTTGACGGAAAGCCTCCACGTCCGACCATACCTCAGCCTGCGGAGAGATTTGGACTGTGGAGCCATCTGCCAGCAGCAGGTCGGGCTCCAACCCATCCACATCGAGCGCCCGGCGGACGCGGTGCAGGTACTGGCGCAGGTTACGGCGGGCGGCGGATTCGCTGGTGCGCGGCCAAAACATGAACGCCAGCCTGCGCCGGTCGACGGGCTGGGAGCGATGCAAAGTTAGGTAAGCGAAAAGCGAGCGGGTTGTGGGTGAGCCTAGGTCTAGCGGTTGGTCAAAACCCACAAACACGCGCAGGCTTTGAAAGAGGAAGACGCGCAACACGGATATTAGATTATAACAAAGTTGCTCAAGTTTGTCGCTTGACATTAAGCAATGTGTGCACGCAAGACTTGTCAGGAAGAAGAACGTGGGGTGTGTTTTTGGGCGGCTGAGCCGCCCAAAAACACACCCCACTTAATTCCCTTTGACAACATTTAAGTGCACACTAAGCAATCGGTTTATGGATTGGGAGGAGAAACCACCCAACCCATGAAGCAATACAATTCCTGTTTAGCTTGCCACCCACGGGCATCCTTGCTAAAATCCAGGCACAGGCAACTTTATCGCTTGATTGCTAGGAGATTGTTTCACTGTAATCGGCTTGTTTTCCCATGCAAGCAATACAAGTTCCTTAGCAACCGTGTGACTGGTGAATGAAAAAAGGAGCAGATCCGCTGCGCAAGAAAAAACCTCCTGACCTAAAAGCACTGGTGGAAATCCTAAACCGCCATGGCTTACGCTATGTGGTGACGGACTCGGTGGCCGCGCTGCTTTACGGTATCCAATTGCAGCCTGGTGATTTTGACATTACCCCTGCTTTGGACGCGAGAAACCTGCGCGGCCTAATTGACATTTTGATGGAAATTAAAGCTGTTCCAGAGAGCCTCGGACATTGGGAGACTCAAGCTACCGGGGAAAAGAAATGGGTAGAAGAAGAGACCTCACCAGAAGTTTTGGCCAACTGGAAACCCGACCTCGAGAATATTGACACATTCGACCATCTCTTTTACACTCGATATGGAGACTTCGACATCGTTCCAGAGATGGCTGGTGAATACGAGGTTTTAAGGAAAGGAGCTGTGCGTAAAATGGCCTTTGGTTATCCGCTTTGGGTCGCGCACATAGATGAACTGCTCGCCAAGCTCACGGTCCCCAGGCGCCCGAAGGACGAATCGCGAGTGCGCGAACTGCGCCGTATCCAACGCAGATTAAAATTACCCTAATGAGTTGAGGACACGATTTCAGTGGAGGCTGACCGATGAAAAAATTAAAACGCCTTGTGTTACCCGTATTGTTAGTAGCGCTCACCGCGACCACGTTGGTTTTGGCGATCTCGAACAATACGTACCTACCTTTTGTTAGCAGGGTGGAGCCCACCGCCACCAGCACATCGACAGCGACGATCACGCCCACACCCACTATCACACCGACACCTACAAAAACGCCGACGTCTACACCGACAAAAACCCTGGTGCCGGGAGTCTATATCAAGACGATCGATTACGACCCCGACGGTGATCCTGTGGAGGATGAGTACATTGAGATCGTCAACACCGACAACGAAGACATCGAGATGACAGATTGGTTCATCAATGCTGAAAGAGCAGACTTTCCCAAGTACTTCTTCCCCACCTTCACCTTAGATGCTGGAGATACCGTTAGGGTGTGGAGCGGTTTCGGCACAGACACCAGCACCAACCTGTATTGGGGATCCGAAGAGGAAATCTGGCTCGATGGCGGCGATTGCGCCTACCTCAAGGACGATAAAGCCCAGACGGTCGATATTTACTGTTATTCTCCCTAAACTGTTTGAGACATGCATCACCCCAAAAATAGGTTTTCTCAAATATCTATCATGTCTCTGCCATCCCCCCTGTGGTCTCCCCTTCCAAATCTGGGAAGGGGGGACGTTATAGATGTGGTTGTGGAACGGCGTTGCCGTTCCAAACCACAAAAATAGCATTCCTCCCCTGCCAAAAGATCCTGAATCAACCGATTTGTGTGTCTGGCGGGGGAGGGCAGGGTGGGGGAAAGACCCTTGCCTACCCGAGAACTTTTGCGTGCCGTAATAGGCTTCACCATATACCTTCTCTTTGTTCCCGCACTGCTGTTCATCTCTGCTGGGACTTTGAATTGGGGAATGGCTTGGGTGTATATGCTGCTCCTTTTGATATCCACTCTCGGTAGTAGGCTAATTGCCTGGAAGCGGAATCCAGACTTGCTGTATGAACGCGCCAGATTCAGCTCGTCTGAGGGCACTCAGCCTTGGGATCGCACTTTGGTAGCCATCGTGGGCCTCTTTGGACCGATGGCTATGATGATAGTCGCTGGACTGGATCGACGTCTCAGTTGGTCTTCAGCCGTCCCGAAGAGCGGACAGTACCTAGCCGCCATCTTGATTGCCATAGGATACGGTATAGCGGTATGGGCTATGGTGGTCAACCGCTACTTTTCTGCAGTGGCACGCATTCAACAGGATCGTGATCAAGAGGTTGTTACAGAGGGACCATATCGATTTGTGCGTCACCCCGGTTATGCTGGCGCGCTGTTAGCCTCACTGGCTCTGCCTTTCATGCTCGATGCGCTCTGGGCAATGATCCCAGGGTTCGGTTTGGGTATCGCCCTCATCCTACGCACACAGCTTGAGGACCGCATGCTCAGAGAGGAGCTGGAGGGTTACATCAGTTATATGGAGAGTACGCCCTACCGCTTGATTCCAGGAATTTGGTGAAGGGATTGATTCAACCTTCCACTTCGCGTAGGAATCTGACAGGCAGATCTGACAAAAATTAAAGTCCGTTTCAGTAAATCGTAATATGCATACTCATATGATCGATAATTGAAACCACGAGGCGACATGTCCAAAATCAAACGACTACTCATTGCATTGACCTTTCCTTTGGCGGTGATCTCATGTAGCCCATCCACAGAACAACCTAACAAACAGCCAGTTACAGCAACTCAAAAAGCAAGTTCCACACCGATTGGGATAACTCCGACGGCTACACAGCCGACCGAAACAGCCATTATCGAACCAACTAAGACACTCATCCCTACGCTAACCGCCCTCCCAACCACCTCCACCCCCGAACCATTTTTACCTGAAAAACTTCCCTTAATTAATCCGGAAAACATTAGTGATCTTCAACAGGTGGCTGAGCTGCCCGTCAAGGAAATCTACGCACTGATCTTTTCGCAGAGCGGGGATAAATTAGCCAGCTTATCGGAACGCTGGCAGGATCGCAGCAAGTTCATGGAAGTATGGGACTTGGTTACCGGGGTTCAGATACTCTTTCTGGATAACTTGGATGATCCTTGGAGAGCCGTCTTTTCAGCTGATGAAAGCCAATTGTTCGTTTTTTATCCGAATCAAAGGATTGAAATCTATGATTTGGCACAAAAGAAGTTAGTACGCACAATGGAATCAGATGCGGATCGGGTTGATTTTACTCCCGACGGGAAGTATATGGCAACTGGGTTATATCTGAGTACCACTGAAGAATCCACAATCAGCGTAGTCGAGTTGGCATCAGAACAGGAACAGCTCGTTAAAAAAACCCCAGGGTTGATCATGGAAATAAAATTCTCTCCCAATGGGAATCTCCTGGTTGGTGGTCTCCAAAGGGGAAATCATTACCGCACCAATGTTTGGGATGTTAGGTCAGGGGAACTCATAACCGAATTTATAGATTATCCGTATGGCCTGACTTTTTCACCCGACAGCAGCGTGGTAGCCACATCAAAGGGGGAGAGAATCAATATATTTGCTACCTCGAATTGGGAGATGCTTTCTAGCTTTGGATTCACAGGTGCTTATCGTGATGTGGCACCTAAGTCTTTTTCACCTGATGGGAAAATTTTGGCAGGGGAAGATCAGTACAACATTGTTTTTACAAAACCAGACACAGGAGAGGAATTATATATTCTCCCGGATGAGTGTGATGTCCGATTTTCCCCCAAGGGGACCGCACTCATAACATGGTGTTACCAGAGTGAGCTCAAAATTTGGGCTGTAACTCGATAAAGGAGGTTTTTATGTCCAAACTTATAAACATCCATTGGGGATTAAGGCTCGCCGCTGTGATCTTCTTCGGCGGGCTAGTTTTAGCCCTGGTACTTATTAGCGTGCGAGAGACAGGCACTCAAGCCGCACCGGCGCAGGTACAAGTCTTTGCGCCCGAGGGACCTTCGGCTGGACCCCATACCTGCAACATCAGCGGCATTGCTGTCTACACAACCCGCATTCATGTGCAGTGCACGACTCCCGCGGAAGGAACGATCTATTACTTCGCTGCGCCAGGCGACAGCGCCAACGCCACAACGACCAACCGCTGGCTGGCACTGATGAACACAGCCTACTCGCTGGGTAAACCAATTTACGTTTACTACCACGCCAATACAGACAACAATCCTCCCGGCTGCCTCGTTTCGGACTGCCGGGGGATCGATTTCTTATTCATCGTGCCGTAATGGACATACGATACAACGCCTTGCGAGTATCTCTATCGGGAATCGTGCTGGCGAGCCTACTCGCCGGTGCTGTGATCGTCCGCTGGGTGCTGGCTGCCGTGCCGCTGGTGATTTCCTCCTTGACTCACGGGCAGCTCGCCGCATTGAGTGGAGCTCAGATGTTGCTCCTGAACAATCTCCAGATCTTTTCAATTCATCTACCCGTGATCGTTCGATAGAGCGAAACTCATACAATAAATACTCGCTGTATAAGGGACAAGATTGCGAGTTTAACACTCCAGCCAGGTTGTGCGCAGCAACACCCGGCTTCAGCCGTGCTGGTCATCTATCTCGCACATCTTATCCGCGCGCCCATCAGAAAGCAGCGAAACCAACTCAGAAAGGCAATAAGGCAAGGGTGGGGTGTGTTACCCCACGTTCTTCTTCCTGACAAGTCTTGCGTGCACACAGGCAAGGCGATTCCGGCATAGCAGAAATAAAAACAAGTATAATCAATAGCACCTATGGACGATCTCAGCGGCAAGGAAATTCGAGGCTATCGGCTGGTCGAACGCATCGGGGCTGGGGGGATGGGCGCGGTCTATAAAGCCATGCAAACCTCCGTCGACCGCCAGGTGGCCATCAAGGTCATCCTGCCCGAATTTGCCAGTCACCCGGAGTTCGTGGATCGCTTCGAAGCCGAAGCCCGCCTGGTGGCTAAGCTAGAGCACCCCCACATCGTGCCGCTCTACGACTACTGGCGCGAGGAAAACAGCGCCTTCTTGGTGATGCGTTGGCTTCCGGGCAGCAGCTTGCGTGATATGATAGCAGAGGGAGCGCTGGAATTGGAATCCGCTGGCAGGCTGCTAGAGCAGATTGTACCTGCGCTGAAAGCGGCTCATAAACAGGGGGTCGTGCACCGCGACTTAAAACCCGAGAACATCCTATTGGACGAAGACGGCAACGCCTACCTCGGCGATTTCGGCATCGCCAAGGACCTGGGTGGGGAGCGATTAACACAAACTGGGATGATCGTGGGATCGGTGGATTACTTATCCCCCGAGCAAGCCAGGGGTGAACAAGTTACCCCCAAGACGGATATCTATGGGTTGGGTGTGCTGCTTTATGAGATGTTAGTGGGCACCCACCCCTTCCCGGAGTTGACCACCATCCAGATGCTCCAAAAACACCTTCACGAAGCGCTGCCCTCACTGCGTGCATCCCATCCACATCTGCCCGAGGAGCTGGACGAGGTTATTAAAACCGCAACCACCAAGAATCCCGACGGGCGCTACAGCAGCGCCTTAGATTTTCTGGAAGCATATCGTCAAGTCTTGGCCCAGGCGAAAGTCCCCCCATCCGAACGCGTCCATCTGCCAGCTTTTCTTAGGGGGGATGCCAAGGCACGGCAGGTCGAACGACCCGTCTTCGTCGCCCACGAACGTGATTTGGCTAAATTGGAAGGATTTCTTGGAGCCACCCTATCCGGAAAAGGACAGATGGTCTTCGTTACCGGTGGGGCTGGACGAGGTAAGACCGCATTGATCGATGAATTCTGCTGGCGCGCTCAGGAAA
>JASFVL010000305.1:0-5214 GCA_050049875.1 Anaerolineales bacterium
AGCGTACAGTCGAATCAGACGGGATCATACTGGGTCTCCCCTATGAACTCAACACGCTGGAAGGGGGACTTGCAGCCCGAAAAGCGGTATACCGAGTAGATGACACCCTTTGGGGGTTGGTAACCATTATTATCGATCTCCCGACGCTGATCGCTGATACCGGATTGGTTACAGCGGAGTCACCAGAAAGATTAGAGTTTGCCATCCGGGATTCAAAAGGAAGCTATCTATTCGGTTCAGAACCCCAGAACGAACAAGAATGGATCGTATACAACCTGATTCTCCCTGAAGATGAATGGGAATTGATTGGTTATCCAACTGAAGCTTGGCGTGAGGCTCACCAGAGTAATCTCTTGCCCTTCCAGATTGCTGGTTTGATCATCGTCGTGCTATTAACAGGCATTGTGAATCTCATTGTCAACCGTCAAAGACGCCTCTCACTGGATGTGAACCAGAAAACAGAGCAGATCAGCCTGATCAATACCACATTGGAAAAACGTATTCAAGAGCGTACCCAAGATCTGACCACCCTGCTCCAGGTTTCGCAAAACATCGCCTCCACCCTAAACTTAGAGGATTTGCTGGAATTGATCTTAACCCAACTAAAATCGGTCATTGCATACGCTTCCGCTGTGATTTATCTCCTAGAAGGGGAGAATACCTTGCTGCTTCGTAAATATAAGGGACGCATTGAGCGGGATAAACTCCCCACTTATTGGAACATGGAAGGAGCGCTTCATTATCAACGTGTCATACACGAACGCCAACCCCTTATCCTCCCAGATGTAAGAGTTGATAGGCCTTTAGGAAATGCCTGGCGAGAGACCACACTATCACACATTGGTTTTTTGCCAGATTACATTTGTTCCTGGATGGGTGTGCCCATGCTGATCAAGGAACGCGTTATTGGCTTGATCGTCTTCCATCATGAAAATCAGAACTATTACACCCCTCACCATTCAGATTTGGCGTTAGCGTCCGCCCACCAAGCAGCAGTTGCGATTGAGAATGCCCGCCTTTACGAACAGGCGCAGCAGCTTGCAACCCTCAAGGAGCGCCAGCGCCTGGCTCGAGAACTGCACGATTCGGTATCCCAAGCTCTGTACGGCATCGCCTTAGGAGCGCGCACTGCAAGAACCAAACTGGATCGGATTACTAGTGTGAAAGATCTCCCTAAACTGAATGATATCTTGGATTATGTGCTTTCCTTATCAGAAGCAGCTTTGGCTGAGATGCGGGCGCTGATTTTTGAGTTGCGTCCCGAAGCTCTGGAAACAGAGGGATTGGTTGGTATTCTCAGAAAGCAAGCTGAAGCCTTGCGGATTCGCTACAAAATCGAGGTAACCACATCATTTTGTGAAGAACCCCCACTAGCACTGGATGTGAAACAAACCTTCTACAGAGTAGCACAGGAAGCAATCAACAACATCATCAAACATGCCCAAGCGACCCAAGTAGAACTAACCTTGAGATGTGATGGCGACTCACTAACTCTGAATATTTGTGATAATGGGATCGGTTTCGATCAAGGCGCATCTTATCTCGGGCACCTGGGTTTGCACATCATGCGTGAGCGTATTGAACAGATTGGGGGTTCACTACAGATCGAAAGCCACCCAGGAGAGGGGACCTTTGTTCAAATACACATAGCATCACTTAACACCGCATTTGATGAAACTGAAGAATGATCACCCTTTTCCATTTAAAATTAAGGCTTGGGGGATTGGGAGTCACCTGACAACAACTGATGCTACAGATGCACCGATGCCTAATTCGTTATTCTCATCAATACCTACGAAACAAGTCGTTTATGAATATCCCTCGGGAGTTATGCATTCCTGATGTTGAACCATACCTAAACTAATTGTGTTCCTATCCGAGCAACTAACCTGACTTTAGATAAACTTTATTCGATACATCTAAGGCTAATGTTGGTATGGTGCCCACCTCTAATCCAAGAAAACTCGATTCAACAATTCTCTCCCCAGGAATTCTTATTCCCATGTTTGGATTCTTCCATTTGTATGGGGGCAGTCGGAAAGCAGAACTCAATACAACACTAGCCGCCGCCCCCATCAACTAGATATCCTTGATCCCTTAGCGTTGGATTATAGGCATATAGATAACCTTTTCCTCAAGGTCATACCTCCAAATCTCACCGCCGTTGGCACTATTCCAAGTACCGATGTAGAGCTTGTTTTGGAATTTTGCAGTGCTGTTATTCCATAGGACGGCCCAGTTGTTACTGTCTCCAAAGCCGTCCGGATTGACTTGCTCTTCCCAGACCACACCGTCGTCTGAGCGCCAAATCTCCAAGCCCGTCTCAAGGTTGTTGACCTCGGCATAGAGATGCCCGACGAAGACGGTTAGCATCTCGATCTTGAAATTAGCGGTATCACCAAAGCCATCGTCGACCACCGATTCCCAGGTCGTCACATCTGAGGTGCGCCAGAGCTGTGCTCCAGTGACATCATTAAAGGTACCCAGATAGAGATAACCGTTGAAAACTGTGAAACCCCCGGTCCCCAGGTTGTTTGAGTCTTCAAACCCATCCGGGATAACGGTATCCCATCCGGACCCGTTAGCAGAGCTCCAAACCTGGGTTATATCTCCCTCCACCGCAGCGTAAAGATGACCCTGATAAACAAGGAACCCTGTGACGTAGTGAGCACCCTCTGTTCCAGGTTCATCCGGGGCGACCTTCGTCCAATCCCCGCTGTCCCCAGTGCTGCTGCGCCAGATTTGGGCACCACTGTCGGTATTGCCAGTGCCGGCGTAGAGCAGACCATTGAAAGAAGTAAAGGAGGTCACAGCGTTATTGCCACCATCGCCGAATCCATCACTAACGACTTGCTCCCAAGTCTCACCATCCGGCGAGCGCCAGATCTGACTAGGATTTCCAGTCCAACCTACACCGGCGTAGAGCTGCCCATCGAAGACGGCAAGGTCTATGATCACTGAGTGGGTGTCGGTGTATACGCCGAATCCAGGCTCACTCGCCGCGCTCCAGGTAAGGCCGTCTTCGGCGCGGTAGACCTGGGCGCCCTTCCACATCGGCCAACTACTTGTAGCGGTGCCGGCAAAAAGCTGACCTTTGAACTCCTCCAACGCTGTCACACCGATAGCGAAGCGCTCCCCAAACCCGTTTATGTTGACCTGATGCCAATCTGGCACGCCCGGGGCGAACTTCTGGATGCGGTGATTAAGCATGTCCGCGATGTAGACGTTCCCTTCACTATCCACTGCCACCCCGGGGAGGTGGCGGAACTGGCTGGATAGATTTCCCCAGGCGCCCCCGATAGTGGTCAGGTAAGCCCCGCTGGCGTCAAAGACCTGCACCCGTGGGTTCCACCACGCCGAGACATAGACATTTCCACTCCTGTCCACCGCCAACCCCTTTGGCACGCAGAAGCGCTCGAAATCCTCGCTGACATCGGCGGCGCACTCGCCGGTGACGCCCAGCGTCATCTGCCAAGCAAGGCTGCTGTCGAACTTCTGCACCCGGTGGTTGAAGGTGTCAACGACATAGATATTTCCATCGGCGCCCACTGCTACATCAGACGGTTCGTTGAAGTGGTCGTTATCGGAGCCGGAGACTCCCGTCTTGCCTAGTGTGGCTGCGTAGCTCAGGCTTTCATCGAAAATCTGCACCCGGTGGTTGAGAGTATCAGCAACATACAGGTTGCCGCTGCTGTCAAATGCCAGGCCGGTGGGGCAATAAAACTGGTCGTCTCCCTGACCGTAGCTACCCAGGGTTGAAGAGTACACGCCCGTACTGGTGAAGATCTGCACGCGGTGATTGGCGCAATCACCCACGTAGATATTGCCCTCGGCGTCAAAGGTCACACCGCGCGCATCATTGAAGTGGTCGTTGTCCCTACCAAAAATCCCGACCTCTCCGATGCTGAACTGGGGCACACCACTGGCATCCAGTAGGATGAGACGGTGACCGCGGCCCTCGTCTTCGAGGATGGCGATGTTACCGTTCCCTTCCACAGCAACCTTGTTAGGCTGGTTGTAGTGGTACTCGTCGGTCAGGTAAGGTGTGCCGGTGACACCAAAGGTGCGCTCGTAGACCAGGCTGCTGGTATATTTCTGCACCCGGTGGTTGATCGCATCCGCCACGTACAGATTCCCAGCGCTATCCGCTGCCACGTCTGTCGGAGTATCGAACCCATAGTCTCCAGAACCATAGCTTCCCAGGGTATCCTGGTAGCTGTATGGGGCTGCCCGGTCAAACACCTGCACGCGATGGTTGTTGGAGTCGGCGACATAGATATAGTTGGCATCCACCACCACGCCGCGCGGTTCATCAAAGTGGTCGTTATCCGAACCCGCCACGCCGGCCTCGCCCAGGGTGGCAACATAGCTGTGGCTAGCATCGAAGATCTGCACTCTGTGGTTGCCAAAATCGGCCACATACAGGTTGTCCGCATCGTCAATGGAGATGCGGATGGGGTTTTGGAACTGATCATTGCCGGTGCCAGGGTTCCCGGTCTGGCCAATAGTCGCGCTGTACACGCCGCTGCTGTCGAACACCTGGATGCGGTGGTTGCCGTATTCGCTGACGTACAGATTGTCAGCGCTATCGATGGCCAAACCCCCTGGCACCTCGAAGTGATCGTTGTCAGCGCCTCCCTCCCAGGTGACCCCCAGCTGCATCAGGTAGTTGCCGTCTTGATCGAATTGGACCACGCGAGCTGAACCCGGGTCCGCAATCCAGAAATTACCTGCACTGTCCTCCGCGAAATCGTTTGGCCCAGCGAAGTGGGTCTCATCTGCCAGGTACGACAGCCCAGCGGTACCGATGGACATCAAGTTGACACCATCTCCACTGAACTTCAACACCCGTGCACCCCGCTCCTCGGCCACCCACAGATTGCCGTTAGCGTCCATTCCAATCCCGACCGGCAAATACAGGTGGTCGGGATCTAACAGGTAGGGGATACCCATTTCGCCGAAGGTTTCCACGAAACGGAAAACCGTCCCCGGTTGGCCGAGGTCGACCTGTGGGACAACAGGGTTGGTTTTATCCCCCGCAAAAGCCAAACCTGAGGCGCCTCCCAGGATCAATCCGCAGATCAAAAGCATTTTACAGATTGTTTTAACATTCATTATTCAATCTCCTTAGATAAGCGGGTGAATAAATTACATCTTTGATCAGGATGTACATCAAATTATGGGCGTTTACCTCCTAAGCTCTTTATCTTATAT
>JASFVL010000049.1:0-16826 GCA_050049875.1 Anaerolineales bacterium
GCCAGCTTCTTCGACGCCAGGCGACACGCTTACCCAAGGCGTTGCCGAGCAGAAAACCGGCCGCGGTTGCCGGCAGCAACAACATAAGTGTGCGCGGCAGCCTAGTTGCCAGAATGTCCATCACCGCTGCGCTGCCAGGGCTTCTGGATTCGCCCAAATCCCCGCCGTAGAAGCCCGTCATCCAGTTGAGCAATTGTTGCCAAGCAGGCGTATCTGATCTGCCGGATGATGCCATCACCTCGCTGAGGTTTTCGCGAGCGCTGAGGGCGAGCTCCACTTCCGGTATATTTTCTGGAAGAGCCTTGATGAGGGAGAAAAGGACGACTTGGAACAGAAGCAGGGTGATCAGCGACCTGAGCAGGCGTCCGCCGAAAAACCGAAGAAAGTCTTTCATAATCGCACCTTTATATGCATGTAACAATATGGATTGTGTTTCAATTTTTCGGTAAATTAGGGTCTGTTACCCGAAGTTCATAGAAAAATTGCTGCATAATCACACTATGCCGAAGGATGAATAAAGCCGCCCAAGTTTGATGAGCGGATTGTTGGAGGTTATCTCAATACTACCACGGTACCCCATATTTGAAAGCCTTTTTGTGGACAAATTTCCCATCAATTTTTCCTTTGTATATCTATTATATCAAATTTCCCACTGTGGTTGATATGAATATTGCTGTGTTAAGGTGTTACCCCAGGCCAGGTAGCGATAGGATCGCTGGAGCTCACCACGTGCATGCCGGCCTCGGCGAAGCGCTGAAAGGCGGCGTCGGCCTCTTCGGTATAGTCGACCACACTGGGGACGACCACTGCGGAGGTGGTGTCCTCCAACAAGTATACTTTACGCACCAGGCTCTCGTCGCGGGTGCGGATATCTTCTAGGAGATCACTAATCGTCCACGCCAGGCAGTGGCTCTTGGCTTGCCCGGTGATGATGGCTAGGTCGTATTCCGCCAGCTTTTCGACGAACTTGCTGCTCTTTTGAGCGATCTTTTCGCCTTTAGGATCGGTCAGCACCTCAGGACCAACTGCCGAGTAATGTTCGGTGAGGGGATTATCCCCTTTGACCACGAAGTCCACCGGGCTGTAGCGGGTGATGGAATGGAAGAAGAGGGTCTCCTCGACCGCTGAGACCAGCGCGTGACCGATGCCCCCTAGGATGGCGTGATACGGCCAGATGGTCAGGTCATACTTCTCGCGAGCTTGTAATTCTTCAACGTAATGTTCAATGTGCTGCTGACCGTAGTCGCTTGTGATTCCCAAGGTGTCGACTAGGGCGGGGTTGAACTTCCAGCGCCCGCTCTGAATGTCTTGGGCGGAGACCAGGGTCATGGGATCAGGGTGCTCCCCTTCCTCATCCACCAAGAAGGTGGCGTGGAAGATCTGCATGGGGGCGTGAGTGTCCAGGGTAGCGGTGATCTCGGTGATGGCACCCAGGTTGCGGTAGATGAACTGGCACAAACGGCGGTTATCGTCCACGGCACCAGTACCCGAGCGCCCCGCCACAAAGAGTTCGAAATCGGGCAGACAGAAGGTGTTCTGCACGTCGATCAGCATCAAGCCGATCCTGAAATCATCGCCAGTTGAAGGCTGGATGTCGTGTTCATCAGCCCACTCGCGGGCTTCCCCAGCGCGCTCTTCGTAGGGGACCTTCCAAACCTCCCCAACCTTCGCTGGGTTGAAGTGAGCGGGGATCGGTAGTTCTTGGTACTGCATGCTAAGTCTTTCCCTTCCTTGGTTTGCTCACAGTAAAGTGCTGAATGGCTCTTTTTTATTATACTACCTGCGTTCACCCGCTTTCTCGATATGGATGGCAATAGGTGCTAGGCACTTTCGCACCCTGGTGTGTCCTGCATCGCTGTGCTAACACTCTACTGGCAGGTTCCCCTTGGCCTGGCCATTGCACTGCTGAACGGCACCTAAATCGTCTTTAATTTGTTGGTTCGGCGGTGTGATCCCCCAGCAACTTTTTCGCTTGGGTGATGATTTTCCCCAGTTGGATGGGTTGATCTGCACCATCCCGCAGTTGATTCGTCGTCAGGGGTTGAGCGAATGAGACCTTAGGGTTCAGCAAGATGTGATTGGGCTTCAGCATCTGGCGGATGACCTGCAGGAATTCAGCGATCCTTTGGCGGTCCCGCCGAGCTCTGCGCACCCGTGTCAGGGGATGGCGTATGAAGGTGGGAGAGAGCACACCGCTGACAATCGTGACCACCACTTTGGTTAGAGGTGCTTTGCGCAGCAGGAATACGAGGCTGGGCGACCAGGCTTCTAATTCCCGCTCCGCGCCGGGCATGTGGGCGGGGTCCGGATCGATGCCGCCGCTGGCAAAGATCAGCAGCGCGCCGCCCTGCTGGAGATGCCGCAGCGAAGAGCGCAGGGCGAGCATGCGTACGTGTGTGTCTACAGTGGAGTAGATTAAATGCCGGGCGCTGGAGGGTAGTCCGCGAATGAAGGGGACGCCGCCAGCGATGATCTTGAGATCATCGCGCGGCAGGTTGCCGGCGATGATCAGTGAGTCGTAGGTTCCTGGGTGATTGGAAGCGATGATCAAGGGCCCGTGGGGCGGGATGTGCTCGGTACCTGTCACGGTGACGTGCCCCACAAATTTTGGCAGCAGCCAATGAGCGGCCTCCTTAAAACCAAAGCGCGCCACGCGCTGGTCAAAGCTAGCCGCCAGTTGCGCGAAGTGCTGTGTAGGGGCTCGGAGGATAGGTTCTAACAGTTTACGCAACCAACCCTTCGGCGGAAGCCCGAGTGATAAAAAGACTTCGTCCGTGATGTACGCTTGCAGTGCTTGAACGTGGGCGAGTGTTGGGGTCATTTTTAGCCTGTCAATCGAATTTCGGGGTTTCTACAGCCCCTCGGATGGCGATTTGGGCGCGCACCTGAGCGTGGCGTTCGCGGCTGAGGGGGTAGAGCAGAGCGAAAGCGATACCGGAAAAAAAGAGCACCGCCGGGATAGGCCCCATCATCGCTTGGATCGCACGCACCGCATTGGGGTTCTGCACTGGGGCGTTGGAGACGAAGCCGCTCCATTCCAATGCTAGCAAAGTCATTGGGATGGCGATAGAGGAAGAGACTTTGCGCAGCAGCAGCACCAAGCTGTAAAACATACCTTCGTGACGTTCACCGGTAGCCAGTTCGTCCACCTCGACCGCGTCGGGGATCATCGACCAGGGTAGGACGTGTACGGCGGCCACGCCAATTCCAGCGAAGGCGGCCAGAATTAGGACCACGGTCAATCCCCAGGAGGGATTGATGACGATCAGAGCGATCATCACACTGGAGAGAAAGACCATCCCAATGATGTAAGCTGTGCGTTTATCCCAATGGCGGGAAGCCCATTCCCAAAATGGCAGTGTCAACAGGGCGACGACGAACACCGTGCCCGCTACCAAATCGCTCTGTTCCTCCATACCCATTCGGTATTTTAGAAAGAAGAGCAGCATGTTTTGGACGATGTTCATACCGGTCCAGGTGAAAAGGAAGACACCCATGGCGAACAGGAAGGGCCGGTTTTTGGCTGCTGCTCGTAGCGACTCTTTTAGTTTAGGCTGGGCTCTGGTTTGGTACTCCTCTCGTTCCCGGGTCCCGAAGAAAGTCAGCAGAAGGGGCAGCGCTGCAGCGACGCCGAAGATGATCCCCATATTGAGAACCTTGTCAGCGTTCTCCGGGCGCATGGTCCCGATCATCATCAGCGGGACAGTAAAGGCGATCAAGCCGCCGACGATGGAGAAAGCCATGCGGTAGCTGGTCAGTGCGGTGCGTTCATCGTAATCGGGGGTCAGTTCCGGGGTCAGGGCAAAGTAGGGCATGTACACAAAAGTGGCGGCTGCGTCGTAGAATACGTAGGCGGCCGCATAGTAGGCGACCAGCCCCAACGGTGTGCTGATGGGTGGTTTCCACCATAAGGCGGTGAAAGCCAGGGCGAAGGGGAGAAACCCAAACAGCAGGAAAGGTCGCCGCCGACCCCAACGCGTGCGTGTGCGGTCGGAGATGTAACCGATCAGCGGGTCGTTGATGTAATCCCAACTGCGACCGATGAACACGGCGGCAGCAGCGTAACTCGGTTGGAGTCCAACGACGTCTGTCAGGAAGATGGCATACAGAACGCCGAGGATGGTGTCGGTGACGCTGAAACCGAAATCCCCAGCGCCGTAGAATAGTTTGGTACGGCGCGACAGGCGGCCATTTTGAGTGGTTGTCATAGGTACCCTCCTGGGTCTTGGGGTGTCATGCGTTTATCTGTGCAGGCACCCTTTCCCTTGAACTGCGTTAGTCCTTAATCTTACAGATCGCGGTGGTAAGCACGGTGACGCTTGTACCACTGCACACCGATAGACTCCATATCGGAAAAGCTCTTGAAGTTTTTCTCATCGATCTGGACGACGTCTACGTGCTCGAAACCATAGGGCCGGATGCTTTTCTCAAGCTCAGTGTAGAGCACGCTGTTGGCGCCTAAACCTTGGTATTCCGGCAGCAAGCCCACGCCGTTAACGTTGGCCCACTTGGTGCGCCTTTTCTCTATCAGCAAATGGATCCACCCGAAGGGCCAAAGCCGGCCGCGCGCCCTTTGGAGGCCGGCAGAGATGTCGTGATAGGAGAAGATGAACCCGATGACCTGTTCACCTTTCATCACCAATTTGATCAAGGGCGGGTCAGCGATGGTGATGATCGTGTTGGAGATGGATTCCATTTCGGCTTCCGTCGGCGGGTAAAAGGTGTGCGATTGGGAGAAAGCCTGGCGGTGAACCGCAGCGACGCGCGGGATCCACTCGCGCATCTCGTCTTTGGTCTTAAAATTCTTGATCCAAAAGCCCCGGCGCTGCTTAACCTTTTCAGCGATTTTATGCAACCGCTCAGGAAGTTGGTGATTTCCAGACAGGTAGCCGGAGAGATGGTCGGTGTCTTTCTCGAAACCCTGAGCTTGGATGAAGTCATCGTAGTAGGCGTAGTTGTAGGGAATGTTCATCGCAGGGCGGTGTTCAAAACCCTCCACCAGAATCCCGCCGCCTTCGATACCGATCAGCCCGCGCGGCCCGATGACGCGGTTCAGAGCGCGCCCTCGCGCCCAATCAAAGACCGCATTAAAGAGCAGCTCAGCGGCTTTCTGATCCTCGATGACTTCGAAGAAACCGAAGAATGCGGTGCTGGCTCCGCGATACTCATTAAATAAGCGGTTGTCCATCGCGGTGATCCGCCCCAGGGTTTGACCCTCGCTCTCGGCAAGGAAGAAAGCGGCTTCGGAGTGCTGGTAGAAAGAATGTTTCTCCGGGTTGAGCGCTTTGCGGGCGTCGGAGATCAAGGGCGGTACCCACTGCGGGCAATCCTGGTAGAGTTTGAAAGGGAAGTCAACGAAACGGTCGACGTCTTTCTGGTTCGCTAGATCCAACTGGTGTATTTTCATCACTGGAGCACCTTTCTCGATTTAGTGAGCATCATGACAGCGCCGCCCTTAGAAGACCAACGGCAGCTCCGCCTAAAACCAACCAGGCGGTGTTAATTTTATACCGGAACAGCAGGAAAATCGATCCCAGCCCCAGGATGGCTGTGAGCGGGTCGAGAATCGCAGCGAGGCCTAACTGCCAGGTTACAGCCGCCATCAAGCCTAAGGAAGCTACGTTTACGCCGTCCAAAAAAGCCCCTGCCCACGGGGATTGACGCAGCCTCGGGATGATGGGGTTGCTGACAGCTACAAAAAAGAAAGCTGGTAGAAAGATACCGACCGTCGCCAGTAAAGCGCCTGGGAGGTCGCTGAGTAGATAGCCGATAAACGTTGCCGTGGTGAAAACTGGCCCCGGCGTTAGTTGTCCGATGGCGACGGCATCAATTAACTGCTGGTCTGTCAGCCACCCCAGACGTTCTACGAAATCAGCGCGCAAGAAAGCAAGCAACACATAACCGCTTCCGTATAGCACGGAGCCGATTTTTAAAAACGTTAAGAAAGTTATAGGTAGACTGACTGGTATTCCGGCAGCTAGGGGCAAGCTGGGGAGCGCAGGAAAGGGGAGCAAATATGGGACAGAAAGAAGGTCAATCTTCCGGGCGTTTTGAATCAGCATAACGACGAGCCCACCAATCGCTAAAAGACCAATTTCGCCCCACCCCAAGAAGAAAGCCCCAAGAACGCCCACCCCTACAACCGCCGTGAGAGGACCTTTTACCGCTTTTTTGCTCAGACTCCATAAAGCCTGCAAGATCACGGCGATGATAACCGGTTTGACCCCGTAAAGCAGCCACTCAGCTTGGGGCGTGCTCCCATAGACTTTGTATGCCCACGCCAGGGCAAGCACCATCAGCATGGCTGGGAGGATGAAACTGGTTCCGGCAATGATCAGCCCTCGCCAGCCCCCTTGCAGGTAGCCGATGTGGATGATCATCTCAGTTGAATTAGGGCCCGGAATCAAGTTGGTAGCCCCCAGCAGATCGAGAAATTTGTGGTCATCGAGCCAGCGGCGCCGCTCGACGACCTCAGACCGCAGCATGGCGATGTGGGCCGCTGGCCCGCCGAAGGCTGTGAATCCTAATTTGAGAGCGAGCTTTGCGAGTTCGAAGGTTACCAGCTTCTGGTTCATTAGATGGCTTAAGAGGGGGTTGTCAAATTCCGAGCTCAACCAGCATTTTACACCAAGATTACGAAAAGCGGGTCAGGCGGTCATCGTCTCCGGTTCTTGAGGTTGTTTATTACCCTGGAGAAATCTGGTTCTGCCCTCTAATATCTGGGAAGACAAGAATTCCGTGCCCACCCGGGGCACGGAATTCTTGATCGCGCAGTCCCGAAGGCATAGGACCGCAAAAGGATAAAAAGAGCACTGGTATTGCAATTGGCATGCTGGGAGGTCAGTTTGGCTCTTCTCTAACCTGAGAAGTTCTAAAGCTCTCTCATTGGGAAGCTTTTCTGGTGGGTTATTCGTTGATTTCCTTTAAAATGTCGGGGATTTGATCGGCGATGTCATCACGCACCTGGCGGAAGACCGCTAGAATCTGCTCTTCCGTTCCGGTCGCTTTGGCAGGATCGGGGAAACCCACGTGTACACGGCGGCTCTTCCCCAGCCACACTGGGCAGCTCTCCGCAGCGTCGTCGCACACGGTCACGACCAGATCGAAATCAACTTCCCGGTATCGGCGGGTGTGTTTCGATTCCCCCTGGTGTTGAATGCCGATCTCTGACAAAACCCAGACTGCCTTGGGATGGACGTACCCGGAAGGTTCTGTTCCAGCGCTGAAAGCCTGCCATCTATCCCCCATGGTGGTGTTGACGATCGCTTCAGCCATTTGGGAACGGCAGGAATTTCCGGTGCATAAGAACAGCACCTGGCGGGGATTTTTCTTATCAGAAGGCGTGGGCATATTAATCCCCTTAACTATATTCGTCGTCAGATATCTTGATCTCTTTCAACTCGCCCGTGGCGATGTAGATCGTTCGCTCACATATGTTGGTCACCCGATCCGCCATGCGCTCCAAATTGTGGGCAACCCAGAGTAGATAATTGGCGCGGTCGATGGTGCTTGGATCAGCGATCATATAAGTAATCAGCTCTCTATTGATCTGATTATACAGGTCATCCACCAAGTCGTCTTCTTTTGGGATCTCTCTGGCTAGCTCAGCGTCGTTGGAGATGAAAGCACTGATCGCCCGGTGGAGCATGTTAGCGGTGGTTTTTGCCATCAAAGGGATGTCCACCAAAGGTTTTATAGGCATTTCTCCTGCCATCATTACACAAATACGGGCGATTCCTTTAGCATAATCGCCCATGCGCTCCAACTCGGTGGCAATTTCCAACGTGGAAGCCAATATCCGCATGTCGCGAGCCATGGGTTGCTGCGTGGCGATCAGGGTCATGCAGGTTTTCTCGATTTCATATCGTTTGGCGTTGATCTGGTGATCACCTTGATAAACGCGTTCAGCGGATTTAACATCCCGTCGTTTCAGCGCCTCCACCGCTTCAAGGGTGGCTTGTTCGACCATGCTGGCGAGTAAAAGGACCTCATCTTGCAGTTGGCGAATCCGGCGGTCCAGGGTTTCACGTGGTGTAATAACAGACATCTATAATACTTTCCTCTCCACCTTAAAAGAAGTTATTTCAGTGTTTTTATTGGCGAGATTATCTTACCCAAAGCGACCGGTGATGTAATCCTCTGTGGTCTGCTTATCCGGGTTGGTGAAGATTTTTTCGGTTTCGCTGTATTCTTCCAATACCCCAGTGCGCCCCTCACCCAAGTTGAAGAAAGCGGTGTAATCCGAGACGCGGCCAGCTTGCTGCATGTTGTGGGTGACGACGATGATGGTGTAATTCACCGCCAAATCGCGCATCAGTTCCTCAATTTTTAGCGTGGCGATGGGATCTAAGGCGGAGGCGGGTTCGTCCATCAGGATGATGTCCGGCTTGATGGCGATCGCCCGGGCGATGCACAAACGCTGCTGCTGACCGCCAGAAAGCGACAGCCCGTTTTGATCCAATTTGTCCTTGACCTCGTCCCATAGGGCAGCATTACGTAATGACTGCTCCACCAAGTCATCCATATCGCCCTTGTAGCCGTTGATCCTGGCGCCCCAGGCGACGTTTTCGTAAATGCTTTTGGGGAACGGATTGGGTTTCTGGAAAACCATCCCGATGCGCCGGCGCACCTCCACCGGGTCTACATCCGGGTCGTAGATATTTTTTCCGTGATAGAGCACTTCACCCTGGGTGTGCGCCGTGGGCACCAGTTCGTTCATGCGGTTGAAAGCGCGCAGCATGGTGCTTTTGCCGCACCCTGATGGACCGATAATCGCCGTGATGTGTTGACGTTCGATCTCCAAGTTGACATCTTTTATGGCCAAAAAATCGCCATAATATACGTTTAAGTTTCGAGCTTCTATGGCAAAGGGACCATTAGCAGGGGAAGGAGGAGTTGTTTCCAATTGTTCTTTGGTAATCGTTTGTAACATTCCAAACTCCTGGTCTTGGACTAGTAATTCCTGGAGTAGCGGTTGCGTAAATAAATCGCTGTGGCGTTGAGGGTCAACAACAAGATCAGCAGGATGATGATCGCTGCCGCTGCGATGTTGCGGTATTCGTCTTGAGGCCGAGAGGTCCATTGAAAGATCTGGATCGGCAGGGTGGTGAACTTTGAAAACGGATTATCAGGATCATAGGTGATGTATGTCGAGGCCCCGACCACCACTAAGGGAGCGGTTTCACCTACGGCGCGGGAGATCGCCAAGATCGTACCGGTTAGAATGCCGGATATTGCGTTGGGCAGCACATGATTCCAGATGGTCTGCCAGCGGGTGGCTCCTAAACCGAAAGCAGCCTGTCTCAACGAGTTGGGCACCGCGCGGATGGCCTCTTGTGCATTGATGATGATCAATGGCAGGATCAAGAGCCCCAGGGTCAGTCCGGCTGAAAGGATCGTGCGTCCGTTGGCGGTGGTGGGGTCGACCAACCCAAAAGCTGCTCCGCTGGTAAAGCGCTCCAGGGTGCGCACGAAGATCGCTAACCCCAAAATGCCGTAGATGATCGAGGGGATTCCCGCCAGGTTGTTGATGTTGGTTTGAATCAAACGGTTTAGGGGGGTATCTGTGGCGTACTCCTCTAAATAGATGGCCGCACCAACACCTAAGAAGAAAGCGAAGATGAAGGTGATGGCGATGGTCCACAAGGAACCGAGGATGGCTGTGCGCACACCAGCCCGTTCTGGATCGGAGGACTGGGGGGTGACGATAAAGTCGGCGTCCAACCAGGATACCATCTTGATCTCAGCGTTGGGATATTCGCTGCGAGCCTCTGCGAGCACCTGCGAGCGCTTGAAGAGCGATTCCCAAAAGCCCCAGGTTTGCTGAACCTCAGGTTTTACAACTCGTTCAATCACCAGATCATAGATCTGCTCGCGAGTTTGTTCTTGAAAGGGTTCCTCGCTTTGCAGCCCACGAAATAACCCCGGGGAGATATTTTGTTTGAGAATGTAGATCAAGTCTAATTTGTGAAGTTCTTCGATGTGGATTTCGTTAATCACCAGGCTTTGCGGGTCGATTTTATTCTCGATAGCGGCGTACCCAAAAGCGGAGTTGATGATGTTGACCATCAGCAGGACCAGGGCAACAATCCCAATCAGTGTTGATATCTGAAAGATGAGACGCCATGCGCGCCCATAGCGATGACGCTTCACCAGATTAGATGCGAATTCACCCCTCCCCATCTGGGGATCATCTTCGAAGATATTTCTCATTCGTACACCTCCCTGAACCTGCGTACGATCCGCTGGCTGATGATGTTCAACCCCAGGGTCATAAAGAACAACAGCAAACCGATGGCGAAGATGCTGTTGTAGTCAATAGAGTCGTAGCTCAGATCTCCTCCACTGATGCGCACAATGTGCCCTGTCATGGTTTCGGCGTGTTCGAAGGGATTGAAGGTGAAATTGGAACCCGCGCCAGCGGCGATGGCGACGATCATGGTCTCTCCGACAGCGCGCGAGATAGCGACGATGAAAGCTGCCACAATTCCGGATATGGCCGCGGGGAGAACGACCTTAACGGCGGTTTCCAGTTTGGTGGCTCCCAAACCGTAGGAAGCTTGGCGTAAGGAGCGCGGCACGGCGCTCAATGCTTCCTCGCTCATCGAACTCACCAGCGGGATGACCAAGATTCCGATCACGATCCCAGCCGAGGCGGTGTTGTAAATCTCCACTGTACCCTTTCCTAAGATGGCGCGCAGCAGTGGAGTCATAAAGGTTAAGGCGAAATAGCCGTAAACCACGGTGGGGATGCCGGCGAGGATTTCCAGGGTTGGCTTGAGGATCTTCCGGGCGCGCGAACTGGCATATTCGCTGAGATAGATCGCCACGCTCAGGCCCAGGGGCAGGGCGACGAGCATGGCGATGGTGGAGGTCATCAGCGTGGAGTTAAGCAGCGGCCAGATACCGAAATGCCCGATCTGGGGATCCCATCTGGTTTTGGTGAAGAATTCGACCAGCGACACCTGGTTAGCGGCGAAGATCTCTTCTCCAATGCGGTGGGATTGGATCTGTGTGCCCTGTAAGCCGCGCTCAACCGTGATCGTGGGGCCATTAATGGCGCTGATTCGCATCGCCTCATCACCGATCTGGATCATTTCCCCGACCTCTAGGGCAAAGCCCGTGGTACTGATCACCATTTCTGTCGCGGAGCTATTCACGGAAACTTCCAGTGATTTGTTGGTCTGTTCCCACAACTGCCTGGTGAAGAAGTTCAGCGACTCCTTGCCAAGCTCGTATACAATTCCAACCGTGGTCAGGATGGAAACAGCGCCGCATAGAAACAGAAATGCTTGGATGAACCTTTCTCTTATGCGAGGTCGTTTCCTCAAGTTGAATGATCGAGAGAAGGGTTCTTCGAGATGTTCGATTCGGCTCGGGGAGGATAGGGTTTTAGTTTGTTGAGCCACTTGTTTTCCTTTTTGTTTTTTCAACAAGACTGCCCTTCCCTCTGGTATTTAGAGGGAAGGAGGGTCTAAACCTGTATATGGCAAGCAAGCGTTGCTTGATCGTTTTTTACTCCACGGCTACATTTATTTCATCGCATCCAGCCAGGCTTGTTTTGCTGCGGACAAGGCTGCCTCGCTGGTGGGGAAATATCCGACGTCGGTGATCTCTTCGTTGACATGAGTCAGGAAGAAATTGATATAGCCAGCCACCTGGGGCTTGGTCTGCATGATCTGGGCGTCGGAGTAGATGAACAGGGGGCGTGCCAGGGGGTACTCGCCGCTGTCCACTGTTTCCGCTGAGGGCTCGATGCCTTCAATAGAGATGATCTTGAGCACGTCAGTGTTCTCGGCGTAATAGGCGTAACCGAAGAAGCCGACGGCGTAGGGACTGCCAATGATGCCCTGCACCAGAACGTTGTCGTCCTCACTCAACTGAGGATCTGGTGAAGCATTGAGGATGGGCTCTTCGTCTTCATCGAAGACTTCTTCGACGAAGAAGTCGAAGGTACCGCTGTCGGTGCCGGGGATGTAGCGCAGGATGGGTTCATCAGGCCAATTGGGGTTGACGTCGGCCCAGGTCTCAGCGGAGCCGAAGATCAGGGCCAACTCTTCGAAGGTGGCGTTATTGATGAAATTGTTGTCCTGGCTGACGGTGACGGCTAGGGCGTCGGTGCCGACGCGGAACTCGATGGGCTCACGGCCGATCTCCTGGCAGGATTCGAATTCGCTGTCCTTGATGGCGCGGCTGGCGTTGGAGACGTCGGTCTCACCGGCCACGCAGAAGCGTTCGAAACCGGCGCCAGAGCCGATGCTGTCGATGGTGATCTGTCCGGAGTAGCCTTCATCCTCGAAGCGTCCTGCTATGCGCTCTGCCAGCGGGAAGACGGTCGAACTACCTGCGGAGATGACGTTCCCGGAGAGTTCGAGAGGGTTCACGCTGGGCAGCATGCCCTCGCTTTCCATACTCTCTTCGCTTTCGGACGCCTCCGTTGGGAGAGTCTGAGGCGGAGCGGTGGTTGCTTCACCGCCGCAGGCCGCCAGAACGACAGCAACCAGCAGGAAGAGCGATAGCAGTCGGATTTTTGGGCGTTTCATTTATTGTGCCTCCTAAAAGAATTTATGATCTTGAGAATCCTTTTTATCTTCATTCGCCGCAGTTTAGCACTCTTAGGTTAACGCCCTGAGAAGGTTTATTTAAATTTTTGTTAACGTTTGTTAAACCAGCTGTATATTCCCCGTTTAGTGGTCTGTTTTTGAGATAGAAATGATTGCGGAGTGTTTATCGAGTATCCATAACCCAAAAAAACACCTCGCATCATCTTCAGGTTGTGAGATCGGTGGGGGGTATTTGGGAGATTAGGCCTGCTTTACTTGCTGGAGGCTTTCTCGCTGATCGGAATGGTAAAAAAGAACGTGCTCCCTTGTCCTTCTACGCTCTCAGCCCAGATGCGGCCCCCATGGGCTTCTACTAGGTGGCGGGCGATGGCTAAGCCCAATCCGGTGCCGCCGCCAGAGCGGGCGCGGTCAGCTTTGTAAAAGCGCTCGAAAACGCGCGGTAAATCGTCTGACGGGATGCCAACCCCCGTGTCTTTAACGGAAAATATGATTATGTCGTCCTGGTTGTAGGCTGTTAGGATGATCTCTCCCCCTGGTGGTGTGTACTTCACCGCGTTGTGAATCAAATTGACCAGCACCTGCTCCAAGCGGGGCGGGTCGGCGGTCACCTCAGGTAAAACCTGGCTGCAGTCGATGTGCACGCTGAGACCGGCGCGTTCCGCCTGAAGGCGCAGCCTTTCGCTGGCATTCTCCAAGAGTTGGCAAGGGGATATCGAGCTGAGCTTTAGGGGCACCTGACCGGATTCGATGCGGGTCAGTTCCAGCAACTCGGTGACCATGTGCGAGAGGGCGTCCACTTCGGTTTCCATACGGGAGAGAAAGCGTTGGGCGGCGGGTGGGTCCTCCAAAGCGCCGCTCTGCAGGGTCTCTGCCAGGGCTTTCAAGGAGGCGAGCGGGGTGCGCAGTTCGTGGGAGATGTTGCTGATGAAATCGCGGCGCACCGACTCCAGGCGACGCACGCGGGTTAGATCTTGGAACAGCAACAAGATGTGATCCGGCATGGCCTCACCGAGGGGTATGGCGATACCCTGGATGAAGCGTCCTTGCTGGGGCAAATCTATGGATGCTTGGCTTTCCAGCCCCGTTTGGCGGCACTCCCGGGCGAGTTCTACCAATTGGTGGTTGCGGACTACCTCGGCCAGCGTGTGTCCTGTCGTTTTGTCCGGTGGGACGTCGAACATGCGCTCAGCGGCAGGGTTGACCAGGCTAACCTGAGATTGGTCATCCACAATAATGACGCCATCAGTCATCTGGCTGAGTACGGCGACCAGTTTTTCGCGCTCAGATTGCAGGGCTTCGATGCGATCGCGCAACTGGCGGGCCATGCTGTCTAGCGTCACAGTGAGCTGCCCTATCTCGTCCTGGCTGGTTGGGAAGAGGCGCTTTCTCAGGTTGCCGGTGGACATCTCTTGGGCAGCGTGTGTTAACTCGCGCAGGGGGCGGGTGGTGCGATCAGCGATAAACGTCGCCAACAGCACCGCCAGGCCTCCCAAGATCACGCTGGTGATTAAGATCGTACCGCGCAGCTGCATCAAATTGGCTTCGACTTCTTGGAGGGGCAGCGCTACTCGTGCAAAACCAGCGATTTCCCCTTGCACATAAACTGGGACGGCGGAGTACATCATTTCATAGTTAACCGTCTCGCTGTAGCGGGTGCTGATGCCCTGTCCTTTGGCGAGTACTTGCAGGATTTCGGGGCGGTTGAGGTGGTTCTCCATCTGCCCCCGGTCTTGGTGAGATTCTCCTAAAACCGCGCCGTCAGGGGCAATGATGGTGACTCGAGCGCTCAGCATGGCGGCCCAATGTTTAGCTAAGGTGTCGATTTCCTCAGGCGTCTGACCTTCACCTAAACAAGAAGACAGCGCATCGGCGATCAGCCGGGCTTCGGCTATCAGCGTGGATTCCAGTTCGTTGAGGTGATTCTGGCGCACAAATCTTGACAGATAGAGGCCCAACCCCAACATGGTGAGCAGGATCAGCAGAACGTATGGGACGGCAATTCGCCAGCGTATACTTCGGAACATCTTATCTCTCGGGTAGTTTGATGTCGTTTCGGATATGAGCTTTTTATGAAGTCTAAATGTTGTCTGCAGATCGAGAATCAATCAACCTTCGAAACGGTAACCTACACCTCTAACCGTGACAATGCGGGATGGGTCAGTTGGGTCTGGTTCGATCTTCTGCCGCAGCCAACGGATGTGAACGTCCACGGTGCGACTGCCCCCGCTGAAATCCCAACCCCAAACCTGCTCTAAAAGCGTCTGTCGGGAGACAACTTTGCCGCGCTGGTTTGCCAGGTAGAGCAGTAGGTCGTATTCTTTGGGTTTGAGCTTCAAAACTTGATCCTCCAGACGTACTTCCCGCCGATCGCTGTCCAACGATATATTTCCAAAAGTCAGAATCTCAACCTTGGCGGCTTCTTGAACTTCGCTTTCTTCGCGCTCCAGGCGCACTCGGCGAATGATCGCCTTGACGCGGGCGAGAAACTCACGCATTGAAAAGGGTTTTGTCAGGTAGTCATCGGCGCCCAGTTCCAGCCCTAAGACGCGATCAATCTCGTCGTCCCGAGCGGTGAGCATCAGGATGGGGACGTTGGTTTCCTTACGCAGGATGCGGGTGACCTCGAACCCGTCTAATTCGGGCAGCATGATATCCAGTACAACCAGGTCTGGCTGCAAGCTGGATGCCTTATCCAGTGCGCTGCGCCCGTCCCCTGCGGTTTCCACTTTGTAACCATCCCGCTTTAGGTTATAGGCCAAGGCCTCCTGTAAAGCGGGCTCGTCTTCAACGACTAGAATTTTTTCCGCCATCAGCCCTCAAATTTCCTGCTTAAATGCTAAAAGTCTCCCCCATTATACAAGCATTTTTTTAATGGTGAGGGACATCTATGCTTGGATTGTATGCACGTGACCTTCAGGTGCTGGTTTGCCTGACTTCTCGGGTCGTAGGGATGGACGTAGAGCTCCGCACCAGGGTGATGATTATTGCCGCCGCGTAGACAACATAGGCGATCACTTCGCTTAATGAAGGGTTGCCATTGTATCCAAAGAGTGCTTTCAGCAGCATCCCGATCGTGGAGTTCTCATCCAGGATCGGATTAATATTCCAGACATGCTCGATAATGGGGGGTATCCATCCGACTTCGTTGAACTCGTGGACACCATGGGCAACCAGACCGGCAGCGAAGAGCAGCAACAGGGCGCTGGTCACCTGGAAAAAACGGCGCAGGTTGAGTTTTACCGTGCTAGCAAAGAGCAACCAACCCAAAACCATGGCAATCGCCAATCCCAGCAGCGCGCCAATCAGGGTTTGTTGAGCGGTTGAAGTCAGCGTGGTAGCCGTGAGAAAGAGTGCCAATTCAACTCCTTCGCGCAAAACAGCCAAGAACGCCAGGCTGAAGAGTGCCCAACCACCGTTCTGCAGGATGGCGCGGCGCACATCGCCTTCCAATTCACTCTTTATCGTCTGGGCTTGGCGCTGCATCCAGAAGACCATCCAGGTCAAAACGCCGGCAGCCAACAGCATGGTGATGCCCTCGTAAATCTCTTCGGCAGTTCCCTCGAGCGAGGCGCCCACCAGGTTAAGAGCGATTGCCGTCAGGACGCTGAGCAGGGCAGCGCTACCCACGCCGCGCCATACGGTTGCCTTGAGATCGCTGCGTTGGATTTTTTGCAGTGCGCCGAGAACAATACCAATAATCAGAGCGGCTTCGAGACCCTCTCGCAGGGCCAGCAACAAACTCGGGAGCATTTAGATACCTCCAAATATCTCAGAATTTCTCCTCTTTTCTGTGAAAAATGCCTGCGTAAGCAGGCATTTTTATTCAAATATTAAAATCGTATCTGGAAGGGATTATACTATATTTTTCTCATATTTTTCAAGTAAATTCTTACTCACTCCCCCGACCTGTTCTTGGCGGACGTTTCCAACAGGCTCGAGCGTGCTACCGCCGCTTTCTGCGCTGGCGTGTGCCGCGATAGGAAGGAGCTGTAATCGAAGAAACGGTGCACAGGCGTGTGTCCAGCATGCGGCTGACCAGGCGGGCGTCCATCTCTTCTTTTAATTCGGGCGTGGTGATCACCGTGGGGAGTTCCGCGTTGTAGCGGTGGTTGACCAGTTGATAGAGCTTCTCCTGCGCCCATGGGGTCCTCTGCTGGGTGCCCAAATCATCCAGCACCAATAAGTGGGCGTTTTTGACCCGTTCAAACAAGCGGTCCAAACTGACTGTGCTGCGAGGACCGAACGTAGCTCGCAGGTGATCCA
>JASFVL010000306.1:0-5210 GCA_050049875.1 Anaerolineales bacterium
GTCAAGGTTGGTTGCAGGTGTGGATACGAGCCTTTTAGACAGAGGGGAGATGTCCGTTTTTTTTCTGGCTCAAAATCCCTGGATCAACCCTCTCAGAAAAATTTACGCGCCAATTATAGGTATTGGCGTAAGCGGGGATGATCCGCGTATACTCCACGATACTCTGGGGGTAAAAGAGCTGCGATGCGGCACATGATCTCGTCGGTGTTGCGCTGTAAATCGGCATCACGAGTAGTGCGATCCAAGGGTGGCAGTTCGAATAATGAACCGAAATGAACCCTGAGATTTGGTCGCTGCAGCCTTGCCAGAGTTGAAAATGCCCGCTCCGTGCCAGTGATCCCCGTTGGGAGAAGGGGAACGCGGGCTTTATCGGCCAGGTACGCCACTCCAGTTTTGGCCGGGATCAGCGCTTTACTAGGGCTGCGGGTTCCCTCTGGTGATATACCCAACAAGCCACCGCTGCGCAAATAGTTAACTGCATTCCTCAAGGCGCGAGCGTCCGCCTCCTGGCGGTTGAGCCAAATCCCGTCAACCGCGTTTATCAGCCAACGGGTGAAAGGATTGCGCTGATATTTCTTGGCGACCAGGCTGGTAGCGTCCTCCCGCTCCAGAAGCGAAAAAACAAGAACCGGATCGATTATGCCGAGATGATTGGAGACCAAAATACAGCCACCCTCAGCGGGGATGTTATCTAAACCAACAGCTTGTACACGCGTCAATAGCTTGAGAAGCAGCCGGATAACGTAGTGGATCCCTTTTCGAACCATTTTAGCCTTGCGAGGTAATTGTGTGCTTTGTTGTTTTGTGCTTAGTTTGATGCTGAGTCATATCCATAAATTTCAGGAGTTACGCAGTTGTGGGGTATTAGGGGAATGGGCGGGTTGCGCCCGCCCATTCCCCCCACCCCCACCCTTGAACTGCGTAAGTCCTTAATCATTTACTCACTTTCAGTCTTGTTAGCTGTGACAGTTCGTGATTGCGAGTATAATCTATCTTGAAGGATTTGGGATAAAATCCACAATGAAAAGACGCTGAAATTTGGGCTTTTGGACGGAAGATCCGCACAAGTAGAATGATGTTGCTGTTCTGAAATGAGAATTTCAATCGCAGTATTGATCTTGATGGTGTTGGCTACTGCATGCGGTGTGGCGACCAGCTCCACCTCCACATCGCCGCCTGCAGAAGTTCCAACGGCATCCATTCCCTTGGAAGCGTCTCCAACAGCGACGCCCTTCGTCCCTTCTCCGACCCCACCTCCGTTAGCTGCCGAGGTGAACGGAGAAGGTATCACTATGGCGGAATACCAAGCTGAATTGGCAAGATTCCGAGCTGCATCTGGCACGGGAATGGCAACTTATGGAGAAGAGAAGGTCCTGGAAGATATGATCGATCAGCTCTTGATGGCTCAGGCGGCGTATGAAGCTGGCTTTGTAGTGGATGAGCAACTGGTACAAAAGCGCATCGATCAATTGAATGTCGGTGAAGGTGCTCTTACAGAATGGTTGGCCGCTCATGGGTATACAGAGGCGACCTTTCGAGAGGCGCTGGCGAGAGCGATTGCCGCGGCTTGGTTGCGCGATCAAGTTGCAGGCCAGGTTCCAGAAACTGCCGATCAAGTACATGCTCGCCAGATTTTGCGTTATACTGCGGAGGAAGCGAATGAAGTCTATGCTGAGCTTGAGTCAGGTGTGGACTTCGAGACTTTAGCTGCAGAGTATGCTCCTTTGACCCAGGGAGACTTGGGTTGGTTTCCGCGTGGATATCTGAGCGAGCCAGCGTTGTCGGAAGCGGCATTCTCGTTGGAGCCCGGAGCGTACAGTTCGGTCATTGAGACACGACTGGGATATCACATCCTTCAGGTTCTTGACCGTGAGACCCAACGGCCTTTAACTTTTGACGCCCGTCAGGTGTTACAGCTTCAAGCTTTGAACGAATGGTTACAGGAGTTCCGAGACCAGAGTGAGATCAATATCTTGGTACCGTAAGCACTTACATGACGATATAGTGAGAAATTGCGCAGATGGAGAGGTGTTCGCTAAGGGCTTTACCCGCCCAATCCCCCGGTCTTCTCATTCAACTCTGGTAGTCCTATGACGTATTCTTCATTAAGGAATTTGGTAAATATTCCAAAATTTAAGAAAGAAAGGGAAAATCATGGAAACGGATTCATTTGACTTCCTCGATGACCAAGAAGCACGCAGTTCGAAGAAATCAAACCCGCTGGTTTGGAATGTACTCACGATCCTGGTACTTATCGTAGCGGCAATCGTAGGGATTGTCTTTTTAATCGTTTTTTTTAATCCCTACAGCAGCTTCAACCCTTTTCCACCTCCCACCTTGCCCGCCAGGGCAGCACTATTCACAGCTACTCCTACAGCGGTTAATCCGCTTCCATCCACTTGGACACCCACACCCTCCCCACCGCCAACTTTAACCCCTGTGCCTGTCTTTACCGACACCCCTGAAGCTACTCGAGCACAACCATCTACACAGCTACCTCAACCGAGTGAGGAGGTTTCAACAGAAGGGATGCCTTTTATCCTGGCAAATGGAAGTCCCCAGTACATCCCTAACCTATATCATCCTGATGCAGGATGCAATTGGCTGGGTTTGGCGGGTCAGGTGTTCGATGTGAGCGGCGCTCCCCTAAAACAGCAACTTGTAGAAGTAGGCGGTAGGTTAGGTGGTGAGGATGTGAGTATGATCACCTTAACCGGCTTGGCGACGAACTATGGTGAAGCCGGGTATGAATTTGTACTAAGTGAGCAACCAGTCGACTCTTTGAGAGCTTTGTGGGTGCAACTTATAGATCAGGCGGGTTTACCGCTTTCGGAGAAACATTATTTCGATACCTATGAGGATTGCGATCGCAATCTGATCTTGATTAATTTTAGGCAGGTTCGTTGAAGTAAATCGTACTATGGTAGGGCGATCGGCGCGGGAAATTTACCCCGCGGCTATCTGCTGCCATTGCTTTTGAACCATAAGAGCATCCTCCTCCATGATGGGACTTTCGATCAAAATGCGACCTTGGCATTCAAAGTCTAGGAGGGCTTGCAAGATCACGTCCAAGACCAGATCGGATTCCTGAATAGGGAGATGCTCTTTTTCCCCTTTGTCGGTGTATTCAATGCCAGAAATATGAGTGTGGAGGCGCTTAAGGGCTTTATCACCTAAGGCGTCTCCATAAACCTCCAAGGCGCGCGCCCATTCGTCGTAGGTGTTCATAGAGCCATCCCCAGGACGGGCGTGCAGATGGGCGAAGTCGATGCATGGTTCTACGCCTTGGATCGCCTTGCTCATTTCCAAAGTGTCTTCCAGGGAGCCTAACATGGCAGATTTACCCATAGTCTCTGGCCGCAGGGTGACGGGATTATCGGCATCGCGCAACTCAGCAACACAACCTTCCAGACGCTCAATGACCTTAGGGAGTACTTCTTCTGGGGGACGATCGAAATAAGATCCGGGATGGAAGACCACATCGGTCGCACCAGCTAAGTACCCGTAATGAGCGGCGTCCATCAAGCGTTTGCGCGACTTGGGCCATTCCTGTTCGTCGGCGTTGAGGTTGATGTAGTAAGGTGCGTGCACGCTGAGTAGAACATCGCTCTCCTGACCAGCCTTTTTTATCTTGGCGCAAGTTTTTTCACTGACGCGTACGGAACGCACCCAACCCAATTCAAAGGCACTCAAACCGAGTTCTGTGGTGTGCATGGCAGCGCCGATGCTGCCGCCAGGACTTTTTGGGGTGGAAATAGGGGAACCAACGGTACCGAAGTGAAATGATGATGAAGTCATAGTCTCCTCTGGAGTGGTTAAGTTGATCACCGTGTGGAAAAGGCTACGCTTGCAGCCCTTCCGACGGTGGCATTTTATGTACTATTCTATCACCCTGTAGTTAGCCAAACTGAGCTTGCAGGCGCAAAAACTCTAAGTTACGTAAGTTTAGCTAAAGCCAAGAAAACATCTTCCAGGGTGGGCTCAGTGCGTTTGATACGTACGTCTTCTAATTCCAAAGTCCCCAGTATTCGATTCAAATCCCTAGCTCGCAGTTCCGGCTGGGTGACTGCTCGCAGGTGATCCCCTGTTAAACCTGCCCGCAGCACGCCGGGGTCGCGGTTCAAAGTCTCCAAGGCTGCCAGCAGAGGCTGTGCCGTCCCTGCAGAGCTACCTACGAAAACATCCCATGCAAGACCCTGTAGAGAATCTCTCTTCAAAGCAGCTGGGGTTTCCATGGCCAGCAAACGACCTTCGTTCATAATACCGACCCGATTGCAGTATTCAGCCTCATCCATATAATGGGTGGTGACGAAGGCCGTCACACCTTGATCGACGAGTTCGTAAATTAGATCCCAAAACGCTCGTCTTGCCATGGGATCCACGCCGCTGGTGGGCTCATCAAGGAATAACAACTGCGGTTCGTGGATGATGGCGGTTCCCAGGGCTACGCGCTGGCGCCAGCCTGTGGAGAGTGCACTCACCAGTTCATTTTCCAAGCCATCAAGCCTGACCTGACGCAGGACTTGCTCCAGGCGTTCGGGATTTTTGACGCCATACACACCAGCATAGAAGCTGAGGTTTTCGGCGACGGTCAGGTCTTGGTAGAGGGCGAATTTCTGTGACATATAGCCAACCTGGGAACGGACTTGGTCCGATTGACTCACAGTATCGAATCCCAACACTTCAGCATAACCTGCTGTAGGTATCAACAGACCCAACATCATGCGGATGGTAGTGGTTTTTCCCGAGCCGTTCGGTCCCAGGTAACCGACCACATCCCCGGCTGCTACCTTGAAGGAAACCTGATCCACAGCGGTAAAGTTACCAAATCTTTTGGTCAAGTCATGCGCCTTAATGACGGGTGCAACCTCCCTCGAGTTCATAACTTGGGCTCCGGTTCGAGCAAGGCGATGAAAACGTCTTCGAGCTGGGGTGGGATGGAGTTTAGAAGGGAAATCTCACCACCTTCAGCGGGAATGCGGCGTTTTAAGCGTGAGATGACCTTACGGGCAGACTCCTCATGGACGCGCAGATGCAGGCGGTCGCCGAACATCTGGACATCCTCGACTTCTCGATCAGTTCTTGCCAGCTTGCGCAGCAGGGGTAGAGGGGTGCCACGCAGTTCGATAATGCGGTTCTGCAGCGGCTCGCGCAGTTCAGATGCGCTGCCTTCGGCTAGTAAGCGTCCAGCGCGCATGAAGCCCAGACGG
>JASFVL010000050.1:0-16741 GCA_050049875.1 Anaerolineales bacterium
CCTGGGGACAACGTGAACCTGAAGGTGGAGTTGATCGTACCCGTGGCATTGGAGCAAGGATCGAAGTTCGCAATCCGCGAAGGTGGTCTCACCGTTGGCGCAGGCGTGATTACCAGGATTATTGAGTAGGAATTCGAGTATTGATGGGTTTTTGTAGCAATGGATAAATAAAATGGCAAATCAAAAGATACGCATACGGCTCAAGGCTTATGACCATCGGGTTCTTGATCAATCTGCTAAGCGGATTGTGGAGACCGCTGAGCGCACGGGCGCACGTGTGGTAGGACCTGTTCCGCTACCTACCAAAATAGAACGTTTTACCGTCCGTCGCTCAACATTTGTTGACAAAGATTCGCACGAGCATTTTGAAATTAGAACCCACAATCGGCTTATCGATGTGTTGGATCCGGATTCGAAAACGATTGACATGCTGATGCGTTTAAATCTGCCTGCAGGTGTAGATATCGAAATAAAATTTTAGTTTTTTGTGGTAATGGCACTTTTTTAGTTTTAACGTAGTAGTGTAAGAGCAAACCTGAGCGGGAAGCTTAGGAAAACGAAGCTCTCGCCGGGTTGGCTAACTACTCTACTGGAGGGATGATGCAACCGAGCCCTGGTTGACAGTCCCCGAAGGTTCGTAGACACCAGCTAAGCGAGAAGCATCCAGAACGCTTACAAGAAAAACTGCGAGCAAAGATCATTTTAGGAGAAAATTGAGATGTTCAAAGGGCTTGTTGGTAAAAAGATAGGGATGACCCAGATATTCGATGAAACTGGAGCGGCAGTTCCAATTACTCTAATCGAAGCTGGGCCTTGCTTTGTAACTCAAATTCGTACTACGGGCTTGGATGGGTATTCAGCCGTGCAGTTAGGATTTATGGAAAGTAAGCCGAAACACCTCAGCGGTGGCCAATTGGGTCACCTTAACCGAAATAGCCTTCCACCACTTCGTTATCTGCGGGAATTTCGAATAAAAGATCCGACTGTGCAGGAAGGCGATCAGGTCACTGTTGATGTTTTTGAGGTGGGAGAGCGTGTCGATGTCATCGGAACTAGTAAAGGGAAGGGTTTTGCCGGAGTTGTGAAGCGTTATGGTTTTAGAGGTGGACCAAAAACCCATGGGCAATCGGATCGCTTACGCGCCCCAGGTTCTATAGGAGCCACATCTGGGACCTCACGTGTTTTTCCAGGGAAACGTATGCCTGGGCATATGGGTAACGTTCGGGTGACAGCTCAAAATATAAAAGTTGAACTGGTGGATAACGAACGCAACCTAATAGGCGTACGCGGTTCAGTGCCAGGGCCTAAAGGTGGCTTATTAGCGATTAAACCCACACGCAAACAGTGAGACAGATAGTAAATTCACTTATGACATTTTTAATCGGACCCCCGGATGGTTGGAGAAGGCGATTATGGAAGTAGATGTATTGAACACAAGAGGTGAGAAAGTTTCGACAGTGGATTTGCCGGTCGAAATTTTCCAAGCCCCAATACGAGTAGATTTGATGCACCAAGCATATGTGCGCCAGATTGCGAACGCACGCTTAGGAACGCACAGCACAAAACGTCGCAATGAAGTTCGCGGTGGTGGTCGAAAACCATGGCGGCAAAAAGGGACTGGACGAGCCCGGCACGGTTCCATCCGTTCACCAATTTGGGTTGGAGGAGGCAAGGCCCATACCCCCAAGCCGCGTAAATATGTCAAGCAAATGCCGCGCAAAATGCGAAGATCAGCTTTACGATCAGCATTGTCTGCAAAATTTGCATCTGATGATGTAATTGTTTTGGATGATATTAGTATTAAAGAGCCAAAGACCAAATTGTTGGTAGAGGTATTGACACCATTGGCAGGCGAATCTAGTGTCCTTATCGTGCTTCCGGAAAAAAATGAAGCCTATGATATCGTGATGTTGTCCTCGCGCAACTTACAAAATGTGAAATTGTTATTAGCCAATTACCTGAATATTCGCGATTTGCTTGGCTATGATAAGGTCATGTTACCCCTATCGGCAATTGATGTGATCAAGGATTATCTTATGTGATGGTGGATATTGACTTTATGAGGGAGCGTTCGAATCCCAAACCCTCAATAAGCATGTCCATCGAGCTTTGAAAGAGACTACTTATGACAACGATCTACAATGTGCTACGTCGACCAATTTTGACTGAGAAATCCAGTCATCAATTAGGCAAGCTGCAACAGTATGTTTTTGAGGTCGATCCAAAAGCAACCAAAAGCATGATTAAAGACGCCGTGGAAATATTGTTTGATGTCGCTGTTCTGCGTGTTAATGTGATGAATATGCCAGCTAAACGAAGTCGTCGATTGCAAAGTCGCCGAGTGTTGGTTCGACGGAGCGCATATAAAAAAGCGATCGTTACGCTAGCCCCGGGAGAAACAATACCGGTCTTCGAAGGAGTACGCTAATGGCTGTTAAGAAATATAAACCTGTCACCCCGAGCTTGAGAGGAACAACGGGGTCTACTTTTGAAGAGATAACCAAATCTAAACCTGAAAAATCTTTGGTAAGGCCTCGGCGTAATTGGGCTGGACGCAACACTTATGGTCGAATAACAGTAAGGCGGCGTGGTGGTGGGCATCGAAGGAGAATTCGGTTGGTGGATTTTAAACGAGATAAACGCGAAATCCCAGCCCGAGTAGCAGCGATTGAGTATGATCCCAATCGATCAGCTCGGCTTGCATTGCTGTACTATGTTGATGGGGAAAAGCGTTATATCATTGCCCCGGTGGGATTGCGAGTGGATGATACAGTTGTCGCTGGGGAATATGTGGATATACGTCCTGGAAATAGTTTACCAATTCGAAATATCCCTGTGGGCACCATGGTTCATAATATTGAATTACAAGAAGGTCGCGGTGGGCAATTAGTGCGATCTGCTGGTACTGCTGCACAACTACTAGCGAAAGAAGGTGAATACGCACACATTCGCTTACCATCAGGTGAGGTGCGCTTAGTCCGTCAAAAATGCTACGCCACAATTGGACAAGTTGGCAACCTAGATCACGGCAATATCAAGCTTGGGAAGGCTGGAAAAAAGCGCCATTTAGGGAAACGTCCTTCTGTTCGGGGTTCAGCAATGTCACCCCGAGACCATCCACATGGTGGTGGTGAGGGAAGACAACCGATTGGAATGCCTAGTCCGAAAAGTCCTTGGGGCAAGAAAACCCTTGGCAAGAAAACTCGACGTAGGAAAAATACAGAGAAGTATATCGTACGACGGCGAAGAAAGAAGCGCCGATAGTATTTCGGCTATCCATCCAGTCTAATTTGTGTTTCTAACAAGACGGAGAATAATGTAATGTCAAGATCGTTGAAAAAAGGGCCATTTATTGACCCGAAATTGTTGAAAAAAATTGAAACGATGAACGAGCGCAGTGAGAAGCAAGTCATACGTACTTGGAGTCGTGCAAGTGTGATCTTTCCACAAATGGTTGGTCACACTATCGCAGTACATGATGGACGTCGTCATGTGCCAATTTATATAACTGAGAATATGGTCGGTCATCGTTTGGGAGAGTTTGCTCCCACGCGAACTTTTCGTGGGCATATCCTCGAGAAGAGGCGCAGGAGGTAAACGGTGGAAGAAGATATTCGTGCTCATGCTCGGTATGTACCAATCTCTCCTCAAAAAGTTCGCCTTGTGTTAGATATGGTGCGCGGTAAGAATGTAACCGAAGCTCAGGATATGCTTAAATTCACGAACACACGATCAGCTCGACCGGTATCGAAAGTAATAGCCTCAGCGATCGCCAACGCTGAAGAGAACTTTGGGGTAAGTCGGGACGACTTGTATATTCACCGTATTTATGCTGACAAAGCCCCAACACGACGTTGGCGCCGTTTCGGAGCTCGGGGACGTTTTAAACCATGGTTACGTCGAGCTTCACATATTACAGTTGTGCTGAAAGAACGAGAAGATATATTTTAAGGACTGATTTATTAATGATCGATCTACGCATATAGGTCGCATCTTGATGAGGAGTAATTATGGGTCGAAAAGTTCATCCAATTGGATTCCGTCTGAAAGTCAATAAAACATGGGACGGGCGCTGGTATGCAGAGGGTAGTAATTACGTTGATCAGTTGCATCAGGATCTAGAAATCCGAGATTTGATTCGCGAAGAAGCCCCTCGAGCGGGTGTTTCGCGAATAGAGATTGAGCGATTCCCCGGAAAAGTCAAGATCATCGTTCATACAGCCAAGCCTGGTGTGTTAATCGGTCGAAAAGGTGAAAACGTAAAAAGGACACGCCGGCATCTGGAAGCTCTAGTTGGTAGGAAAATAGACTTGGATATTAAAGAGATTGAATCTCCCGATTTGGATGCCTTACTGGTAGCTGAAAATATCGCTGGTCAGTTAGAAAGGCGGATAAGTTTCTCCAGAGCGATGAAAAGGGCGATTCAGCAGGCTATGCGCCAAGGTGCAGAGGGCATTCGTGTCCAAGTTGCTGGAAGGTTGAGTGGTGCTGAGATGGCGCGTACAATTCACATGCGTGAAGGACGTGTACCTCGCCAAACACTGCGTGCAGACATTGATTTTGCTGTATCTGAGGCGTTGACCACTTATGGTCGTATTGGTGTCAAGGTATGGATTTATAAAGGCGATATCCTACCTGATATCGAGGAAAAAGCAGAAGCCCCTGAGGGTGTATATGTTAGCAGGTGAGACGTCACGTTTGAGAGGTAATGAATTATGTTAATGCCAAAACGTGTTAAATATCGAAAACAATTTCGTGGACGGATGAAGGGTAAGGCCCATCGGGGAGCTGAGATCCATTTCGGCAATTATGGACTGCAAGCCCTTGAGCCTGGCTGGGTATCTGCACGACAGATCGAAGCCGCCCGAAGAGCAATGGTTCGAGCCATGCGACGCCGGGGAAAAGTTTGGATACGGATATTTCCCGACAAGCCGGTGACCAAACGAGCAGCTGAAAGCCGAATGGGTAAAGGTAAAGGAAATGTTGAACTCTGGGTCGCAGTGGTCAAACCAGGTCGGATCATGTTTGAGGTTGGTGGAGGTGTACCCGAGGATGTAGCAAAGGAAGCCCTCCGCCTGGCGTCTTACAAACTGTCTGTCAAATCGAGAATTGTTCAGCGGTACGATGTGACAGGAGAAGAAGTATGAAAGCGGAAGAGATCAGAGCTTTATCCACGGATGAAATTGAACTGCGTTTGGATGAGGCTAGAGAAGAGTTGATGAATCTTCGATTTCAGCAAGCAACAGGTGAGTTAGTGGATTTCACGAGAATACCTTATACACGACGAATAATCGCTCGCTGTTTAACAATTCTCAACGAACGCAAAATGGAAACCTCCTTGGAAGGTGAATTATGAACTCACGACGCCGTCTAATTGGTGTAGTCATAAGCGACAAGATGCAAAAAACTGTTATTGTTGAGGTTAAACGCTCCTATCGCCACCGCCTCTATAAGAAAGTGATCAAAAGTCAGAAACGTTATATGGCTCATGATGAATTGGGTTCAAGTGTTGGCGATCAGGTAAGGATTGTGGAAAGTAAGCCCATCTCTCGCAACAAACGTTGGGTGATTGAGGAGATCATCCAAAGTGAGTTCCGCATTCCAGAAGAGATTGAAAAACCTGCTGAAGACATAATGGAGACAGAGTTATGATTCAGCAGGAATCCAGATTAAAAGTTGCTGACAATACTGGAGGGCGAGTACTCCTCGTGATTCATGTCTTGGGAGGGTCTTCTCGACGATATGCTCGCGTTGGAGATACAGTTGTAGCAACTGTGAAAACAGCAACACCACAAGGTTCTGTTAAGAAAAGCGATGTAGTACGTGCAGTGATTGTACGAACGTCGAAGGAATGGCGTCGGGAGGATGGTTCCTATATCCGTTTTGATGACAACGCAGCTGTGATTTTGGATCATGATGGACGAAATCCTCGAGGTACTCGTATTTTTGGACCAGTCGCTAGGGAGTTGCGTGAAAAAGGATATATGAAAATTGTCTCGTTGGCTAATGAGGTTCTATAAAGCCGTCTGTATCAGGAGAATGAGCCGTGAAGGTGAAAATTCGAAAAGGTGACATCGTAGAAGTAATCAGTGGTAAGTATGAGGATAAAGGTAGACGAGGTGAAGTAATTAAAGTTCTGCCTGAGGAGCATCGCGTTGTTGTTCAGGGTGTCAACATTCGGAAAAAACATCAGAGTCAGGTGCAAACCCAAGGGAGAACACTATCTCCAGGGATTATCGAATTCGAAGCACCAATACACATCTCCAACGTTATGTTGGTATGCCCTGGTTGTGATGAAGCTTCTCGAGTCGGAGTTCAACGAGACGGTGGAGAACCTAGACGCATTTGCAAGCGTTGTGGATCTTTGATCGATTGAATGTAGTGGAGTTGAACATGAGCAATCATTTAAAAACGCGTTATCAAGAAGAGGTTGTACCCACCCTGATGAAGTCTCTCAATATTGAAAATGTGATGCAAGTGCCTGCTATAGAGAAAATTGTTGTAAATATTGGCGTTGGTGAAGCATTGGAAAACGCAAAAGCGCTTGATGCAGCCGTTCAGGATGTTTCCCTCATCACTGGTCAGAAACCGATCGTCACTAGGGCAAGAAAGAGTATTGCGAATTTCAAACTACGTGAGGGTCGAGCGATTGGTGTAAAAGTAACTTTGCGAGGCCAGCGCATGTGGTCCTTTTTGGATCGTTTAATGAATATTGCACTTCCACGTGTGCGGGATTTTAGAGGTGTATCGCCTAATTCATTTGATGGTCGCGGCAATTATTCATTGGGTTTGAGAGAGCAGCTGGTATTTCCTGAAATTGATTATGACCAAATTGACAAAGTCCGTGGTTTAGAGGTCAGTATTGTTACTTCAGCGGAGACCGATGAAGCTGGCAGAGAATTGCTACACTTATTAGGGATGCCTTTTAGGAGTGAGCGATATTAAATCCTGCTCGGGAACCTAGCTGCTAAACACTTTTCAGTAGAATAGAACAAAAATGAGATTTTCAAAATATAGATCAGGTTTGAGATTGGAAGGATAAAGTATGGCAAAAAAATGTATGCCGATACGGGAAAAACGTCGAAAATATGAGGTGCGCGTTCGCAACCGTTGTAAGATCTGCGGGCGCCCCCGTGGATATATGCGCCGATTTGGGCTGTGTCGAATCTGTTTTCGAGAATTGGCACTTAAGGGTCAAATACCTGGCGTAGTTAAATCATCCTGGTAATCGGCGGAGGTTTTGAATGAGTGTAAATGATCCGATATCTGATATGCTGACGAGAATCCGCAACGCTACTATTTCTGGTCAAACTCTTGTAGCGATGCCCAGTTCAAAGTTAAAGGTCTCGATTGCAAAAATATTGCAGTCAGAAGGTTATATCACCACATATGATGTTGTGGATGGTCAGCGTAAAGGTCATAAAATTTTAAGAATTCGGTTAAAGTATATCGGGGAACGTCGCCACCGAAAACCCGTTATCACTGGTCTTAAGCGTGTTAGCAAACCAGGTAGACGTGTATACACGAAGCGTCGAGATATCCCTTGGGTTCTTTCTGGTATGGGGATCGCGATTTTATCTACTCCCAAGGGTGTTATGACAGGTCAATCTGCTCGCAAAAACGGGGTTGGTGGTGAACTCTTATGTGAAGTGTGGTAAGGATATTGAAGATCGTTTTTTGAGTTATTGTAATGCCGATCAAAGTATAGAACACTCAAACAACGAGACTAGGAGGTAATCATGTCCCGAATTGGAAGAATGCCAGTAGACATACCCAATGGCGTGGACGTTACAATTAAAGGTACAAATGTTCGTGTAACAGGGCCGAAAGGTGAAATGTCTCATACCTTCCCTGGAGTAATAAGTATCTACTTGGAGGAAGGCAAGGTTCGAGTTGATCGTCCATCGGATGAACGCACGCATCGGGCTTTACATGGGATGACCCGTGCTTTGATTAACAATATGGTTCTGGGTGTTAGTGAGGGTTTTGAAAAAGTCCTGGAAGTAAATGGTGTTGGTTACCGCGCTGAATTACAGGGAAAGACACTCGTACTTAATGTCGGATACTCGCATACAGTTGAAATAGAGCCTCCCGAAGGGATCACTTTCGAGGTAGACAACCGTGCTCGTCAGATCAAAGTTATGGGTTATGACAAAGCTAAAGTAGGTCAAGTTGCTGCTGATATACGCAAAGTTCGTCCCCCAGAACCGTATAAAGGAAAAGGTATAAAGTACATCGACGAGAGAATCCGTCGCAAAGCTGGAAAAGCTGGCAAGATTTAGTAAACCTATTTTATTGTATAAATAATTATTGACAACAGGGTGTAAGATGGCAAAAAAGAAAACACGCTCCGCTGCTCGAAAAAGACGGCATAAGCGGGTCCGCCGCCGGATCAGTGGTACAAGAGAGCGACCTCGCTTGAATATCTTTCGTAGTTCGAACAATATATTTGTTCAAATTATCGATGACGAAACCGGTACTACATTGATTTCAGCATCATCGATTGAAAGTAATCTAAAATCAGAAATGGACGGTCTCAAAAAATCGGAACAAGCACGAATTATTGGAATGAAGATCGCCGAACGAGCCATTGATCAAGGAATAAAAAATGTTGTCTTTGACCGCGGTGGCTACCGGTATAGTGGACGTGTGAAGGCACTAGCTGACGGTGCTCGTGAAGCGGGCTTGCAATTCTGATGGCTAGATCTTGCATATCGCACGTAAGTGACCTTGGTTGCGATAATCCCCGAAAGAATGCGGATGATAATGAAGGTCTACATCTAGAGGAGCATTAAATGAGTAATTATCAGGCAACAGATTTTGAGAGAGAACTCGACGAACGAGTTATAGAGATTAATCGAGTCGCAAAAGTAGTGAAGGGAGGTCGCCGTTTTGCATTCCGCGTCACCATGGTTGTAGGTGACAATGGCGGCAGTGTCGGAATGGGAGTGGGTAAGGCCAATTCAGTGCCAGATGCAATGCGTAAAGCTTCTGATAAAGCAAAAAAGAACATGAAACGCATTGTGCTTTTCGACTCAACTATTCCCCACAGAGTGGTTGGTGAAGTAGGGGGTGCCAAGGTTCTGCTTAAACCTGCCTCCCCAGGTACTGGTGTAATTGCTGCCGGTGGCGTACGTGCAGTGCTAGAAGCGGCTGGGATTTCAGACATTTTGACAAAGTCGTTGGGTAGTGACAATGTGCTCAATGTAGTCTCAGCGACGATGTCAGCTTTGGAAGAGCTAAAGTCTCCAAAAGAAGAATCCCAAAAGAGAGGCAAACCAGTCGAAGAGTTACTACCTTATTGGTCTCGAGGGAAGAAAGATGGCTAAAACTTCGAAATCCAAGAAGAAGATGGTGCGAATTACCCTGATTAAGAGTTCTATTGGTTATTCCAAACGGCAGAAGGATACAATCCGCGCATTGGGATTACGTCGAATGCACCAAACGGTAGAACATATAGATTCTCCAGTGATACGCGGTATGGTGTCAAAAGTGAGTCATCTTGTTCAGGTGGATGAATAACATTCTATAGGAAGAATTATGAAACTACATGATCTCAAGCCAAATAAGGGAGCGACTAAGGGTCGCAAACGCGTTGGGCGTGGAATTTCAGCAGGACAGGGAAAGACCGCTGGTCGTGGCACTAAGGGTCAAAATGCTCGAACCGGAGGCGGTACGCCTCTTTGGCATCAAGGTGGTAACTTGCCGTTCTTCCGGAGGTTACCCTTCAAAAGAGGTTTTACACCTATAAATCGCATTGAATACTACGAAGTTAACCTAAATCAGTTGGGTGATTTTCCAAAGGGGAGCCAAATCGATCAAAAGTCGCTAGTTGAAGCAGGTATTGTGAATGATTTCGATAAACCTGTGGTTATTTTAGGTCGTGGGGATGTTGACATCCCCCTTGAGCTGACTATCCATCGGATTTCTAAGAGCGCTCGTGCCAAGATTGAGGCTGCGGGTGGAAGTGTTGAGCTGATATAAGGAGCAGTGTAATGAAACGATCTGCCTGGCGATATTTGTGGACTGCCCGAGACGTACGCCGTAAGTTGTTGGTTACGTTAAGTATCTTGGTGATCTATCGTTTAGCGGCTCATGTGCCCGTGCCAGGTGCTGATCGGGAGGCGATTGCTGCTTTGTTATCGGGCGGTGGAGCTGCTGGTACATTCCTGGGCATACTGGATTTACTTTCAGGTGGTACAGTTTCAAACTTCTCAGTCCTAGCTATGGGTGTTTACCCTTACATCACAGCTCAAATTATTCTTCAGTTATTAGTCCCGGTGATACCTGCACTTCAACAGCGAATGGAAGATGATCCCCGCGAGGGTCAAAAATGGATGGAAAAATGGACCTATATCCTTGCGGTACCAATGGCTGCTTTGAATGCCATTGGGCAAATACGGATATTTGGCAGTTTGGCTGGAGGTGTAGAGATTATCCCCAATTTCGGTTTTAGCGGATCTTCTCTCTTGCCATCCCTGGCGATTATTTTCAGCATGACAGCCGGAACTATGTTTGCGATCTGGCTGGGTGAGTTAATCTCCGAATATGGCATTCGCAATCAGGGACTCTCACTACTGATATTTGCAGGAATTATCTCGCGAATCCCTCAAAATTTAGGCCGGTTGATGAGCGACCAGCAGAACCGGTTGTTTATTATTTTATTCATTCTAGGGCTCATGGTATTGATCATTTTCGCCATCGTTTACGTTCAGCAAGGACAGCGTAACGTTCCTGTGATGTACCCTGGGCGGCGAGTTGGTAACCGTATGTCGATGCCAGTCAAGGGAACACTGCCTCTCCGTGTCAATATGGCTGGGATGATCCCGCTAATATTTGCACAATCATTGCTTACGTTCCCTGCGATCGTTGCCAGTTTTTTCGTCAATTCACAAACAGAATGGGTGGCGAATCTGGCTGTGAATGCCCAGAGTATTTTCGGAGGGAACAGTCCCTGGTATTGGATGTTTTATTTTATTATGGTTGTTGGGTTTACATTCTTTTATACTGATGTATTATTCGCCCAACAAAATTATGGAGAGAATCTGAAAAGAGCTGGGGCTCAAATACCAGGAGTTAGTCGGGGCGCTCCAACTCAGCGTTACTTGACCCGGGTCCTGCGAAGGATTACCTTCCCAGGTGCGTTCTTTTTGGGTTTGGTGGCGATTATGCCATTCTTAGTGGGTTTACTGATCCCATTTGGTCAGAATACCGGATTGCTCTTGGTTTCGTCAGCCGGTTTACTCATCGTTGTTGGTGTGGTTCGAGACACCTTCTTTACGATTGACGCAGAACTGAAACTTCACGGGTACGACGATTCGCTTCTGGTTCGCTGAGGCTTAGATTTTTATGTCTACATACATCGTGATACTTGGTCCCCCGGGAGCCGGGAAGGGAACGCAGGCGAAAAGGGTGTCAGAAAACTTAGGATTACCTCACATTTCGTCTGGTGATATTTTTCGAGAGCACCTTAAAAATGAAACTGATTTGGGCGTTACCGCTAAATCCTATATGAACCAAGGCGAACTTGTCCCCGACGATGTCACGATCGCTATGATTCATGACCGAGTTTCCCGTCCAGACTGTTCAAGAGGTGCTCTTTTGGATGGCTTTCCACGAACACCAACGCAAGCTGAAGCTTTGGATGACATCCTGGCAGGAATGGGCACGGGATTGAAGGCAGTACCCTATATCAAGGTGCCGGATGAGAAGCTTATCGAAAGACTAACGGGTCGCTGGACGTGTCCCGTCTGTGGTCGCGTATATCACATAAAATTTAATCCACCACAGGTATCTGGGATTTGTGATGACGACGGTACAGAGCTTTATCAGCGTGAGGACGACCAGGTAGAGACCGTAACACGGAGGATTCGAGTCTATCACAACCAAACCAAGCCGCTGATTGATTACTACCTCCAACGCGATTTGTTGGTAGAGGTTGATGGCGATCAACCGATTGATGCTGTCACTGATTCGCTAATGACGGTTTTACAAAAGGAGTAATTTTTAGTGATGGTGTGGCAACGTAACGTGGTAATTAAAAATTCTCATGAGATCGATATCATGCGTACTGCTGGCCGCATTAATGCTGAAGCACTAAAAGCTGTGCAGGAAGCGATTGCCCCTGGTGTTCCCACAGCACAGTTGGATGCAATAGCTGAAGACATTATTCGAAGTAATGGTGCAATACCCACCTTCAAAGGCTATCCGGGTCCCTATCCTTTCCCCGCTACCTTGACAATTAGCATTAACGAAGAATTGGTTCATGGTATACCGAGTAAAGACCGGCGGTTGAAATCTGGTGATATTGTCTCGATAGATTGTGGCACTACATATAAAGGTTTTGTTGGAGATTCTGCAGTCACTGTCGGTGTTGGAAAGATTTCTAAACAAGCCCAACATTTACTGGATGTCACAGAAGAGGTTCTATACATTGGTATAGAGATGATGCTTAAAGGGAACCGGGTTGGTGATGTATCCCATGCCATTCAAAACCATGTAGAAAACCATGGCTATCATGTTCCCAGAGAATACAGTGGTCATGGTGTGGGTCGCCAAATGCACGAAGCCCCCCAAGTACCCAATTATGGGCGTGCTGGTCGTGGAATGATGCTTCGTCCTGGTGTCACGATCGCTCTCGAACCCATGGTCCTTATTGGCACGCATCGTACCAGGGTTCTCCCAGATCAATGGACAGTAATCTCTGAAGATGGATCTCTGACTGCCCATTTTGAACATTCAGTCGCTGTGACAAACGGAGACCCTGAGATCCTCACGATGCTGGCTTGAGAGGTAGGGTCGAGAAGATGGGAGTTTTAGGCTCAGATAAAAAATTTGACGTTTCCGTCGATTATATTTATAAAGACAATATGTGTACAAAATGGTGTATTAGACTGGACTAAACCACTAGTTTTTAGGTATAATAGATATTTTGGCTTGGCCAATTTGTACTTCAACAGCCAGGAGAGTTAATCATGAAAGTATCAGCTTCGGTAAAAAGGCGTTGTTCTAAATGTAAAATTGTTAAACGCAAGGGTAAATTATATGTAATTTGTGACAATCCGAAACATAAACAGCGACAGGGATAAAACGATATGGCAAGAATAGAAGGCGTTGACCTACCACGAGATAAAAGAGTTGAAGTCGGTTTGACTTACATCTATGGTATCGGGCGTTCAAGGTCACTTGATGCAATAGAGGCCAGCAATATTGATCCAGATACTAGGGTGAAGGACTTAACGGACAAGCAGATCACCAGTTTGCGGGAGTTTATTAACCAGAACTATAAGGTTGAAGGCGATTTGCGTCGTGAAGTACAAATGCATATTAAAAGATTAATTGAAATTGGTAGTTACAGAGGACTTCGTCATAGACGCAGTTTGCCTGTGCGCGGCCAGCGAACCCGCACCAACGCTCGGACCAGGAAGGGTCCCAAAAAGACAGTTGCGGGTCGTGGTCGAAGGCGTGGTGCTAGGAAGAAATAGTTCAATTTGCTAGCTATACAACTTGTAACCCAAATCTTTAGTTGGAGATTATTAGAAATCCAAGCTGTCGTTTGACCACTGACATAGTAAAGGTAAACAGGATTAAAAAATGGCTCAAAGAAGACGTCCAACGCGTCGAGGAGGCGCACGCAAAGTTAAGCGCACTTTGCCATCCGGTCAGGTGCATATTTACGCTACTTTTAATAATACGATCGTCACTGTGACTGATCATCAGGGAAATGCGGTGTGTTGGGGAAGTGCTGGATCGGTTGGTTTCAAGGGTTCACGCAAGAGCACCCCTTTTGCTGCCCGTCTCGCAGCTGAGGATGCGGTGAAAAACGCAATGAATATGGGTATGCAAGAAGCCGATGTCTTTGTTAAAGGCCCAGGGCCTGGACGCGAGGCAGCGATACGTGCGATACAGGGCCTTGGTTTAAAGGTCACGTCAATCACGGATAAAACACCAATTCCCCACAATGGATGTCGCCCCCCAAAGAAACGGCGAGTCTAAAATACAACTGCTTTTACAATGAGATTGTTGTGCTGTGGAATTGTTGAATTTGAGATAACCAGAACAAAGAGGTAGAGTATATGGGAAGATATCGAGGACCGGTATGTAAATTATGCCGGCGAGAAGGTGAAAAGTTGTTTTTAAAGGGTCAGCGTTGCTATACGCCGAAATGCGCTGTTGAGCGACGTGGTTATCCACCGGGTGAACATGGACGAAGTGCCCAATATCGTCGGCGGCGAGAATCAGACTTCGCTCGCCAATTGCGAGCCAAGCAAAAGGCGCGCAGGGTCTACGGTATTATGGAGCGGCAATTCCGCCGATACTATGATGTTGCCTTGCAAAGGCGAGGTTTAACTGGGCTCAATCTGCTCCAAATTCTCGAATCACGATTGGACAATATCGTATATCGTTTGGGCTATGCGGATAGTCGTGCACAGGCGCGTTTACTTGTTACTCATGGTCACTTTGATGTTAATGGCCGACGGACGAATGTGCCTTCGATGTTGCTTTCACCTGGTGATAAGATTGTTGTCCGTGAGGGATCGAGAAAGAGGAAGTATTTCAAAGAGTTACGCCCCGTTGCTGAAGAGCGTACCGTTCCAGAATGGGTGAACAGAGATATTAACGAACTATCGGGTGAATTAAACCGCTATCCAGAACGTCTTGAGATCGATGGCAATCTTAATGAGCAACTGATAGTTGAATACTATTCGCGACGCTAATAGCGTTGATTAGTAGGAGAAGGGATGATATCGTGTTGGGTATAAGTAGTATGGTTACGCCGAAAATCGAGCGAGAAGCAGAGGCTCGAAACTACGGCAAATTTGTAATAAGCCCGTTAGAACGGGGCTATGGTATCACCTTGGGTAACGCTTTGCGTCGGGTGCTATTGTCCTCGCTGGAAGGTGCGGCGGTCACTGCGATGCGCATAGCTGACGTCCAACATGAATTTAGCGATATTCCTGGTGTGCGTGAAGATGTAATTAGGGTCATGTTACAAATAAAGCAGATGCGGATGAAACTTTACGATGTGGACACCGCACGGTTACATTTGGAAGTTAGTGGACCTGGTGTTGTAACAGCAGCGGATATCATCGCCCCTCCCGAGGTTGAGATCGTCAACCCGGAGCTGTATCTCTTCACGGTAGATGGTCGCGAATCGCCACTAGAAATTGAGATGACTGTTGAACGTGGCCGGGGATATTCTCCTGCTGAGGAGCGCATTGGGCGACTGCCGATTGGAGAACTTCCAGTGGATGCCATTTTTAGCTCAGTTCGTCGGGTCAACTGGGATGTAGGATCAGCTCGTGTCGGTCAAAGTACGAATTATGATCGTCTTATGATTGAGGTTTGGACGGATGGGACAATCGGCCCTGAAGAAGCATTGAGCACAAGTGCAAAAATACTAATTGATCACTTGCGGCATCTTGCGGGTGTAAGTGAGGAGTCTCTTGCCGCTATGGTGGAAGAAGAGGAGGAGGCCAGCCGCTTGACCAGTGAAGTAATTGAGACGCCGATAGAAAATCTCGATCTATCGGTAAGAGTATTTAATTCACTAAAACGCACAGGCATAACCACGATCGGTCAAGTCTTGGAGCTATTAGAAAAGGGCGATGAGGCGATCATGTCGATTCGCAATTTTGGTGAGAAGAGCCTTCAAGAGTTAACCACAAAGATGAAAGAAAAGGGCTACCTTGAAGATGAAACAGAAGAAGAAGAAGAGGAGGCCGAAGCGGAGTAAGCTATTATGCGACACAAAGTATCAGGCCGAAAACTCGGTCGAAAAAAAGATGTGCGTACAGCTTTGCGGCGAAACATGGTAAAGCAATTGTTCGAACACGAAAGAATCCGCACGACGCGTGCAAAAGCTGAAGCTATACGCGGTCAAGCTGAAAAGATGATTACACTAGCTAAGCGCGGCAACCAGTCTGATGGTGCTGCTATGGTTCATACACGACGTTTAGTGGTTTCCCGACTAGGCGATAAGGAGATTGTAAACAAACTCTTTGAGGATATTGCACCACGTTTTGAAAATCGGCAAGGTGGTTATACACGCATGATCAAGCTAGGACCAAGGCTGAGCGATTCTGCCGAAATGGTCCTATTGGAATTGGTTGAAGAATAACAATTCTTTAACTTGTAGTAGTGAAAGGGTTTTTATAAAAAGCGAGTCAAAGTATCTAATAATCGCGGGTGAAGCATTTTGCGATATTTATTGTTTTCCCTTCACAGATAGATGGCACGTTACAAAGTTGTTCTTGCATATGACGGAACCAAGTTTTACGGCTCTCAACGCCAATCTGAAGGACGAACCGTTCAAGCTGAATTTGAAAAAGCGATAAAGCAGCTGGGTTGGCAGGATAGATCGGTGATGTTAGCTGGGCGCACAGATGCAGGTGTTCATGCTTCGGGTCAAGTTGTTAGTTTTGATTTGGATTGGGTACACGAGTTAGTTGATTTACAGCGAGCATTGAACTCCCTGCTACCCAAAGATATAGCTGTCCGCTCCATAACCCAAGTATCTGCAGATTTCCATCCCAGATTCGACGCCATTTCGCGCTGCTATCACTACCATATACATTGCGACTCTGTCCGAGACCCTTTGAAGCTGCGCTATATATGGCAAGTATGGCCTCCCATGGAACTGGAGCGATTGAATGCTGCTGCTAAGATTTTAATAGGAAATCACGATTTCAGCGCTTTTGGTCGAGCCCATCGCAAAAACGGTAGTACAATCCGATCCGTC
>JASFVL010000307.1:0-5172 GCA_050049875.1 Anaerolineales bacterium
CCCTACGCGAGTATCCGCCGTTAAGCCGCGCGTTTCCACCTGCCAGGTCGTCAGACTATCAGGCAGAGTCAGGCTTACCTGCGCTTCGCCATTCTCATCGGTTACGATCTCGGCATTCCAAAACGCCGTATCGGGGAACTCTTCGCGAACAAACGGGGTTTGGGCTTCTCCGCCGCCACCGCCCATACCACCAGGCAGGTATAGAACCCGCCGGCTGTACACCGCCAGTCCCATCCCAGTGCGGATCCCTAAAGGCTGCTCTCCATAAAAAGCAGAAACGATATCCGGGGAATAAGGTTCTGCTAACGCCAACGCCGCCAGATCCACCACCGCCAGTGAGAACTCCCCCTGGACTGGACTGCCACTGGTATCGGTAACCCGCACACCAAAAATTACCTCATCCCTAGGACCTGTCCGTTCCGGTTGGCTGGTCAGTTCAACCTGCAGGGTCAGCTCCACTGGGTCCACAGACAGGTTCAGATAACCCACCCGAAAATCAGGGTAACCCTCCTCGGTCTGCCCCAGCAGAGTGACGGACACGTACACATTGGGAGCGTCCTGCGCCGAGAGAGGTATCGCCTGTGTTATCCCCGCAGAATCCAACTCCAGCACCTGGTGGCGCATCACCTCGCCTCGCTCCACCGTAACCAGGGCTTGGGTTCTCTCCCCCAGTGGGTTGGGAATGAAGACCTGGGCGCTCTCGCCCGGCAGGTAGTGATCTTGGTCGGCAGTCAATTCCAAGGTCTGGTTGGGCAGCTTGGGCCAGGAAACTTGACCCGCTCCCCCGACCCACAGAAGCGTTTGGCTGCGCGCCCCACCCCCTTTGACATCCAACTGGTATGTTCCCGGCTCGGGTGGCGTGAAAGCCAAACGCGCTACCCCATCACTGGCAGTGTTGAAATCCGCGCTGGAGATTGGGGTGTATTGCGGCTCATATTGAGGGAAGCCAAAGGGATCTAGTGTGTCACTTCGCACCCAAATCACTTTACTGAACTCAGCACGTAATTCCCTAATACCAGCAGGCTGCTTCTCCCAATCCACAACCGTAACATCGTAGCCAACCTCCTCATCCATCCGCCCAATCCAGGCGTCAGGTCGCATACCGATGTAGAAAGCTCCTGGGTGCACTTCGATTTCATCTCTCCCGCTAACCGGAAAACCACTCTCATCCTTGAGCGTGACTTCTAGGGTATAGCGTTTGATGCTCTGCTCCTCCCGAGTCGGGGGTAGTTCAATCGCCAACATTCCGTCCGATTGTGTACGACCTTCTCCCGAAGCGATCAACTCCCCAAAGGGGGTGGGGAGGATCATCCAAGGTGGCAGCAGCCAGTTCTCGTCCAACACACCAACCCGGTAGCCTGGAAGGCTGAAAGCCTCACTCCGGGCGTACAGATTCCATTGCAGGGGTACATCTCCCGCTGGAGCGTCAAAAAAGTAGCGCGCCTCCACCTTCGCGGTAAGCGCTCCTCCTGCCAGAACTTGGTCTGGGGTCAGATCGACTCGCAGGTCGATTTCCGGCTTGCGATATTCAGCCACCTGGAAGGAGATCAAGGAATCTTTCGTCCCCAAGGTGTAATATCCTGGTTGGGCGTTCTCTGGCAGCGTGTATTCGCCATGAGCGCTGCCAAACTCGGATAGTGGTAACCGGAAAGTCTCCGCTTGTTCAAAACCAGGACCTGATACGGAGACCGGCAGCGTATCCATCTCAGGCAGGCTGTAGCGCCCGTTTTGGGCGTACCGCAGGATAGCCCGAAAGTACACCGTCTGACCGGGGCGGTAAATTGGTCGGTCAGTGTACAGGTAGCTCTTCAGTCCTGGGGGTGAGTAATCTGTAAGGATGCCAAAATCCCAGCCAGCAATGCCCTGGTTCCATGTGGACAGACTGAGCGCGAAACGCTCCTCCCCGGGCTGCCCTAGCAAGGCGTAGGTGCTCTCATAAAGACCGATCGGTCCGTCCTCCACCTCACTAATTGCCGACACATCACCCTCGAAGACACCTTGGGCGTCGGTTTGTCCACTAGCTAGAAGGTTTCCGTTGCCATCATAAATCGCTATAGGAGCACCAGCCACTGCTTGGTTATCGCGCAGATCGACCGCCCACACCAGCGCCTCCGTGGGGCTGAGTTTGAAGGTCAAGTGTACGTTGCTAACTACCAGCAGGATTGGCCCAGGTGTGTACTGCAGCCCTGGAGCATTGACCTCCAAGCGGTAGATACCCGGGGATAACGGTCCACCTTCTGGGGTGATCGGGAAATCAACCGGGTAGACGCGATCACCGGGTAGGTTAAGTGGGAGATTCCATGTGCGTTCATCTGCGGGCCGATATCCCCTCAGCATATCGAATCCGCCGGGGGTTAGGAAGCGGACATAATCAGCAAAAGGTACGCTGCCAACGGATATATTGGCGCTGCTCAGATTCGTTGCTTGCAAAGTCAGGGATGTCTCTTGTGGTGTTAAAAAGAGATCGATCCCCCCGTGCGCCATGATCAGCTCCGGGTCCAATGGGTTCGTACGGAAGTCTAGCCTGAATTCACTTCCCAGGGTGTCGTCCCAGGGATCGGACAGCTGCGAGGAGAGGCGTAGGTTGTAATCGGTCACAGGGGTGAAGTCCCCGTTAATGTAAAGCGCTCTGCGATCGCCATCCCACCAATGGCGCAGGTTGGTTACGGATGGTTCGAGTGTTACGTAATTCAGCACTTCATCGCTTTCAATCGGTCCGCTGAAGTAAATCACCACACCACGGTAAATGGGAGTCCCCAATCCCTGACCCGGTTCTGTGCGTAAAATCGAAAGTTCTGGGATTGTACGAAACTGGGTGCTGAAATCCTGCCCCAAGGCGGTGCCGCCTTGGGCTTGCGCACTCCCCTGCAAGATCAACGTGTAGTCCACGCCGCGCTCTAAAAGTTGTGTTGGTGTGAAAGTCAGAGTGGTGAAATCAGCGTTCCAGCCGAATTGACCGGGCACCCTCTGCGTGCTGGGACCCAGCAAGCTAAAGTTCTCCTCGGCGCTGCGTGCCTCCATCGGTTGGTTGAAGTTCATTTCGACCGAGATGTCCAGTGGGACATTGCCCTGGATTTGATCCAAATTTACCGCCTCGAGGCGCGGCTGAGCGGTTGTGAAGGACCACTGCGGTTCGGATAGCACGCTAGCATCGGCATCGAAAAGCAGCGGAGCGCCTGCCGTGCTGCGCAGGTCAGAGTTCAATTGGACCCTATAGCTTACCCCACCTGCCAGAGGCGGCTCAGGGTAAAAAATATACGTGCTGGTGTTGACCCACTCACCCCTTCCATCAGCGGGGGGCTCCAGGTGGAAAGCTTCTGGAGAGCTAGTGATTGCCTCCCCCAAAGGTACCACCGGCTGATTGAAAGTCACCACCAGCGCTGAGCTGGGGTTCACCTCGTTCTGGTCTGGCTCCGGCAAGGTTTGTACGATCTGCAGGGGCGCCACCGTACGGAAATCCAGGCGGAGGGGTTCCGGAAGCGTCAACCCGTTCGCAGCTCGGGCGCTGGTATTTATGGAGACACTCACATCAGTGTCCGGAAGTAGTGCCGCATCGGGTTTAAAAACCACCGTTGTGTCATCCAGCCACTCGAAACGACCCGCCAAGGAAGGCTGTCCGCTGAGAGCATTTTCCACCGAGGGTCGGTCCATCTGCTGGTTGAAGTACAGAGTCAATGGTCCCTGTAGAGGAAAACCTGGTCCTGGCGGCGGGTCGGATTCCACCACAGCGGGGGGCAGAGGTTGGGGAGTTGGCGTAGGTTGGGGTGGCGGAGTCGGGGATTTCGTCACTTCTGGTAGCTCTGTGGAAACAGAGGTGGTCGGCTCGCCCCGCCCAGGCAGCGAACAAGCCAGGACAAGACCAACCAAGAGATATAGTGGTAGTAAATGCACCTTGGTGGTGAGTCGAGCTGTCCCTGCACTCCTAAATTTATAATTTTGAGTCATCGATAAACCACCTCATCTGGCATTGTCTTACACCCCAACGAATGCTTATACTTTTATGCAGATTCATGAAAAGTCACCCAATAGATAAGACGAAACCCGAGTGGAGAAAGTTCCCCAACCAACTCTAATCTAAGTGCCTGGGTCGATCATAACCAATACCATAAATGATTCATAGCGATCTGTTGAAATTATACACGTCTTGAGGAAAAATCCATATAGAATGACAGCTTTGTAATATAAGGAAATTACCCTTAGCAAACGCGAATTTCATTCGTTTGCAACCTTATGAATGGTTTTACGTAAACAAATATGAGAGCACTCAAAACGATTTCTCGAATATATGGATCATAAATTACCCATTTAAGGAGGTCACGAATGGCTGTTGAAAAAAGACTATACCGATCCAGAGACGAGCGCATGATCGCCGGCGTATGCGGTGGCTTGGGCGAATACCTGAGCATCGACCCCACCATCATCCGGCTGCTCTTCGTCTTGAGCACTTTTTGGGGTGGTTCGGGGTTTATCGCCTATCTGGTCATGATGGTCCTGATCCCCGAAGAACCGCTGGAGAGGGTTAAGGCTGAACCGGAACCCGCCATTGAGACGGTGGAGGCCGAGAGCGAATAAGCGAAGATGAATCGCTTTATAATCCAAATAAATCCCCCCCACCATATTCTAGTGGGGGGAATTCTATTTAACGCTAACTGTACTAAACGGTCTAGTAATTACCTAGTAACCAGTGGTAGGTAAATCTCTGTAACCGGCACAATCTCTGCTACGAGGTCGTACCCAACAACACCAGGGCACCCAAAAGAATCGGATGAAGGGAAAACACCCAGATAGTAGCGACCCCCTTTGGGGGCTTCCCAAACTAGCTGATCTGTGCCGGTCACATTCAACCCAATACCCTGGCTGTCGTAGAGCTCTAAGCTTGTCCCCGTGTTAATGGTGGAGGCGACCGTAAAAGTAACCACCTCCCGCGCTTTCATGTCAACGTACACAAAATCTTTATCCGCTGCATACTGCGCAGGATTGCTGTCGAACGAGTGGTTTTGGATAACCCCGGTCACTATGGACTTTGCTAACCACCAGGTATCATCGATTTCATGTTCATCCGCGCAGATATGATTGATTACACCCTGCGGAGAATTCTTAGTAGGCACTGATTTCCAGTTTTGTGCGTCGTTCTCAGAATTTTTCTCTATGATCGGCAGGAATTGGAAGTGG
>JASFVL010000308.1:0-5158 GCA_050049875.1 Anaerolineales bacterium
CTCTCACGTCGCGAACTTGGTCCTGATGCCGCCCTGACCGCTTGGTTTCTCTTTAGCGTGAACGGGATGCTTCTCACGACCAAGATGATCGGGGAGTCAGTCGTTGGCTTCGGGGATTGGATCACAGTAGTCGGTCATTTGCCGGGTTCGTTGGCTCTGCGCTTCATATTTCTTGGGATCGGGACAGCCGGCGTAATCTGGATGGTGCGGGCCTCTGGTGGGGCGCTTGCCCGCCTCCTGCCGCCAGGTGCACAAGCCAAGAGGATCGCGGCGGCCAGACGTATTGTCATAATCGGCGCAGGCGCCTCAGCGGTTCTCGTTCTTGGGGCCGCATTGCCGGCGCCTTTGGGAACGACACGCACAGTCCTCCTTGCGCTGGGAGCTGGTCTTGCACCCTTCGTGCCGATGTTCTTCGCCCCACGAGTTGTCGGGCGAGCCCTGGGGACTGGTTCTGGCGAAGTTGCCTCCGGCGGATGGCCTTGGCTCGTAGGTGCGGGCGCGTGCACCCTGATTCTCTGGCTGGCATTCGGCCCCGGCATTTCCCTCTAGCCAATCCACTCTATTGAGCGGCGAGATGGAAGGGCAACGATCACAACCCAAGATGTAACCGTTCAACCAGGAAACTATGTCCTACTGGACTGGACGCAACCCTATGAAATCCTGTTAGTGAGCAAGAAGTAACAATGGGGTCAGATTATTCGCTTCTCTTGACATCCTTTCTGTGGAGAACTGTGGCAGGATTAGAATGCTTGTGGAGTTCCCATGAAAGACTATGGTGATTCAACCTATGGGGATCGGTTTGCCGAGGTCTATGACGAGATTTATTCTGACTATGATCCGGCCTCGATTGAGCTCCTTACCGAGTTAGCTGGTGACGGCTCTGCATTGGAGCTTGGAATTGGAACTGGCAGGATCGCCTTGCCTCTACTTGAGAAAGGAGTCAAGGTGAAGGGTGTCGACGCCTCAGGGGCGATGGTGTCGAAATTGAGGGCAAAACCCCGTGGCACGGATGTCGAAGTCCTGCTGGGTTCTTTCGCCGATTTTGAAATGGATGAACGCTTTCAGCTCATCTATGTGGTTTTCAACACATTCTTCAACCTCCCGACTCAAGAAAAGCAGGTGCGCTGCTTCCACGCCGTTCGCCAGCATCTATCCAAAGGTGGCAAGTTCCTCCTGGAGGTTTTCGTGCCGGATCCTTGCAGATTTAGAGATCATCAAACCGTGCGAGTTATCGATTTGGAGGGAGACCTGGCGCGGCTTGAGGTGTCGCAGTTTGATCCTGTCGCCCAGCGAGTGACCAGCCAGCACGTTTTGATCACTGAGGACGAAATCCATTTCCACCCTGTCAGGCTTCGGTTCGCATGGCCGTCTGAGCTTGACCTCATGGCACAGATCGCAGGTCTTTCACTGCGCCAGCGTTGGGGATCATGGTCGAAGGATGAATTTCGAAAGGATAGCCAGAAGCATATCTCCGTCTATGGAGTGGCTGGTTAGCCTAAACAGAGCAGCCCGGATCAAGCCCCAACCTCCCCTCTGCCTATCAAAACAATCTGACTAGATAAAAAATCTCGGTATAATAAACGATAATCATGCCGCGCTTGCAATTGAATTTATTGGGGACATTTCGCGCAACCCTGGATGGGGACCCCGTAACCGGTTTCGATTCCGACAAAGTTCGCGCCTTGTTGGCATACCTGGTCGTCGAGACCGGGCGGCCTCATCGCCGCGAGAAGCTAGCTGGACTGCTTTGGCCGGATTACCCGGAGCGCTCTGCCCGCACCAGCCTGCGGGGTGCGCTCGCCAACTTGCGCAAAGTCATCGGCGACCGTGAAGCGCAGCCACCCTACCTGAACATCACCCGCCAAACGATCCAATTTAACCTCCAAAGTGACCACCAAGTGGATGTGATCGAGTTCTCCCGCTTGGCGAGTGGGGACCCGGGGGATGCCGAGGGGGCTGTAGAGCTCTACCAGGGGGATTTCCTGGAAGGGTTTTCCATCCCCGACAGCGCTTCCTTTGAGGACTGGCTGGTCGTCACGCGGGGATCTCTACGCCGAGGTGCCGTGCGTGCCCTGCTAAGCCTCGCCCGTGATTATGAAGCCCAGGGAGATCACGAAACCGCCTTGGGGTACGCACGCCGCGCTGGCGAAATGGAACCCTACGACGAAGATGCGCAGCGTTTGATCATGCGGGTTCTGACTGAGGGCGGTCAGCGTAGCCAAGCCATTGCAAGCTATGAAGCCTTCAAAAAACTGTTGGCCGATGAGCTGGGGACCGAACCATCTGATGTTACGCAGGAGCTCGCCGAACAAATCGATCAAGGGGTTTTAGAAACCGCCGCTCCAGGGATCGGCAAGCTGCGTGGCTATGAGCTGCTGGAGTTGCTGGGCGAAGGACACTTTGGCGCTGTTTACCGCGCCTATCAGGGTGCGGTGGGCCGCGATGTCGCTATCAAAGTGATCCTACCGCGGTATGCGAATGATCCCAAGTTCATCCGCAGTTTTGAGTCCGAAGCCCAGCTTGTGACTCGGCTAGAACACCCCCATATCGTTCCGCTATATGACTACTGGCGCGAACCGGACGGTGCCTATCTCGTCATGCGCTGGCTGCGGGGGGGCAGCCTGAAATCTGCACTGGAACGCGGCCCGTGGTCGCGTGATGCTGCCCTACAATTGGTGGGTCAGGTAGCGTCTGCGCTTGCGGGGGCCCACCGTCAGGGGGTCGTGCACCGCGATATCAAACCCGCCAACATCTTGCTCGATAAGGCCGGCAATGCCTACCTGTCAGATTTCGGCATCGCCACATTAACCGGACCGCTGGCGGACCTCCGCGGCGAGCACGCGCCAGAAGCTGAGCGCTCGGCAAGCTCTATGGGCTATTTATCCCCCGAGCTTTCCGCAGGGGCGGAGCCAGCTCCCTCGGCCGATATCTATAGCTTCGGGGTCACGGTTTATGAGCTCCTCACCGGGGAGAGCCCTTATCCGGACCTGGAGGGCGAAGCGTTGCGGGAAGCCCATCGCACTCAAGAGCTGCCTTCGATCGTCGCCCAGCGGCCGGAGCTTCCGGTAAAGATTGATGAGGTGGTTAGAAAAGCTACCTCCAAAGACCCGCTGGAGCGCTATCAGGATCCCCTGGAGTTCGCGGCAGCGTTCCGGGCCGCCCTGACGGGGGTTGCACCAATTGTGAAAATCCCGCTGGATGAGATCGCTAATCCCTACAAAGGGCTGCGCGCTTTCCAGGAGACGGACGCTGGAGACTTCTACGGCCGCGAGCGCATGGTAGCTCGCCTGCTGGAACGCCTGTCTGCCTCCCCCTCGAATGGGAATGATCAAGATGCGATTCAAAATCGCTTCCTTGCTGTCGTTGGCCCCTCCGGTTCAGGCAAGTCGAGCTTGGTCAAGGCGGGGTTGTTGCCGGCTCTCCGTCGAGGGGCTGTCGAGGGGTCGGGAAATTGGTTTATCAGCGAGATGACCCCCGGGACGAAGCCTTTTGAGGGCTTGGAGGCGGCCATCCTACGGGTGGCGGTGAACCCTCCGGAAAGGCTTTTAGGTCAGTTGAAAGAAGATGAGCGTGGCATCGCCCGGGCGGTGAAACGCGCCCTCCCGCCGGGCGATGCCACGGATTTGTTGTTGGTTGTGGACCAATTTGAAGAGCTGTTTACCCTCGTAAATCCCACGGAAGCGCGCGCCTTTATGGACGTTCTGTATGCCGCGGTCATCGATCCGGAGAGCCGCTTGCGGGTCGTGATTACCCTGCGGGCGGATTTCTACGACCGCCCTCTGATGATCCCTGATTTCAGCGAGCTGGTTCGCGAGCGCACGGAGGCCGTTACTCCCTTAAGCGCGGGGGAGTTAGCCCAAGCAATTGAGGAGCCAGCCCGCAAGGTCGGGGTGAGTTTTGAGGAGGGTTTGGTTGCCCGTCTGGTGGCGGAGGTCCATGAGCAGGTGGGAGCCCTGCCGCTTCTCCAGTACGCTCTAACGGAGTTGTTTGAGCGCCGCGAGGGCGCCAGACTGACCGTCGCGGCCTATGAGTCCATGGGCGGCGTATCCGGGGCCTTGGGGCGCCGGGCCGAGCAGCTGTATAACGAGCTGGATGATCTTGGAAAGGCTGCCTCTCGTCAAGTGTTCTTGCGCCTGGTGACCCTCGGGGAGGGCGTTGAAGACACCCGCCGGCGGGTCTTGAGAGCTGAATTGGAAGCCCTGCTGGGTGACCAAGGGTTGTCGCCTGGAGATACCCAACCCAGTGTAGAGGCAGGCGAAGCAGCAACTGGTGACGCCGGCTCGGAGTCCCCAGTGTTTCGTCCATCGTCCACGGTCCATCGTCCATCGTCCCCGGTCCAAAATGTCCTCGACCTCTACGGTCGCCACCGTCTACTGACCTTTGATCGGGACGAGGAGAGTCGTGCCCCCACGGTGGAAGTTGCCCATGAAGCCCTTCTCCACGAATGGCGCCGCTTAGCTGAGTGGCTGGAGCAGAGCCGGGCGGATGTGCGCATGCAGCGTGTTATGGGTAACCTGGCAGTGGATTGGGAGGCCTCGGGTAGGGACCCCTCCTTCCTGTTGCGCGGCTCGCGCTTGGACCAGTACGAGGCTTGGGCGCAGGTGACGGATTTGGCGCTGACGGTCGAGGAGGGGGCTTATCTTGAGACCAGTTTGACCGAGCGCCGCCTGCGCGAAGCTGAGGAAGCAGCCCGCCAGGAACACGAGCGTGCTTTGGAGCGCCGCTCCATTCAGCGCCTGCGTATCATCGTGGCTGTGTTGATCGTCGCTTCCGTGGTTGGTGTAATTCTCACTCTAGCCATTTTCAATCAGAGCCGGATCGCTCGCCAGAATGAAATGCTGGCGAACCAGAATGCCGCCACCGCGACGGTGGCAAAGGGCGCGGCCGAGTTCCAGGCTGCAACCGCTGAAGCCGAACGCGTCAGGGCTGAGGAGCAGGCCAACGCCCGCGCCACCCAGCAAGCCATCGCCGAGTCAGAAGCCGATGCCCGTGCCACCCAGCAGGCGATTGCCGAGTTTAATGAGGCTCAAGCACGGGGTCAAGCGCTGGCGGCCAGCAGCGGGGTTGCGCTGAACGCCGGCGAAACGGATCTGGCCCTTGCCCTGGCATTGGAAGCCGTCCAGGTGGATGACCCTCCGCTCCAAGCTGAGCTGGCCTT
>JASFVL010000309.1:0-5154 GCA_050049875.1 Anaerolineales bacterium
GCTCATTCCATATTTCCCAATACTTTACATTGAAAGGATGGGTGCTGTAACGAGTGACAGCATCACTCACAAAATTAACAAAAGCGCTGAGTTTGTCTGGCTTAATTGGGCCGCAAGGAATGCCAGATTCACGCTGTGCCCACGAGGGTGTGCTGCGAATAATCAGGATGACCTGATAACCAAAATCAGAAGCCTTTTGAAGCTCTTGTTCTAACGTCGCTGCTGCACTCCAATTTCTTTGCCCTTCAACGGGTTCTACCTCGCTCCAAAGCAGACCATTGACTCGTAACCAATAGGCGTTTGTTTGCTTAATGATCTCCCAACCATCAGAGGTAGTCAAGTTGTATTGCTCAATACCACCGATAGGAAACTCCGGAGGAGAAGGGTTTGGGGATGGTGTTGAAGTCTCGGATGGTAAAACTGAGGTCTTCGTGACGGAAGCAGTATTTATGTCAGTTTCTATTGCAGTTTGTGTGTGTGAAGAAGTGGGGATTCCAGTCGGTCCGGATATGCTGTTTTGGCAAGCTGTCAAACTAGTTAATAGGATTAGAGATAATTTTAATAAAATTGATGGATTAGATTTAGAGTTCATTGTTACGATCTCGTGGATAGGTTCAATTGTGAGTTGTCGTGATCTCTACTTCACCGGAATATCATCTGTATTTTTTCTTGGATAATTGTTATCGGTTAACGATTGTAAAAACGAAGAATGCTTAATACAGATATGACGTCCAGTCCAATAAAGAATAGAATATAAAGAGCAGTTAGATAGCTCTGACGAATTCTTGTCCATTTTTGGATAAGCCTTGAAATCTCCAACCAACCAATGTTTAAAACCATCATGGTCGGGATAATCGCAGGAAGAGCATATCGGGCGGCTGGGATGAAAACACGGTTATTAGTTGAGAACACAGAAGAAACCCCTCTAAAGATGGCCGCCCCATAAATGAATAGAATTGCAAAGCCAAATAATATGACCACTTCCCAATACAGACCATTTTTTCGCTTAATGGTATGTCCTATTGCCCCGAAAATACCTAAGAGTGAAACGCCCGTTAAAACACGATAGGGTTTGCTACCAAGCAAAGATACCTGTCCCCAACCGAATTTTGCCCAAAACGTCCTAAGTAGGTTGGCGGCTACTGATTTGTAATACCATCCCGATTTATTCCAATCTACAAGCGAGTTAAGCGCCCAAGAGGGATTTATAGGGAAATATTTTTGAATGAAGGCGTCGACTCTTGGACGCAGGTTAAACATTCCAGATTCTGCGGACGGATTATCTAATAGATTTTCGAATGATTTGCCTCCCCATGTGCCTTCCCGACCCATCGGGTCATTAAAACTTGGGGGATTATCTCTTGAATAGTTTCCAAGAGCCAAGGTGACACCATCGTAATATATATTTACGTCTTCTTGGCTCTTAGCCGTAAGGGGTGATAGGAGGATGTGCACTCGCTCAATATCTTCCTTGATCGCGGTGTGAAATGCATAAAATTCGGGTTTCCGACCAATATTCACGGTTTGGGTGCTATATTTTTCTCCATCGCTGAGAATTGGAAGACGGATGGTTATCGAGTTATCCGCCCATACCCAAGCCCCGATTGTTATTATTTTCCCGCGAATGGCAGCTAATTTCGCCTGGGATAGTACTTGCGATATTTGGGGTCTCACCGTCCCCTCTTGGACTGCGAATAAGAAAGCGTAATCTCCAAGGGGGGCATCGGGATTCTTGAACCTTGTCTGATAATTGTATGGGTAATGACGATACCACTTTGTTGTTTCCCCCCATGTGAATGTCATCAAGATCAATAAGATACTGGATGCACCGATTATGTACCAAGCCCATATACGTCGATTTCCACGAAAGATAGCAAAAACAAAGGTTATCATGAGCAATGGCAAGACAAAATATACCGTGGACTTTGTGAAGAAGCATAGGATGGTTGTCCCTATTATCCAAAGTGATCTTGTCCATGACAAGCCATGTTTAATTGTGATTACTGCTCCCCATAAAAAAAGGGAGAAGAATGCTGTTGCTCCTACGTCGTTGTTAACAGCGGTCATGATATCTACAAATCCCGGAAGAAGCACAAGACTGAGAGGCACCATCCAGCGAAGAGGGTTATTTGGTTGGGTCAACTCTCTTGTTGTCCCCCAAGCTAAGAGAATGCTGATGAGTAACAACACCCAAGAAACCAAACGCCCAACCAATAGCTGGAAAGAGATTTCAGCCCCCCTAAGCAGCGTCATCGGTAGCGAAACCAGTTGGTAATATAAGGGGAGATCACCAGTTTGGGAGATTCCAATGTTAACGGGTTCGTTTAGAGATAGCAGGTTTGGTCTGCTCCCCAGATTTTCATAAAAATCGTTTTCAATCATCGATGCAGCGACTTCTCGCCGCATTGTCTGATCATAGTCCCCTCTTTCAGGGAGGCCCTCGTGATTAGCGATCAGCCAGGCATATTCAAAATTGCCTGGCTCATCGTAGTGCTGCCAGGTAGGGATGAGAAAGACGTAAATGAGGCCGTGAGCTGCTCCGAGTAGGATCAGCAAAGCAATGGTATGCTTTTTAAGGATATCAAGAGAAAGATTTAAAAAGCTGGGCATCCTGCCCATCAGTTATTGTCACTAGGTTTTGTCGTCTTATCGTTGGGTGATAAATTTAAGTCCGAGGATCGCCACCACACATTAGCAAGGATCCAAAATACAGCCAACATACCCCCCAATATGCCGGCTATCATGGTGTTTCGGATGGTTCCCCGGGGGGTTGGTTCTTGTGGTGGAATTGCCTGGCTTGCTAGTGCTACCTCGACATTCGCCTGAGAAGCGGTTTTTATCTCGGTCTCTTTCTCCAGGAGAGCTTGGTAGGCTTCCCAAGCTAAATCCCTATCACTGGTTAACTCTTGCATGAAGGCTGTTTCACTTTCGAGTTGAGCCTCTAACTCCTGTAGTTGGGTGGCGGTCTCATCAGCGAGTTTGGAGGTTTCACCCTGAACAACTTCTTGGGAGAGTCTTGTCAATTGTTCGTCGGCTTTTAGGATCTCCTCCTCAGCTTGTTGGATGAGCAAGTCTAGGTCGCCTTGATAAGCAAGTTCTGAGTCTTGAATAGTGCTTAAGTCCGCAAGTTGGATGTCGAGGTTAACTCCTGATTCGTAACCAAATGTGTTTGCGTTAGATACCAAGACAGCTAAGGCGATGCCCGTTTCCCCTGCGCTCGATTGATTTCCGCGATTGAGTTGTTCAATTAAGGCTCCCGCTTCGAGCTTTAATTGGGTCATTAACAGTTTGCGATTATCGTAGTATTCGATTAGATTAGTACGATCTTGCGTGATGGTATTTAATAATGTTTGCGCTTCGGCTATCTGATTTTCTAATAATACAATCTTGTTGTTTCGAATGAATGAGCCTAAATCAGATTGTGCCTCTTGATAGGCTTGTTTAGTGGATGTAATTTGGTTTTGAATTTCTGATAGAGGTTGCTCACCACTGTAAGCTAAATTGATGGCCTGGTTAGTTTCTTGCGCCCAGGTATTTGCTATCTCAGCAGCCAAATTTGGATTTTTTGCCTCAGCAGTTACTTGGATTGCATCTCCAACACTATTGATTTCAACACTTTCTTTTAAACTTGCGAACGAATCGTAATTACCTTGAGCTTGGTCTCCAAGCTTATTGTAAATCTCTTGAGCAATCGAGTCGCTTCTAGCGATGGCTAAGAAAGCGTCTTTACGGGATGGATCGTCTCTAGAATCTGATACCGTAGGGAATTGTTCAGCTAACGAAAGCCTCAATTGGCTGCGGGTGAGTACGACCGTTGCAGTCGCTTGATAGGTCCTAGGTTGTGAAATCGTGAAAGCCAGTGTTACGCTTGCTAAGACGAACGCGATTAGAACGACTTTCCACCAACCTTTGATTAAAGCGAGAATATGGGGACGCAGGTCGATTTCGTCTTCATAATAGGACATGGTGATTGGATCTCCAAAATGGTTTGTTTTGAACAGGCAGAATTATAACCTATTCCAGTAGTAGTTGACGTGCCGGAAAAAAGAAGGACAAGATTCAATCTTGTCCTAATCGTCTAGTAGAGGTATAGAGTTGCATGTTTGATTTAAGAGTTCATTTGGTCCGTTTTGATCTCTAATAGGCTCCCTTACCCCTCAAAACAACCCATGCTGTTTTAATCAGGATCTGTAGATCTAAAAGCAGCGAATAATTCTGCACGTAATACAGGTCGTCCTCAGTGTGTAAGTGCATAGGCTTATTACTGCGACCGTTGACCTGCCACCACCCGGTGATGCCTTGGGGAATGGCGAACCTCCTGCGCTGCCATGGCTTATATTGCTCAACTAAAAGAGGCATTTCAGGACGGGGACCAACCAGGCTCATGTCACCTTTTAAGACATTAAATAATTGAGGTAGCTCATCAAGGCTGGTGCGGCGGAGGAATCTACCCAAGCGGGTGATACGCGGGTCATCCGGTGTTTTGTGAATGATATTTCCATCAGAATCTCGTTTGATGAATTTTTCTAACTGTTGGTCCGCATCCATAACCATGGAGCGAAATTTATACATCCAAAACAGGCGGCCATTTTCTCCCACTCGTCGTTGCTTGAATAAAATCGGACCGCGAGAATCGATTTTGATCGCGATTGCGATGGCGATCATGATTGGTAAGACCAGGATTTGTAGGATAGTACCGACGGCCAGGTCGAACAAGCGTTTGACCAAGCGTTGGTAATCGTTCAAAGCGGGCGCACGCAGGTCCAGCATGGGGATTCCGGCAAATTCATCGACCGCAGCCTTGTGCAGGGCAAGGTGAAAGTAATCCGGTATTACCCAGACCTTAACCGGGTAGTTGTGCAATTTGGCCACTAATCGGCTGACCTCTTCGTGCGCTCTTCTCGGCAGGGCAATTACGATATCATCAACAGGGATCAAGGAAAGGATCCTTGGGGCATCTTTGATGGAGCCTAAAATGTCTTTATGGAAAGCCCTTTTATCAGGATCATCATCCAAGAAACCGACGACATTTAAATTTAGATAGGGAAGCCTTTCGATTTGCCCTTGCAGCTCCCGGCCCACCGGCCCAGCTCCAACGATCAGGACCCGGCGTAATAGTCTGGGATCCCTTGTCCCCTTATGGGAAACGAGCCG
>JASFVL010000310.1:0-5153 GCA_050049875.1 Anaerolineales bacterium
ATCGATGATGTGATTGATTATGCTTACAGCACCGTGGATGAAATGGAAATTCTGCAGGTAACACCGACGTCGTACATGCAGCGGATGTCTTCACTGCTGCTTGACGCTGCGTATGAGATCTTATTGGCTGTGCAAAGGTTAAAGAAGCATCCCGCCGTAGCCATAGACCACGCTCAACGGGCAAAGGCTTTGGAAAATCGCGTTGAGGGCGTTTATCGTGAAGCTGTAGCCGATTTGTTCAGCGGACCTGAGGATGTCCACCATATTGTAGAAATGTTGAAGATGAGGGAGGTATATCGCCATCTCAGCAATGCGGCTGATCGAGGCGATGAAGCCGCCAATGTGATATCCAACATCGTCGTGAAAATGAGCTGAATGGAGAAGTGCAGATGACGCCGGCACTGCTGACTTTAATCGCTTTGGCTTTGTTCTTCGATTTTCTAAATGGCCTGCACGATTCCAGCAACATCGTCGCCACAATGATCTCCTCGCGCGCTTTCCGCCCTCATACAGCCTTGGGGCTCACTGCGGCGGCCAATTTTGCGGGACCCTTTCTTTTCGGTGTCGCTGTGGCAAAAACCATCGGCGCCGAAGTCGTCCAAGCCGAATCGATCTCAATAGAAGTGATTATCGCGGCATTGGTGGGAGCGATACTCTGGAATCTGTTTACCTGGTTCTTGGGTATTCCCAGCAGCTCTTCACACGCGTTAATCGGGGGAATCGTAGGCGCGGTTATGATTGGAGCGGGGTTTGAGGCGATAAAGTTTAGGGGATTGGCGAGGGTTTTAATCGCCTTGCTAGCCTCCCCGATCATCGGTTTCATATTTGGATTCCTGATCACGCGGATCATATTTTTTTTCGCCCAGGCCGCGTCACCCAAGATCAACACTTTCTTTAAGCGATCACAGATTGTGACTTCCCTGGTCTTAGCCTTCAGCCATGGTACCAATGACGCCCAGAAAACCATGGGGGTCATCACTTTGGGATTGGTTATTGGTGGTTTCACCAATGAATTCAAAGTGCCTATCTGGGTGATCGCAGCCAGTGCGGGGGCGATGGCACTGGGTACGGCCTCCGGCGGCTGGCGTTTGATCAAGACCCTGGGGGGGAAATTTTACAAAATCCGCCCCGTGCACAGTTTCGCATCCCAATTGACATCCGGGGTTGTCATCCTGGGAGCATCCTTAATCGGCGGTCCAGTCAGCACAACCCAAGTGGTCAGCTCGGCGATTATCGGTGTGGGCTCATCAGAACGGGTCAGTAAAGTGCGCTGGGGCGTAGCAGAGGAGATCATCACAGCATGGATCATCACCATACCTGCAACGGGGATCGTATCGGCAGGAGTCTATTGGATTCTCGACCACCTACCTCTTCTCTAGGCGCTGTTGAAGAAATAAAAAAGTTGGGCGAGGTTGGTTTGGGGTATTATATATCACTCGCCCTGAGAAACCTACAGCAATAATATTTTTGTAACTGACCAGGGCAGGACGCCAACCGCAATATATCCCTAACAACCTGGAGGTCCTTCCAGGCAGGGATAGCCGCAATCGTGAAATGGAGAGTTCATGGCTACTATCTCTTTGCCCCAGAAACCGTGGTCCCTCACCCCACAAGAAGTCTTAGAGACTCTCAATGTGGACCCGGACAGCGGTCTCAATGACAAAACCGCCTCCCAACGGCGGGAGAAATTCGGCCACAATCGACTGCGCGAAGCTGAACGGCGTAGCGCCTGGAGCATCTTCATCGAGCAGTTTAAGAGTCTAGTCGTGTTGCTCCTGGTAGCTGCGGCTGCTCTCTCCTTCGCCTTCGGGGAAATCGTCGACGGCGTTGCCATCGTTATCGTGGTGCTGATTAACGCATTAATCGGCTTCTTCACCGAATTGCGCGCCGCCCGATCCATGGAGGCGCTTCAAGAGATGGGTGACGTGCGCGCCAAGGTGCGCCGCGAAGGCTCGGTGCGCGAGGTGAACGCCGAGGAATTGGTTCCTGGCGATATCCTCATCCTGGAAAGTGGTGATGTGGTTACCGCGGACATTCGGCTGTTGGAGGCAGCCACATTGCAAGCCAATGAATCGGCCCTCACCGGGGAGTCCGTCCCTGTAACCAAGCAGGTGGAGTCCGTGGACGAGGATAGCCCGCTGGCAGAGCGGGCGGACATGGCCTATAAAGGAACAGCAATCACGCGCGGCTCTGGACTCGGCGTGGTCGTCACCACTGGCATGCAGACGGAGTTGGGCGAAATTTCGGCCCTGGTTGAGCAGGCTGAGGAGGAGCAAACGCCCCTGGAGGAGCGCTTGGATGGCTTGGGACAGAAGCTGATCATCGTCACATTGGCAATTGCCGCTCTGGTTGCCATCATCGGCATCCTGCAGGGTCGCGAAACGCTGCAGATGATCGAAACCGCCATCGCCTTGGCAGTCGCTGCTATTCCCGAGGGTTTGCCGGTTGTGGCGACGATTGCACTGGCGCGCGGCATGCGCCGTATGGCGCAGCGCAACGCGCTGCTCAACCGCCTCGCCGCCGTAGAGACGTTGGGAGGCACCAACATCATCTGCACCGATAAGACCGGCACCCTGACCGAGAACCAGATGACGCTGACCGAAATGGCGCTGACTGTCGGCGATGTGCATATCAGCGGCGAGGGTCTGCAACAAACGGGATCCTTCCGCTTCAACGAGGAGGAAATATCAGCGCAGGAGAACGACATCTTATGGCGCGCCCTGGAAGTCGGCGTACTGTGCAACAACGGCACACTGTCGGATGAGGAGGCGGGTGAGGATGCCATCGGCGACCCGGTCGAAGTTGCCCTGCTTGTGGCCGGCGCCAAGGCCGGTATCCAGCGTGACGACCTATTGGAGGAGTTGCCGGAGGAACGCGAAGTTGCTTTCGACCCGGACGTCAAAATGATGGCCACCTTCCATCGCACGGATGAAGGCTACCGGCTGGCAGTCAAAGGGGCGCCAGAAGCGGTACTTGAGGTGTCCAGCCAGCACCGTACTGAGGGCGGGATGGATGAACTCAGTTCGTCTGAGATCGACCAGTGGCTGGCACGCAACCAGGAGATGGCTCGGGAAGGGCTGCGCGTACTAGGGGTGGCTGAGGGATCCACCGACAACTCAGAAGCCGACCCTTATCAGTCGCTCACATTTATCGGATTGGTGGGGCTCATGGACCCGCCGCGCGAGGAAGTGCGCAGCGCCATCCAAGCCTGCCAGCAGGCCGGTATTCGCGTCGTCATGGTTACCGGCGACCAAGCGGCGACAGCACGTAAGGTGGCGCTGGCGGTCGGCTTGGTCGACAAGGACGACGCGCAGGTGCTCGAAGGCCGCGAACTGCAAGAATTGGATAAGAGCGGAGATGATCGCGCTAGGATCAAGGAGGCGCCGATCTTGGCACGCGTCAGCCCGAAGCAGAAACTGGATCTGATTGACGTCTACCAGAGCGAGGGACTGGTCGTGGCGATGACAGGCGATGGCGTCAACGACGCCCCGGCGCTGAAGAAAGCAAACATCGGCATAGCCATGGGGCAGCGCGGCACGCAGGTTGCGCAGGAAGCCGCCGACATGGTCTTGCAGGACGACGCATTCTCCACCATCGTCACCGCCGTTAAACAAGGACGTGCCATCTTCAACAACATCCGTAAATTCGTGCTCTACCTGCTCTCCTGCAACATCAGCGAGATTTTTACGGTGGGCATCGCCTCCGTGCTATCGCTACCGCTGCCGATTCTGCCCCTACAGATCCTCTTCCTCAACCTGGTCACCGATGTCTTTCCAGCGCTGGCGCTGGGCGTAGGTGAAGCGGAACCGGGTGTGATGCAGCGACCGCCGCGCGACCCCGGCGAAGAGATCATCAAGCAGGGTCATTGGTATGCGATTGGCGGTTACGGTCTGCTGATCACGCTGGCGGTTCTCGGCGCGCTGGGATTGGCCCTCACCTGGATGGATATGCCCCGCGAGCAGGCGGTCACCGTCTCGTTCCTCACGCTGGCTTCCGCCCAGTTGTGGCACGTCTTCAACATGCGCGATCGCGGCACAGATCCCCTGCGCAATGAGATTACTGCTAACCCTTATATCTGGGGGGCGTTAGCGATCTGCGCCGCCCTCCTGGTGCTGGCGGTCTACTTGCCGGGGCTATCCGATCTCTTGAGCACGGTGAACCCTGGCTTGAATGGTTGGCTGCTTGTGCTGGGGATGAGCGTTCTCCCCGCCATAGTGGGTCAAACGGTTAAACAATTGAGGTCCGCTTAGTTCCCACCAGAACAGCTCCGTGGGAGATGCCTCCATCCAGCCGCTTGACGTCTTCAAAACCGGCCGCCTCCATCAGCTCCAAAAGATGATTGGGGCTGATGGCGTAATAGCGCGAGCGCATAATATGCGTCTCAACTTCTCCTGACTCCATATCATCCTCAATGAAGTACATGGAGAAGTCGTACTGCTCACCTTCGAAATCCCAAACTTGGAAAATGACATAGCGCTTTTCGCCCTCTTGGCGCACGCCGAAGGGCTTTAAAATACCCTTGCCGCGCACTTCCTGGTCATATTGACGGATGGTCAGGATGCAGCCCCCGCCCGAGCGCAGACAAGCGCGCATCTCCCGCAGCGCCAACAGAATCTCTTCGTCACTGAGCAAGTGGGGGATCGCATTGCCGGCGCAGATGACGAGATCGAACCCGCTGCCGTGGTGGTCGTAGAGGGCGCGCATGTCACAGACGGAAAATGATATTAAAAGATCACGCGCCTGGGCTTCCCTTTGGGCACGGGCGACCGTCTCCGGCGATAGATCGGAAGCCGTCACTTGATATCCACACTTGGCCAGCGCGATGCTCTGTGTGCCAATGCCACAGGAGATATCCAGAACGGACTCCACCGAGGGACCCCATTCGTTCTCGATAAGGTCACTCAGGAAGTCCGCCTGTGAGGCAATATCCGCCTCCCAATCCTCGTGAAGAAGGTGATAGAAGGGAGCTAGCTGGTCGTAGAAGTCGATGGTCATTTCATTTGCTCTCAGAAACAGTTATTGGTTGATCCAATTTTAGCGCATCACCTAGAACTCGAGTTTAGACAAAAATTAGGGCGATTTTACCCTTGAGCAAAACCGCCCCTTGGTAGAAAATTGTAATTGTGAAAAACCAAAAATCTACCAAGGAGAAC
>JASFVL010000311.1:0-5148 GCA_050049875.1 Anaerolineales bacterium
TCGAAAACGCCCAACTGCGCTCCAGAGCCGAACAGAGCGCGGTGGCAGCTGAGCGAGACCGGTTGGCGCGCGACCTGCACGATGCCGTCACGCAAACTCTTTTTTCGACCAGTTTAATCGCCGATGTACTTCCACGCATTTGGGACAAGGACCCGCAGATGGGGCGTGCCCAACTCGAAGAAATCCGCACATTGACGCGCGGAGCCCTGGCAGAGATGCGCAACTTACTGGTGACGTTGCGCCCCTCGGCGTTGATCGAGTCCGATTTCTCGGATTTGTTGCGGCAGCTTTCCGATGCGTTTACCGGGCGCTCGGGTGTTCCAGTACAGTTGGAGATCGTGGGCGATTGCGATTTGCCCCCTGAGGTCAAAGTCGCTTTCTACCGCATTGCCCAAGAATCGTTGAATAACATCGTCAAACACGCTCACGCCAGCCATTGTTCGATTGAGATGCATTGCAAGGATGATGACTTCACTCTGGTTATTACAGACGACGGTGTCGGTTTTGATATTAAAAAGATTTCTCCTGAAAGTCTAGGAGTGGGGATTATGCAGGAAAGAGCGGGTAAAATTGGTGCCGAGCTCGACATTCAGAGTCAGATTGAGACTGGAACGGAGATCAGGATGAGTTGGAAGGGCAACAACGAGGAGGCAACATGACAGCAGAACGCCCCATTCGGGTCATGCTTGTTGACGATCATAATGTCGTACGCAGCGGGTTGAGGACTTTTTTAATGGCGTTTGACGACCTGGAGTTGGTAGGCGAAGCTGGTGACGGTGAGGAGGCAGTTTGGCGCTGCCAGCAACTGAAGCCGGACGTGATCTTGATGGATTTAGTCATGCCCAAACTGGACGGGGCCCAGGCCACCCGAAAGATCCGTGAGCAGTTCCCCGACACTCAGGTCATCGCCTTGACTAGCTTCAAAGAGAAAGAGTTGGTGGAAGACGCCCTGCAAGCTGGTGCGATTGGCTATTTGCTCAAAGATGTCTCCGCTGATGAGCTCGCTGATGCGATTCGAAAAGCTCACGGCGGGGAGCCCACCCTGGCGCCGGAAGCTGCCCAGGTGCTGATTGAGAGCACCAAGGGGTCTGGAGGCCTAACCCCGGGAGAGGACTTAACGCCGCGCGAAGTGGAGATCCTGGGGCTGCTTGTCGAAGGTCTGAGCAACCCTGAAATCGCCGATCAACTGGTGATCAGCCGCTCTACTGTGAAATTTCACGTCAGCAGCATCCTGGCGAAGTTGAACGTTTCCAGCCGAACGGAGGCGGTTGCCAAAGCTTTGAAGCACAACCTGGTCAGCTGACCAGGATCGAAACTCCCCATCCATCTAGACCGAAGTCTCCCCAGGCGCCTGATGCGCGGGGGGAGATTTTTTATTACCCTATCCTCAGGATTGTTTATATTTAAGTTGCGAATTTAATTTTAGGAGTTCCATGAAAAACCAAAAAGCAAGCTTGGCAACCACAGCATTATTGGTGGTCTTACTTCTGATATCGGCTTGTGGGCGGCTGCCGGCCGAGTTCGGCAGTTCCGCGAACCATGTGGTCATGCCGCGCCCGGAAATTGTAAAGCCGCTGGCGGATATTCGCGGGAGCGTTGAGGGTGTCACAAACCTAAAGCTGGGGGTGGAGAACACATCGCAGCACCAAATTGCTGAAATGGAAGGGTTCACCGGTCGCTGGCAGGTTCTTGATGCGGGTGGGGAGGTCCGGGCTGAGGGCCGTATGTATCACCTTGGCCTGTTGAAGCCGGAGGAGAGCAGATACCCGATGACTTGGGAATCTACCCTGACTTCCGGATCGTACACACTGTTGTGGGGTGCGCCGGAGATTGGATCGCTGGTGGTGGATTTCAACGTAGAGGTAAGTGGAGATGCCGTCAATATAAATCAGGTAAGACAGGAAACGAGCGAAAGTTTTCCACCGAGACCAGGTTTTGTGGAATGAGAATATTATTGGCAGATGACCAACCCGATGTGTGCGCTGCGCTACGCTTGTTATTGGAACAGGATACCGGATGGCGGGTCGTCAGTGAGGTCAGCGCATCTGAAAATGTACTCACCTCCATACAGAAGACCCACCCTGACTTGATCCTTTTAGATTGGGAACTGCCTGGCATGCCAAGCTCTGCACTAGTGAAAAGGTTGCGTGAACACTCCCCGCAAGCGCAAATTGTGGCGCTCAGCAGCCACAGCGAAGCTCGACGAGCTTCGCTGGAGGCCGGTGTGGACGCTTTTATCAGTAAGGGAGGTCCCCCTGAGGCGGTAATGGACGCCTTGCGCACCCTCCTTTACCACGGAAACATCAAGAAGGTATAGCGCTAAGGAACGTTGGTATTTTGCGACACGAAGTCGCAAAGGTAATTGTTACAACTGGGAGAGTAGGATGTAACCTGATGTTTCGCCATCAGTACCAGGCGGTGAATGGGCTGGGGTCGGGTGATATCCCCAAAGGGCGTAAGAGGAAACGCCTGGACCAGAAGGGTAAGTACCCTGAAGGGTATGATATGGTCAGGACTAGTGTGTAACGTCTACGCTAGCGCGAACGAAGCACCACCGGCGTATAAGCAGAGCTTAAGTCACCCACGATGGTTACTTACGCGGAACGTGGTAATCTCGTAAGTCTCCCGAAGGGGAAAGCGAGCCGCAAGGGACGTAGATGGGCCTGCGGGTATGGGAAGATGGAGAAAGCGAAGACCGCACGGTAATCGGGTGGATAGGAGTTTGAGCTAAGAGCAAGATCACTCCACACGAAAGTGGGCAGATATCATGCTCTTTGGGTACTTCCACCAGGCATCTCATTACGAGAGAGTTTGAAAAACCGACTAAGGGGATAAGGCAGATGACGACGAAAGCTGGTGCGATCTCCCACGATGCAGTGAACTGGCATGTTATCGAATGGGGAAGAGTCCACCGTGAAGTGCGTTGGCTGCAAGCGCGTATCGTAAAGGCAACCCGGGAAGGCAGATGGAGCAAAGTACGATCCCTGCAGCATCTGCAGACCCGCTCGTTTAGCGGCAAAGCCTTGGCCGTCAAACGAGTGACACATCGTCCCAATGTCCTTATTGAGTCAGTGGATATGAAAGATTGGTAGTATAATCGTAATACGAATTAGGATTCGATAGGAGTTTCGTATGAATGCGGTGACGGTTTCTACCAAGTATCAGGTTGTAATACCACAAAAGGTACGCCAAGCGCTCAATATCAAACCAGGACAAAAGATGCAGGTGATCGAATATGGTAACCACATTGTAATGATCCCCGTTCGCCCAATCGAAGAGGCACGCGGGTCATTATCGGGCATTGATACCGATCCACAACGCGAAAAGGAAGATCGCGACCTATGAATATTGTGGACTCATCGGGCTGGCTGGAGTATTTTGCAGATGGTGAAAACGCCTCATTTTTTGCTCCAATAATCGAAGATACAGGGCGATTAATCGTCCCTATGATCTGCATGTATGAAGTGTTCAAGCGTTTGGTGGCACAGCGCGGTGAAAACACAGCATTGGTTCACATCGGAGATATGCATCATGGACAAGTTGCTGACTTGACTGCATCCATCGCCTTGCAAGCCGCAAAAATCTCAACAGAATTAAAAATGGCAATGGCTGATAGTATCATCCTTGCAACAGCTCGTGCCTATCAAGCTACGCTTTGGACGCAAGATGCTGATTTCGCTGGGATTGATGGTGTGAAATACAACGAGAAGAAGTGATGAGCGGCTGAAAAATGAAACCAACCAGGGATAACCTTCTCTTAAGGCAGCGATCAGGATGGGCAAGTCTATTGGATTGGCAAGCCCATTTGGAAAATCCTTGGGTTGTACGTATTTCTGCAATTGTAGATTTTTCTGTGTTTTACTACAGAGCTATATTAGATGCCAAATACCTCGCTCATTCAACTTGTGAAAGATTAAAATCCCAGAACTCGTCGTGCAGTGACAACCGGGCCTTGAAACAGTCATTATTCGGGGATCAAAGCCGTAAACCTAATGACAACCTGCCCAGCTGACCAGGCTTAAACCCCCCAAGTTAGTCAGATTGCATCCTCCCCATGTCTCCGATGTGGACGGAGGGCTTTTCTTTTAGGATTAGTGTGTTCATTCCTTTTGCAATTGGCTGGGAAAAGTGAGTGGTTGGATGATTTACCAAAATTGGAGCAGCTTTTATCCCAATCCGCCTTGATTTACGTCAGTAGAGGAGCATATGAAAACAATCATCATTATTTTTGGCGTTCTTTTTAGCCTAAGTTTCATCACCTGGCTGGGATTGCAAATAACCCCCAAGCCCTTGCCGGCCTTCCCCCAGCAAAGCGGAGAACTGGAAACACAACCGCTCCCTGAGGGCTTACCCGCCCCGGTGGAGCGCTTCTATCGCCAAGTTTATGGCGAGAGCGTACCGATGGTTGAAACGTTTGTGGTCACCGGCCGGGCCAAGCTGCGCATCATGGGGATCACCTTCCCATCCCGATTTCGCTTCACGCACGTCACTGGGCAGGACTATCGTCACTACATTGAGACGACCATCTTCGGATTACCGTTGATGAGGGTCAACGAGCACTATCGTGACGGGGTGGGCCGTCTGGAGTTGCCTTTTGGAGTTGAAGAAGGACCAAAAGTGGAGCAAGGGGCCAACTTGGGGCTGTGGGCCGAATCGATGTGGCTGCCGTCAATCTTCATCACGGATCCACGCGTGCGCTGGGAAGCGATCGATGAGGAATCCGCTTTGTTGATTGTTCCATATGGCGAGGAAAGGCAACAATTTGTCGTTCGCTTTGATCCGGCAACCGATATGATCCACTTCATGGAATCGATGCGCTACAAAGGCACTGGCAGCGAGTCCAAGACTCTCTGGATTAACGAAGCCTTGCAGTGGGGTATCGTTGATGGGTACACGACCGCCGCGGTCGGCGCAGCCACCTGGTTCGATGAAGGCACGCCCTGGGCAGTGTTCACCGTCGAAGATATTCGCACCAATGTGGATGTAGAAGAATATATTCAAGAGAAAGGACCATAACCTGTGAGCATCAAGGATACCGTTTTTCGCCAATCAGCGATTTTGGGATTAGGGGTATCACTTCCCGGGTTCAAATGTCTCCGGTGCGCTGGCGGAAGAGTTCCTTAACCATCAAGAAAGGAGTATATTTCA
>JASFVL010000312.1:0-5138 GCA_050049875.1 Anaerolineales bacterium
GCCACCCGCGGCGCGCACCGCGTCCTTGACGCGCTTGCCAAAATCCTGCAGGTGCACATGGCCCGGAACGATGTCCACATACGAGTTGACGATGGCGATGAAGGGCTTGGAAAAATCCTCATCGCTTAACCCCACAGCTCTTAACAAAGCGCGGTGGGGGGCACGTTCGAACCCTTTTTTGATGCGGTCAGATCTCATGGTAGCCATCGGTATTAAGAAAAAAAGCTGCCCATTTGGGCAGCCTGATGATTTCTCTTGGTATAGTCTGTGTCTAACGTCTGCGCCTCACAGCCTTGACCGCCCAAATGCAAGTCTGGTTCTCAATAATAAGAACGAGAACCAATAGGCTAATCAAGACAAATACGGACAGCACAAAAGACATCATCGGTATATTTCCTCTGAGTTATCCAAGGATATTGCAGCGATTTTTCTGTAAATTGCGGGGGTTCACCCACATTTTATAGAAAATCCGGAACAGATTTATCCAAGTGTATGGCAGTCTGGGCTATTTGTCTACCGGTAATATATCTAAAAAGTGTACGGTTGAATTTGTGCAGTTTGCATAATGGGGGTGAAAACAACAAGCGCCTCTAGACCGGTTGCATATCGAGCACTTGAATGTCTGAGTAATACAAAATCTGATGCCAGAAGATTTTCTAAAAAACTATTTAGGTGGGATGAATGCAATAGCGGGTAGAATCGATTGATCAGTATATTAGGTTAACTTCCTTAATCCCTGTAAAGGATTTATTGGTATGGCTGCTAAAAAGCATTACGTCCTTATACTAATCACTTTCTTGGTTTTCCTAGTGGGTTGTAGCATCGTTGCTGAACCTCAAACCGCAAGACTCGCCGCGAGTGCTACAGTGACAGTGGCCCCGCCCACGACTGTGGCCAGCCCAACTGCGGCCAACTCGACGACGATCGATAACCCGATCTCACCCCGAGCATCTGAAACCCCAACCCCGACATCCCCACCGACGAGCACGATCACAGCGACCCCGACGGAAACAGAAGTGGTCTTCGAAGTCGGGGTAGAGATCACTATCGAGTACCTGCGGGATTTGGAGATCACCGGCAGTGAGATCACTTTTGAGCAAGAGCTCGATCCCGGAGCTAATTATCACCGCCATCTGGTCAGCTATATCTCGGAAGGCAACAAAATCTTTGGCTTGCTAACGATCCCCTTCGTGCAACCCCCGGAAGGCGGGTTTAAGGCGATCGTCTTCAATCACGGGTATATACCACCAGCGGCTTACCGAACCACGCAACGTTACAACGCCTACGTTAATTACCTGGCGAGGAGCGGTTTTGTGGTCTTAAAGATCGATTACCGCGGACATGGGGAGTCGGAAGGGGAGCCTTCCGGGTCGTACTTCTCGCCCGGGTACACGATCGACTCGATCAGCGCGCTCAAGAGCCTGCAGACGATGGACATCATCGACCCCCAAGGGATCGGGATGTGGGGTCACAGCATGGCGGGCAACCTTGTCTTACGGGCGATGCTGATCGAACCTGACATCAAAGCGGGGGTGATCTGGGCCGGGGCGGTCTACAGCTATGATGATTTTGAAAAATACCGAATCGACGACAATTCGTATAGACCTCCTGCGACCCCGGAAACTCAAGAAGGCTCTGACCGCCGGAGAAGGTCTCGGGAGATAATCGATACCCACGGTCGACCGAACACCCAGGTAGATTATTGGAAGGCTGTATCTCTGACGGAAAATATCGAATTTCTTAACAGCCCATTACAGCTTCACCATGCGCAGGATGACAGCGTGGTAAATATAGGCTACTCGTTCGACCTAGCCACTGTGTTGCAAGAGAATGGTAAGGAATACGAGTTTTACAGTTACGAAGGTGGGGGGCACAACCTGATTTCACCATATTTCGACCAGGCAATGCTGCGAACGGTGGAGTTCTTCCGCGAGAACTTGTGAGTGGAATCATCACGTAACGCGGGCTGTACCAGCTTGAATGTGGTGTGATGTGTGATAAGATAATATGCCGACCATGGTTGGTAGAGTTGTATTTCAAGTTGGTTCATCTTAATAGGGGTTCCATGGTGCAGATGTCTATCCTCACCACTAAACTCTATATCCCTGCTCCCCCTTCTAATCTAATTCCCCGCCCTCTCCTGCTTGAGAAGCTTAATCAAGGCTTAGACCACGAACTAACCCTCGTTTGCGCACCTGCCGGGTATGGAAAGACAACCCTGGTTTCCACCTGGGTTCACCAGGCACTATCGAAAATAGATCATTTACAATTCGCCTGGTTATCCCTCGACAAGAGCGATAACGACCCATCCCGCTTCCTCGCTTATCTCATCGCGGCTCTACAAGAAATTGACCCAGATATTGGTCAGACCACCCAAGTGATGATGCAGGCTCCCCAACCGCCTCCACCAGAAGCCTACCTGACAGCCCTGATTAATGACATAGCTGCAACGCAGCAACCGATCATCTTGATTCTGGATGATTATCACCTCATCCACTCCCTGCCCATTCACCAACAACTTACCTTTTTACTGGAACACCAGCCTCCCCAGATGCACCTGGTGATTGCCTCCAGAGAAGACCCCCCACTGCCCCTTCCTCGGCTGCGGGTGCGCGGGCAAATGGTGGAGATCCGCCAGGGTGATCTGCGTTTTTCGCCGGAAGAATGCGCTGACTTTCTCCGGGGAGTGATGGGGCTCGACCTTTCCGCCGAGGATGTCGCCGCTTTGGAACGCCGCACCGAGGGCTGGATCGCTGGATTACAACTGGCTGCCCTATCCATGCAGGGGCAAAGTGATTTACCTCATTTTGTGGAAGAGTTCACTGGCAGCAGTCGATATATATTAGATTACTTGATGCAGGAAGTCTTTGAAAGACAACCAGAGGATATCCAAGATTTCTTGCTGAAGACATCGATTCTAGAACGTTTGTCTGGCGCGCTATGCGATGTGGTTACCGAAAGGGATAATAGCCAAGAACTGCTTGAATCGCTTGAGCATGCCAATCTTTTCATCCTGCCCTGCGATCAATCTAGGACGTGGTATCGCTACCATCGTCTATTTGGCGAACTACTCCGCAATCGACTACGCACCCAGGGTGACTTTTCGGAGAAACCGCTTCATCGCATCGCCTGTCAATGGTATCAGGAGCAAGACGCATTTTTGGAAGCCGTTCCACATGCGCTCGCGGGGTTGGATTGGGATCGGGCGTCTGAACTCATCCGGGAAACCAGCGATGATCTGCTTAAACGGGGCGAGGTCTATACTTTGCTGGGTTGGTTCAGCCGCATTCCAAAAGACGTGCTCCTGGCACAGCCCAGACTATGTCTTGAGTATAGTTGGCCTCTAATCCTTTCAGGACAGTTCAAAGGGGCTACTACCTACTTATCACACGCCGAAGGGGCTGCTCAGGACGATCCCGCCTTTTTGGGTCAAGTGCTAACCGCGAAAGCATATCTCACGAGGGCGCAGGGGGACCACGCGCAGATGATGGATTTCTCCCAAAAAGCGTTGTCCCTCCTTCCAAAGAGCGATGTGAATTCCCGATGCATTGTCACTACCAACCTAGGGATTGCTTATTGGCACAGTGGAGACATGCCGGCTGCTGAGGAAGCCCTGAGAGAGGCTCTCGAGACCGCTCAAATGACAGGCAATCATTACGCGGCTATGACAGCTTTGCTTTTTCGGGGCATGACTTTCGCCGTCCGTGGGCAGTTGCGGAAAGCACAACTGATTTTCCAGCAAGCGATCGATCAAGATGCTCCACCATTTATCTTGGGATTAGCGCACCTTTACTTGAGCGTGTTGAATTATGAATGGAATGATTTGGATCAAAGTGCGGAAAATCTGCTCAAAACAATTGAAGTGGCTGAACGCCTGCGGAACGATGAACTTCTGGTATCCGCTTGGATGGTGATGGCACAATTACATTTAGCCAACCACAACGTGGATGCCGCTCGTGATGTGCTTGAAAAAGCACAAAAAAGGGTAAGGGATGACAACGTGCCTGCGGCGTCTTTCCCACGGCTCGCTGCTTCGCATGTTCATGTCGCACTTGCGCTAGACGATCTGCCAGCGGCGTTATATTGGGGAACGCAAATGGCCGATGACATTGACTATCATTCCTTTTACCGCTTTTTCAACCTGACCCGGGCGAAGTTAATGCTAGCCCAAAATATGTACGAAGATGTTAATGAATACCTCGGACGATGTTTCGAGCAAGCTTCTCAGGCAGGCTGGGGGTATGGGATGATCGCAGCGCGCGCCCTGCAAGCTTTGGCTGCGCAGACCCCTAAGACCGCGATCGACTTCCTTTCGGAGGCATTGACCTTAGCCCGACCAGAGAGGTTCATCCGCACCTTGATTGACACGGGCGAAGAACTGAAGCCACTGCTTCTGGAAGCAAACAGACTTGGGCTCGCCTCAGGGTACGGGGAGATGATTCTGTCTGCTATGGAGGAGAAACCCATCGTCTCCGCGATTGGTCAATCCTCCTTGGTGGAGCCATTAAGTGCGCGCGAGTTGGAAGTACTGCAACTCCTTGCACAAGGCTTATCCAATCGAGAGATTGCAGAGAATCTGATCATCAGTCCAGGGACCGTAAAAACACATGTTCATAATATCTGCGGCAAGCTAAATGTACGCAATCGTACCGAAGCTGTAGCCCGCGCGGGGGAATTGAATCTAGTTTGAAGTAACCTGACTCAAATTTGTAGCCACCTATTATAGGCGGCTGTTTAATTTAAAGATCAACCCCAGATAAACCTCGAATCTACCCACTGGTAGATGACTTTCGCATTATGGATAAGTAAACTGTAGATGAATGTTGAAAGAAGAGTTTGATGTTATCTAGAAAAAACAAATAGGAGGGCTGTTATGAGCCAGAAACGAATGAATTATCCACTCAAGGACCGCTGGTCCTTTCTCTGGTTGGCTATTGGGACACTATTAACCTTATTTTCCACTGGACAGTGGACCATCCCCTTGGTGACCTGGTTGGGGTCCATCTTTGTGCTTCGGTTTATGCGTTCCCAACCGGTTCTGAGGGGATACCTCCTTGCCTGGTTGACAAACTTTATCACTGTCAGTATCGCCTGGTGGACGATCTTGGGATACGGTTCCACTTTGCCTGCTTTCCTGA
>JASFVL010000313.1:0-5134 GCA_050049875.1 Anaerolineales bacterium
GTGAACGACTATGGAAAAGGGCAATGTTGTTATTTGTCATGACAGTTTGCCAAAGCTCACTTGCCCAGCCATGTCCACACGCCACCAAGTATGGATGAGCCCAAAGGGCTGATTCTGTCACTTAGTCAATCCTTGATCGAAACCCCACAGTTCAGCGTAGAAGCACCACCCTGGTTGGTAACCACTGCGTACAGGCAACCAGATCAAAACCGAATCGTCTTGCACTTTGTGAACTGCCAAGTGGAGAAGCCTATCCTGGAAATAGAGAATGTTCAACCCAACTTGAAGCTTGCTGTGGACGAAAGTGCACTTTCGATCATTTCCATACCTGAGGAGAAGTCGATCGGTTTTGAGCAGAATGAGGACACCATTCGGTTTAACCTGCCCATCGTTCGACTATACCAATTAGCTGTAATCACTTTCGCTTAACATTTCAATCGCTGAAAAGATGAGTCTCTGGAATAAAAACCACGCAAAGGTGCGCTCGATGGCTTTCTTATGCGTTAGCACCTTTCTATCTATGATGGCAGTTCATATCTACATACCAACTTTACCACCCTATGCGGTTTCTCTTGGCGCCTCACTGACGATTGTTGGGGTAATCTCGGGAAGTTTTGGTTTCTCCCATTTGTTGCTCAGGATTCCTTTCGGAGTAATATCAGACCGCTGTCAGAAGCGAAAAGTCTTCATCGTGCTCGGGGCGCTTGCTGCGAGTGCTAGTGGTCTGGGTTTTTTTCTATCATCTGACCCAAAGGTATTTGTATTATGGCGCGCACTTGCGGGTGTTGGTGGGGCAACAATTGGGCTAAATGCTGTCCTTTTTGCAGAACATTTCAGCCAAACGACAAAAGCAATGGGTTTTTTTAATTTCACCGTTGCTCTTGCCCTGGCGGTGGGCCCCGCATTGGGAGGTTTGCTTGCAAGCATCTGGGACTGGCGAACGCCGTTTTTAGCCGGGGGAGCACTGGGCTTGTTGGCTCTGATGGCTGTATTTCTGGTTTGGGAACCTCAGCCGTCAGCAAAACCATCTCCTTTACCGAAATCTATGCTAGCTGAGCTTTTGAACCGACCACTGATCCTGCAAGCGATTCTGTTAATGTCGCTGTTAACCTTCAGCCAGAACGCGACCATTTTTACCTTCGTCCCAGTTCGGGCTTTTGAGCTTGGTGCTGGGCAATCCCAATTGGGTGCGCTGATTTTTCTGACCATGCTGGTAGTCAGTCTTGTCTCGTTGACGAGTGGATCTATTTTTGCCCAGAGGTTAAGCACCAAATGGATAGCTGGCATTGGCTTTGTTTTGGTTGGGATATCAGCATTAATCATCCCTTGGATGAACGAATTACTCGGCTTGACTCTAGCTGTACTTGTATGTGGAATCGGGTGGGGGATGATCCTGCCGATGGTCGGGACTTGGTCTCTAAACGAATCCCCAGACGGAACTAAGGCGACAGCGATGGGGGTTTATTTGGCCGGTGGATCGATCGGGGTCTTCCTGGGTCCTGTTATCGGAGGTTGGTTAGCTGATCTGATCAATCCGAACGCGCCTTTTCTCATCGTGGGTTTTGTTTGTGTGTTGACTTCTGCGTGGCAAATTGCCCAAACGTTGAAAAGGCAACCCGTTTTGGATCATCATTTTAAATAGACGCTTTACCTTATGGGAGAAAATGGAATGGCAGAAAACGCTTTCAATGGCACCGCTCGCTCTATTGGACCTTGGCCATCAAGGACGGAAGATATTCCTTCTGGCGACAGACGAAGACCCTGGATACACGTCACTTTGCAGGGCCCAGATGATGGTGGAGATTTTGGCCCTAACACGCCCGGTACCCACACCAGCGGGCTGCAGGAGGCGCTGGATTACGCCCACGAGAACCATCGTGATGTATTTGTGCATGGTGGTAGAGGCGGCATGCATGATGGCGTTATCTCAACGGACAACATATATATACTCCATGAAACCCTGCATATCCCTTGGAGTCAGGACTTCTGCTTGTACGGAGGCAACGCAATTTGGGCATACAGAGAGGAAACCGGCGATGCAATCATCATCGACAGTCAAATGAATTGTCGCTACAAGCTGGGTTTGATCGTCTCTGAGTCTGATGGAGCAGCTGTACGGATTAGACCTCATTCCCCGGGTCCGGATGATTTCACACTCATAACTGCCAGCGTTTTCGACTTCTCTGCAGTGGTCTCCAAACATCCTCGTGGAGCGGGAATCGTGTTGGATTCTACGGAAGGACCCATCCTGCACAGCAGAATATTCGCCGAAGAGGCCAACACCCGGGGGAGGGGGGTATACCTTACCGGAGTGGGTTTAGTAGAGGACAACAAAGCGAGACCCGTTCCCTCCTATCGTTCCTCACCTAAAAGTATCTCGTGTAATGAGATTGTTGTGATGTATAACCAGCAGCAACATGCCTCAGGCAAATGCACGAACCTCTGGATTGGTGATCCCGGTGCAGATTATATCCGTTACAACCATTTCTATATGCACCTATATGCACCACGAGGTAGTTACTTTGATGAAAAGGTGCGACGTTGGACCTTGCCGGAAGAGTATGCCCCGCATGAAGAAGCGGTTGGAGCGCGTATATTTGGACAGGATAACGTTCTAAGCCTAAGTTTCCATAATAAGCGATCCAGGGGTAATGACCTTATTTTTGAAACTGACGCCAGAGACAATATCGTCCATGTGTTCAACCTCCCCAATGGCGTGACAAACCGCGCCCGGGTGCCCACCAACAGAATCATTCCTAATTCACTGCTTGGATTTGACCTCACCACACCGCCAGTGCCTCCCTCGGGTTCAAAAACCACAAACGTCACTTCCTCTCCGGTGGAAGTCTACATCCTCAAGCCCGGTCGAGTTTCTGAATGGTCGATCGGCGACCCCCATGGGAACGATCAAGCGTTCTCAGCTGAGTTAATGCTTGGACAGACCTTCCGCTTAGAGCCAGGAGAGAGGATAGGGTTTATATATTCCGAAGCCCCTGCTTGGCGCTGGAAAGCTTCAACTTAAAGCGAGAAAAGGAGAGACGAAAGGATGGAGATTGGTAATAAATCGATCATTATCACCGGCAGCAGCTATGGTATCGGCTGGACTTTAACGCGCGACCTGGCCCGTCAAGGTGCTCAAGTCGCGTGTGTAGCCCGCAGCAAAGAACGGCTTGCCGAACTGGTACGCCAAATTGAGGTCGAGGGAGGTATTGCTCTGCCAGTCCCCACGGATGTTACTGACCGCGACCAGGTTGAAGAAATGGCCTCACAGGTGATCACGGCCTTCGGTCAAGTTGATGTACTCATCAACAACGCAGCGGTTTTTCGCGCCATTGGAGGATTTTGGGAAGTTGATGCAAGTGAGTGGTGGTTTGATGTCACCACAAACTTGCTGGGTTCATTTCAGTGCTGTCGGGCAGTGCTGCCCAATATGATGAACCGGGATGAGGGCATCATCATCAACATGACCGGTGGGGGGTTTGACCGTCCCAACCTGGGTGGCTCTGGCTATGGAAGTTCCAAGGCGGCGATTATGCGGATGACCGATACGTTAGCCTACGAGTTGATACATGCTGATCACAATATTCAGGTCTACGCCTTAAATCCAGGCTTTGTACGCAGCGAAATGACGCGACTGTTAGCAGAAACTGAAGCGGGACAACGATGGCTACCTCATGTTAAGACGGGCTTGGAAGCAGAACAAGATCACCCCGCTGAAGATGTGAGCCGGGCCGTCATTAAATTGATGGAAATCTCTTGTCCACCTCTTTCTGGTCGGATTTTCTCATATCAAGATGATTTTGATCGGATTGCCCAACGCGCCGAAGAGATCAAACGGAAAGATATCTACCAATTGCGCATGGTTACTGGATAGTATGTAATATTTGCCTATAGGGAACAAGCACAGCCATTCTATAGTAACCCTCACGAGGAAAAATTTAAATGAACTCTCAACCACTCGAACGAACAACACCAAACCTTGAGGGATTGCAACCCTCTGCCATGGGAGAGACGTGGTTCCTCTCGAACGAGCACTTGGAGATCGTCCTTGGCGCTGCAGCAAAGGGGGGTCTCATCTCGTTAGTGGATCGGCAGAGCGGGTGCAACTTCATAGCCGGTGAGCCTTGCCCCCTGTATGAACTGGCGTTGTTTACCCGAGACCAGGGTGTGGTAGAGGTCTCATCCCTCGATGCCGAGAGCTTTCATGTAGAGCATTCATCTTCACCGGAAAGGCAGATCCTCACTCTCATCTATAAGCACCAAAGTTCGCTCGACCTGACGATCACCTGCATAGTGGTCTTGGAGGTCGATTCCCCCTTGAGCCGATGGCGCATTTCTATCTGTAACAACACATCCTTCGGCGTCAGGGCCATCCGTTTCCCGGTGCTCGTAGCACCCTCCATTCTCGGCAAGTCTGACGAGGATGATTATTTCGCCTGGGGTTTTTTGGGAGGCAAGCTAACACACAGACCCAGCAAGGGAGAGCAGCCACGTAACCGCGCGAAGTTCCGCGCCGACGGTGGGCACCTCCCTGACTGGTACCCGGTACAATATCCCGGCCCTATCTCCCTACAAATGCAGGCGTATTATGACAGAACCACAGGCCTCTACATGGCGACTTACGACGACAAGGGGTGCGTCAAGAGCTTCGGCATGGCTCCTTTGCATGACGGCGTTGACCTTTCCATAGAACACAATTACGATGAAACACCGGGACTGAATTTTGAACTGCCCTATGACACCATTGTAGGAGTTTTCCACGGCGATTGGTATACCGCAGCAGATATCTACAAAGAATGGGCGCACCGTCAGCACTGGTGCGCCCAGAAAACCGTCGAGCGGACCGATCTACCTGATTGGTTGAAGGAACCCCGCCCCTGGCTGGCCAACATCAGCCGCGGCCACTACGTGAGATTGATTAGCGCTCTACCTTATAGTCCTGCCGAATACCCGATCAGCAAGTTCTGGCCCGCCCGTAAGGTAGTGCCACTCATGCGCGAATACGCCGCCATCTTCAACACGCCAGTGGTCACTTGGATAACAGGATGGGAAAAGTTCGGCGCACCGAGCGGACCGGTGGATATTTTTCCTCCTTATGAGGGAGAGGAGAGCTTTCGGGCGGCCATGGCAGAAG
>JASFVL010000051.1:0-16535 GCA_050049875.1 Anaerolineales bacterium
CCCCTTGCCCCAGAAAACTGCAGTACTTCGTGATCGCCGCTGTCAACGTCGTCTTCCCATGATCGATGTGCCCCATCGTCCCTACATTCAAGTGCGGCTTCGTGCGTTCAAATTTTTGCTTGGACATTTCGTTCTCCTCAAATCATCATTTACCCAAAACAATCTTTCGGGCAACTTTCTCTTCAAGAGGCGCATAGTGATCGAATTCCATGGTGAATACTCCACGTCCCTGTGTAGCCGAGCGAATTTCTGTTGCGTATCCGAACATCTCAGCGAGTGGAACCATAGCTTTCACTGCTTGGGTATTACCGGGGCGCATTTCCATGCCTAATATTTCACCACGGCGAGCGTTCATTTGGCCAATTATTTCACCGAGGGAATCTTCCGGCACAATTGCTTCCACCTTCATAATGGGTTCTTGTAATACCGGTCCTCCCCGTTGCACTCCTTCCCGAAATGCCATCGACCCAGCAATTCTAAAAGCCATCTCATTTGAATCGACTTCATGGAAAGAACCATCGTATAGGCGAACCTTAATATCAGTTACCGGATATCCCGCGAGCACACCTGATTCGGCTGATTCATAAACGCCCTTCTCCACGGATGGGATGAATTCCTTGGGGATAACGCCTCCAGTTATATCGTTCTCAAATTGTATGCCGCTACCTGGGTCACTTGGCTCAAGTTCCAAAACAACATGACCATACTGCCCACGGCCTCCTGTTTGTTTTACATATCGATGTTCAGCGCGTTCCACCGCTCGGGTTATTGATTCCCGGTAAGCTACTTGCGGTCGTCCTACTCTTGCCTGAACTCGAAATTCACGCAGCATGCGATCAACTAAGACTTCCAGATGTAGTTCTCCCATACCAGAAATGATTAACTGACCTGTTTCGGGATCGGTTCTCACCTGGAAAGTAGGATCTTCATCAGCCAATTTTTGCAAAGCTACCGACATTTTGTCCTGATCAGCCACGGTTTTCGGTTCAATGGCTACCGATATAACTGGTTCAGGAAAGGAAATGTTCTCTAAAACTATCTGATTAGCGGCATCGCACAAGGTGTCGCCAGTGAATGTGTCTTTAACACCCAACACAGCAGCAATATCTCCAGCAGCAACTTCCTTTATATCTTCTCTACGATCAGCGTACATGCGGATTAAACGCCCGAGACGTTCCCGTGTACGCTTTGTTGGGTTATAGACATTTGCCCCTTGTGTAGCTTTACCCGAGTATACGCGCATATAAGCTAAACGCCCAACATATGGATCTGTAACAATCTTAAAGACAAGCGCACTGAACGGCGCAGAGTCATCCGCTGGTCGTTGTAATTCTTCTTCTCCTGAAGGATCTAACCCCTCAACAGGTGGAATATCAAGTGGGGATGGTAAATATTCAACAACAGCATCTAAAACAGATTGTATACCTTTGTTTCGAAGTGCGCTACCACAATATACAGGTGTTATTTGATTGCTAATCACAGCCAGGCGTATGGCGCGTCTTATTTCATCAATCGAGATTTCCTCACCTTCTAAATACTTTAGAGTTAAGTCATCATCCGTTTCAGCGATCTGTTCGATCATTTGATCCCGCATTGCAGAGGCTTCATTAACCAGGTCTTCGGGGATCTCTCTCTCTATAGAGTGGAGACCCAAATCATCTTCCCAATAAATCGCGCGCTGGGTTAGGAGATCCACAACACCTACAAATCCATCTTCCTCTCCAATAGGGATTTGAACAGCCACTGGATTAGCACCTAAACGTTCGCGTATCATATCAATCGTTCTCTGGTAGGAAGCACCAACTCGGTCCATTTTGTTGACGAAGCAAATTCTTGGAACCCCGTAACGGTTGGCTTGTCTCCACACCGTCTCACTCTGTGGTTCGACACCTTGCACAGCATCGAAAACAACAACTCCTCCATCTAAAACTCTAAGAGACCTTTGCACTTCAGCAGTGAAGTCAATATGACCTGGGGTATCAATAATATTGATGAGATGATCTTTCCAAACTGCTGAGACAGCCGCAGACACAATTGTTATTCCGCGTTCCCGTTCTTGAGCCATCCAATCCGTCACAGTCGTGCCTTCATCCACGGATCCAATCCGATGAGTCTTACCCGTGTAGAACAAGACGCGCTCAGTCGACGTGGTTTTTCCAGCGTCTATATGGGCAATGATCCCGATGTTACGATATAGTTCCAGTGGATACTCTCTAGGCATGACTTCTTTGGTTATCAGTTATTCTAGCGACTTAATCCTAATTAATAGTGCTTATTTCACAAATCTACGAGTTTAACTTGATCAAAATTCCTGGTTCTAAATCCGGAAGTGTGAAAACGCTCGATTTGCTTCTGCCATCCGGTGAGCTTCTTCTCGTCTACGCACAGCTGTGCCAGAACCTTTTGCAGCATCCATCAGTTCAGAAGCCAACTTTTCAGAAAAAGATTTCCCAGATCGATTTCGTGCAGATCCTATGATCCAGCGGGTAGCTAAGGCAAATTGCCGATGAGGTGGCACTTCCATGGGAACCTGGTATGTGGCGCCACCAACACGTCTGGGTTTAACCTCCATAATAGGCGAAGCGTTCTTGATGGCTTGTTCAAAAACTTCTAATGGATCTTCCTTTGATCGCTCCGCAATCAAACCCATAGCATCATATACCAAACTTGTGGCAACGCTTTTTTTTCCACGCTCCATCACTCGATTGATGAAAGACTGCACTTGAACGCTGTTATAGCGAACGTCCGGTGGAATATCACGCCGATCTGGTCTATTACGTCGTGGCATCCTTTTTCTCCATTTCGTTACAAAACCCTTCGGGGGTGTTTTTATCAACACGTACTACGATCAAATTTCAACCCGAAGGGTATTTCGATCCTCAATTTTCCATTTAGTATCGCCGAAAAATCATTAAACGCTGGCGATCTATAGCCCTCTCAATTTTCTTACCTAGGGCGTTTCGAGCCGTATTTTGAACGACCCTGTTTGCGTTCAGCAACGCCTCCTGAATCGAGTGTGCCTCGAACAATATGATATCGGACACCTGGAAGGTCCTTCACACGCCCACCACGAACCAAGACTACAGAGTGTTCTTGTAGGCCGTGACCTTCACCTGGAATATAAGCTGTGACCTCGATACCATTGGTCAAGCGTACACGAGCGATTTTTCGAAGTGCAGAGTTTGGCTTCTTAGGCGTCATGGTGCGCACAATCGTACACACTCCTCGCTTTTGAGGAGCACCTTTCGATTGTCGGATACGGCGCTGTTTCATGGAATTGAAAGTATAAAGCAAGGCAGGGGCTTTGCTTTTAACTTTTTTTGACTTACGACCCTTTCGGACCAATTGGTTAATTGTGGGCACGTTTATTTCGCCTCCAAAAACATCATCACACAACTATTTTGAACCTGCAAAAATCATCTAAAATACCTTTTTAGACATTCTTGTTTCAATTTGCCGAAAAACTTCTATACTATTTCAATAATGGAGGCCATCGGACGAGCATTGATGGCCTCACATCTTGTAAGTGTAAACTCGTTATTATACGATTGTTTTTTCAAACAACGAGTGACTATTCGATTTGAAATTGGGTGGGGGGTTTTGCCCACCCGTCTCCATTCTATAACGACCTATGATTGTACCACGCAGCTATATCACCGTCAAGACGATGTAAAAGGGTTTTTTCGATAATGAGTCGATTGAAGTATGCCCAAATGGGTTAACTCGAATATTGCACTTTTGGGTTCGATTTATCGATTTCTGAAATCTCCTAATCCCAAAAGACCAGTACTCAACCGTGGTGGTCTCGTCCGAGATTCGTCTTTGCCAAACTTGATAGCCTCACCCGATTCCGTCACTGCTTCTACTGATAACCCAAGACTTTGCAATTCTTTCACCAATACCCGGAAAGAAGCTGGGATGCTTGGCTCCTCAATCGCATCACCCTTAACGATGGCTTCATATGTCTTCACGCGACCTTGTACATCATCGGATTTGACTGTCAGCATCTCTTGTAAGGTATAAGCTGCTCCATATGCTTCCAGTGCCCAAACTTCCATTTCACCGAACCGTTGACCGCCAAATTGAGCTTTACCTCCGAGAGGCTGTTGTGAGACGAGGCTGTAAGGTCCCGTAGAACGGGCATGAACCTTATCTTCCACTAGGTGATGAAGCTTGAGTAAGGTCATAAAACCAATCGTCACAGGTTGGTTGTAAGGTTCACCAGTTTTTCCATCTTTGAGTATTTGTTTCCCAAGGATTGGATACGGTCGGTTCGTTTGAAGTGCGACTTCGTCTGCCTTGGTTCGAATTTCTTCATCAGTAATATCCGCCACATCCTCCCCCTGCGATTCAAGCCAAAGTCGCAAACAAGCAATTACGGCTCTCTCGTCTTGTTCTGCACGATCACTGGCATTCACCTGCATTTCTTCAAATGCAAGGATCTCCTCTGGGTCTAAGTCATGTTCACGAAGCCATTCTTTCAAAACAGCCCGTCGTGCGAAAGATTCATCTGAGATCAGGTCGTAAACGGGGTAATCCATCTCTCCCAACCAAGCTTCAAGGTACAGATTGCGAACCTCATCTTCATCTTCGAAAGTCTCAGGATCGTACTCATCTTCCTTAAGCCACTCCCAAGCGCGTTCACCCACTTCTTTCCAGGATTGATCAATCATCCACGCCCGAGCTAGTTCAGCTTCAATCTCTGACTCTCGCGCTCCGTCAAAAACGGGGGTCACTGCCCGGAATCCTAGCCTTTTGGCAGCCCAACCCAGATGGGTTTCTAATACCTGACCCAAGTTCATTCGCCCTGGCACACCCGTCGGATTTAAAATGATGTCAATAGGTGTACCGTCTTCCAAAAAGGGCATATCTTCAACAGGGACCACGATAGACACAACGCCCTTATTCCCATGACGTCCGGCCATCTTGTCCCCAGCTGTGATCTTCCGCCGTTGAGCAACCGATACACGTACCATGGTATCCACGCCGGCTGCTAAATCAGAGCTGTCATCACGGCTGAACACCTTCACATCAATCACTTTGCCACGTTCCCCGTGTGGCATACGCAGGGAGGTATCTTTAACATCGCGTGATTTTTCTCCAAAAATAGCGCGTAGCAATCGTTCCTCTGGGGTTAATTCTTTCTCACCTTTCGGGGAAATTTTACCTACCAAAATATCATTAGGGCCAACTTCCGCACCAATTCTGATAATCCCGTGCTCGTCTAAATCTTTGATAGCATCCTCACCGACGTTGGGTATATCACGCGTGATTTCCTCTGGACCAAGTCGTGTATCCCTTGATTCCACTTCGTGTTTCTCTATGTGGACTGAAGTATAACGATCATCCTGAACAAGTCGTTCAGATATCACAATCGCGTCCTCGAAATTGGCTCCTTCCCAGGAGAGAAAAGCGACCAGCACATTCTGACCTAGCGCAAGTTCGCCTCCAACTGTGGATGACGAATCAGCGATAATGTCTCCAACATGAACTCGCTGACCCTTCACAACGGCTGGACGTTGGTCGACACAAGTGCTCTGATTCGAACGCTGATATTTCCGCAATGGGTAAACTGTATCCCCGTTCTCCCCTCGAATAATAATATGGCTGCTGGTTACTGAAACCACTTCACCCTCTTGATCAGAAATAACAACTTGACCAGAGTCTATTGCAGCATCAAACTCCATACCGGTTGAAACCTGGGGCACATCTGGTAATAGAAGGGGGACTGCTTGAGCTTGCATATTCGATCCCATCAAGGCACGGTTGGCATCATCGTGTTCGAGGAAGGGGATTAATGCCGCACTGATGCCTACAATCTGATGAGGGGCGACGTCCATGTAATCGATATTTTCGGCATCGGCAAAAATAAAGCCGGTTTGATACCGAGAGGATGCACGACCACGCACAAACTCAGCATGTTCATCCAGAGGCGAGTTTGCTTGGGCAATAACATATTTATCCTCCATATCAGCAGATAAGTACTCAACTTCTTCAGAGACAAAGGGGACAACCAAAACTTCATCTATGTCCAGTTTGGCGATCTTTTTGACAAGATCCAGTGTTAAACGATCCCCTTTCTCTGCAATAACTTTTCCGGATTTCTCATTTTTAACATCTTCACGCAGTGCCCTCCCAGTTAGGTATTGGGAGTCTAGTGGCAACTTTTTTATCACGCGTCGATAAGGTGTCTCTATAAATCCGTAATCATTCACCCGTGCAAAAGAGGCTAATCGACCAATAAGTCCGATGTTGGGGCCTTCTGGTGTTTCAATAGGACATATTCGTCCATAGTGAGATTGGTGTACATCACGAACATCAAACCCGGCTCTTTCACGTCTTAAACCACCCGGCCCTAAGGCTGAAAGGGTTCGTTTATGACGAAGCTCAGCCAATGGATTGGTCTGATCCATGAATTGGGATAACTGACTAGATCCAAAGAACTCTCTCAACGAAGCGACCATTGGTCGGATGTTTATCAGGGTCACTGGTGAAATATTTTCCTGATCCCGAATAGACATGCGTTCTTTTATCACACGCTCCATACGCCGTAAACCAATCCGAAGTTTGTTCTGGATTAGTTCTCCGACCGTCTTCGCTCGTCGGTTACCCAAGTGATCTATATCATCGGGATTTTGGGTTTCATTATTTATAGAGATCATTCGTCTTACTAAGCGGATAATATCCCTTTTAGTTATTGTCCGGTGATTAATAGGAACGTAGTCGTGTAGCTCTAATTTTTGATTCAGTTTATACCGCCCTACCCGTTCCAAATCGTAATGACGCTGATCAAAAAGCTGCGTTTCCAGAAATTCCTTGGCATTCTCAAGCGTTGCTGGATCTCCGGGGCGCAAACGGCGGAAAAACTCGATCAAAGCTGCATCGTTAACTCCCATCCCATCACCCACCTCCCAGTCTGGCTCTTGTTTTAATGTCGAAGGGATGAACATTCGGTCGGGATTGTTATCCACATCCTCAAAAAGACTCATCAATTCTTCATCTGTACCATTGTCAAGAGGTGATTCGGGCAACCCATCATCAACTGCAGCTAATGCCCTCAAGAAAATGGTCACGGGTATAGTTCGTTTCCGGTTGAATTTAAGTGTAAGATAATCGCTCTTGCGAGTCTCAAATTCCATCCATGCGCCACGATCTGGAATTAATTTTGAGACTGCCAATGGTCGACCAGTAGCACGATCTCTGGGTGCTTCAAAATATACGCCTGGTGAGCGTATTAACTGGGAAACTACTACCCTTTCTGTTCCATTAATAATGAAAGTTCCTTTTTCGGTCATCTCGGGAAAATCACCCAAAAAGATATCCTGCTTTATAGGTTCAGGAACATCCGGTCCGGCGAGTAGTACAGAGACATACATAGGTCTCGCGTAAGTGAGATCTCGCTCGACACACTCCTCAACTGTATTTTTCGGATCTTCGAACCAATATTTAAGTCCCCATTCTTCGGATTCGGGTGTTCGACTTGGGAAGTATAACCTCATCCCTTTGTTGTAAGATTCGATAGGGGATAACTCGTGGAACAAATCAGCGAGTCCCTCAGATTTTAGGCGCTCAAAGGACCGTATTTGAACTTCGATTAAATCCGGCAAGTCTAGCTTTACATTGATACGAGCATAAGACTTTACGGGGGTTGCCTCTGCCATAGGTTTTATGTCTCCTGATTAATAGCCTGTCTTATAAAAGAGTCATCTACCTCAACGCGGAATAATGCCCTGGCTTTATTAGCCAGGGCAGCCAATATCCCCATTGAGATACATTTTCTTCGTAAAATGGCCTTTAAACTCCTCAGATTCAATGAGTCTTGGGCCCATGCGAACTTACATTATACCTCCTCATCTAAAAATGGTCAAGAAATAATATAGATAAATTTCACCTACATTTGACAAATCATGACCATGCTCATCACCCCTTGCCAACAAGGATTTCATGAATCAAGGGTTAGAAAAATTGAACTGTTGAAATTAATAATGAGAAACCTCATCCAAGTCCATTACTTCACCCAATAATGATTCGTTTCCTTAGTGAAATCACCCTAGAACATATTAAAATAATTTACCACTAACCAGTATAATGATGAAAATCTCACAAATCACATTCGAGGATAATTTTACGTTGAGCATCAAGTTGTTGGGTTTTTAGGAATATCAATATTAGCCGAAATGTCTCTATGAGAACGAAAATTAGTGAACACAATACACATACAGAACCCTGTACCGAAATGTATGCTTCGCAAGATAGACTCATTATCCGATCCAGGACGCATGATATCTATAGCTATCCAAAGATTAACTTCCCAGAATGGGTGATAAGTTACATACCTTGGCAAGGTGATGAAAGAGTGCTTGATATCGGTTGCGGAGCAGGATTATACTTTGATCCAGTGAGAATACGTCTCGATAAAAATGGGTATTTAATTGCAGCAGATCTATCTTACGGTATGCTGAAGGATTTAAAGTCAAGCAAACAATCAAACATGATCCCGCTTCTGAATGCTAATGCGACAAGAATCCCATTTGTGAGTAACAGTTTTGATGTCGTATTGGCGAATCACATGCTGTATTACGTTCAAGACATTAGGAAAGCCGTCAGAAACATCCGTAGAATACTTCGACCAAGAGGGTATTTTATTGCAGCTACAAATAGCCGACACAGCATGAATAGGTTTCAGTTGGAAATCACTGAATCCTTATCTGTTCTGGGATATAAAAATAGGTTGCCAACCCAAAAAACACAAAAGCATTTCACACTCGAAAGTGGAGCTGATATCATTCGACCATTTTTCCCCAATGTTCAAATCAAACAAATTAAAAATGCATTGATCTTCCCAAATACAGATCCTGTATTAGCCTATATTAATAGCTTACAACCAAGTTGTGAACCATTGCTCCCCCCATATTTATCTTGGGAAGACTTGTTAGATCAAATCGGTATACAAATTTCAAAGAAAATCCAAAAAGAGGGAAAATATACTGTACCAAAAATCACCGGGGTGTTTATCGCAGAAAATGAAGGATGATTAATGAAATCGCAAAATGAGATTGTTCATCGATCTGGCTTTGTTGCAGTTATGGGTCGTCCCAACGTGGGAAAATCCACACTAATTAACGCCCTTTTGCAGCAGAATGTCGCTGCAGTCTCACCAAAACCTCAAACCACTCGCCAACAACAACTTGGTATCTTATCGAAAAAGAACGCCCAGATTGTTTTTGTTGACACACCAGGAATCCATAAACCATTTCATAAACTTGGAGAACTAATGAATATCGAGGCCAGTAGAGCTATGGAAGAAGCTGACCTCATACTCCTTATTGTTGACATTACCCAAATGCCCCCTCACAAAGAGGACATTATGATCACTGAATTAATCCATCAAATGAATGGGCACCCAAATGTCATTATGGCATTAAACAAGATCGACCTGATTGACGATTCAGATCTAAATGAAAGGCAATCTGCGTATCAAAAATTGATACCGCAGGCAATAACGATGCCTATATCCGCATCTCGTAATGTCAACCTCGATCTCTTGAATAACGAATTGATCAATCATTTGCCAGAAGGCCCCCCTTTCTATCCTAAGAATCAGGTTACCGATCTATATGAACGCGAAATTGCTGCTGACTTGATTCGAGCTTCGGCATTAAGTCATCTTAGAGAAGAAGTTCCCCATGCCATCGCCATTCGAATAGATGAATACAAGGAAAGGAATGACCACGGTGCCTATATCGCTGCCACGCTCTTCGTAGAACGAGAATCACAGAAAGGTATCGTGATAGGTGAGAAGGGAAAGATGATAAAAAAGATAGGTTCTCACGCTAGACATGAGATTGAATCAATGTCAGGACGTAAAGTGTTTCTTCGTCTTCGGGTTAAAGTTCGTAAAAATTGGCGTAATGACGATAATGCCCTGAAATCATTTGGCTTCCAAAAAGGGTAAGAATTGATAAATAATTAGAATGCGTATTTCAACCATAGCTTTAACTTGAAACAATATTCAAAATGAATGAATATTTATTAATCACAGTTTTCCTCCTTGCAGGTCTGGACTGGCTATCTGTTTTTAAAGACTGGAAACCACTTGAGTATATAACCAAGCCTGGAACAATGATCGCTTTATTGATTTGGATGAGTATGGCTAGCCGCTTATTCCCCTTTGGAACACCTCCCCATCAAAACACAAATTTGGTTTGGTTTATTGTTGGGCTTCTTTTTTCCATCAGCGGGGATATATTTCTTATGTTACCCAATGAGCGGTTTATCCCCGGGCTGATTGCATTTTTATTTGCTCACATTGCATATATCATTGGACTAAATCAGAGCTTCCCGCCAATGAACATCGTTAGTTTGATTCTTATTATCCTGATACTGATAACAGTCAGTCGAATCCACCGGAATATTGATCTACAACTTTCAGGAAGTGCTAGGAGTTATCTAAGAATTCCAATTCTAGCCTATACGGTCGTTATCAGTCTAATGCTCTTATCCGCACTAATGACATATGTTAGACCTGAGTGGGAAGCCCTTCCTGCATTGCTGGTAAGTGTAGGAGCCCTTCTATTTTTTATATCGGATACCTTGATCGCCTGGGATCGGTTCGTCGAGTCACTCTCCAATAGGGATATAAAAGTCATGGTCACTTACCATCTCGGTCAAATCGGATTGATCGTAGGTTCCGTTATTCAATTCGTAAGATAATACTGATTTTTAACGAACCATTACAAAGAAAAACTATACTCTACTACCAACCCTCACCAAAGATAAAACAACGTGCGGCGCACTAACATGCGTCGCACGTCTTTTAACAGGCACGGATGAGCGTGTTTCAGCGAAATAACACAATGCAACCAGAGAGAAACCTCTTTTCCAAACAGTACTTTCCGTAGATAGACGTCTTTCTAGTCCGTATCATCAGATTTATCAGATTCCTTATCTCCCTCAGTTAATGTCACTGAAGTATCCGTGCCTGGTGATTTTGTTACTTCAACCATCTCTAGTCCCTCATTCAACTTTGGTGATCCTCCTGTTGAAGTTACAGCCTTTGGGGTAACCACAGATTCAAGTGGATATGTCTGCGTGCCAAAACGGGTCAAAACTACCGCACCCAGTCCCCACAAGCCCACCAGTGTCCTTGGCATCCAACCGATGCAAGGAACAATCTCAGCAAAACCTGCAAGAACAAAATAGAGCACGAACGTTCCCACACCGGCAGCAATAGCTGGAGCCCACTCTTGGTCAAACATTTTGGCGATTCTACGTCCAACCTCCAAACCTAATGCTACCCAACCCAATAACCAAGCGACAACAAGGACAAGAATCCCAATAAAACTGACTGGGATGAGGATAATAGTCAGAGTCACAACAATCAACACAATAGGTGCAAGGATTGCCGTCAGCAATCCAGAACCTGCTGATATGATGGGTTGATTGATTGCAACATGAGCGATCCGATCTACTGGTTCTTTGAAGAACAACACCAACAGGATTGCTAAGGCAGCCCACATAAAGACTCTGAAGAAGAACCAGATTACATCTAAAACAGGGTTAAAACGAAATCCCACCTCAGGGACACTGACTCCAGGAATTCCTAACCCCTCAGGTGATGAAAACTGGAAAGGTAGGTTCACGCCTAAATTTACTTGTCCACCAACCTGAGAACCTTCCTCACGGCGGAGTGTCGCTCCGATTGTAGTCAAATCACCGTTTATAACGGCATGACTATTCAATCGCAACGCTCCACCCACACCAACCAGGTTTCCATTGACTAGTCCATCAATTTCGATAGTTCCACCAATGAGGACAACATCACCATTCACAGTGGAATCCTGCTCGAGACTAACCGCACCACCAAAAACGACGAGGCTACCATCCAGACTGTCACCACTAGCTAGTGTGAAGGTGCCACCAAAGACGACCTCATCATCCTGTAGCTCTTTAGCTGACGCGATCCCAGGCCAGGCTAACGTCAAGATTAACAGAACAAATATTATTAATTTCGCTTTTGATTTCATGTTCGTGCCCTCCGTTGAAACAACGAATACTTCTGGATTACAAAGATCCAGATTATGCCGACAACACTAATAAAGGCTGCGAATGCCAACCATAACTCGTTTGGTATCACTTGTGTAAAAGTCATAAGCACTGTCAGAGCTAACTCTTGTGCCGTGTTGACAAAAGATACAAAGCTTGTTAATCGCGAAGCCCATTGTAGGATTATTTGTGCAGGCGAGTCAAAGATTGATGCCAAGCCAAGAAACAAACCGATTGAAAGAAACGCGAGCACATTCAAGGTAAGGATTAGCGTGATTAAAGATTGCCAACGATGACGAAATACTTGCTCTTCGATTTGATCCAATGCATGATAATCATGCCAGCGATAAACAAATCCTGGCTCTGGCTCTAATGCAGGAACAGACCTTATGAAATTCTCCAAATCAAACCAGGAATCTCGTAGAATGCGGCATTCATGACAGTCTTGTAGATGATCATTTAACGCCTTCATATTCTCAGGAGGTAATGGGTCATCGGAAAGTAACCAAGTTAGATAAGGTTCGTGGCTCATGACTTAGCTCTCATAAAAAATCAGACGCTGGTTTGTTCTAACGTTCCCTGCTCTACAGAAGACTTTGGACTTGTTAGATAATGATTTTTCTCTTGAGATTGCCACTGGAGAGCAAGCTCACGTCTGGCACGGTGAAGTCTGCTCTTCACCGCACTTACAGTTAGCGAAAGCGCGTCGGCAATCTCTTGGTAGGAGTACTCATACCAGTAACGCATAACCACAGCAGCTCGATCCTTTGGGTTAAGATGTTCGAGGAGTTCTTGCATTTTGACTTGCCTTTCCCATTGACTGACAACTTTGTCAGGATGGGGTCCAGGATCTGCTGGTTTGAACCAACTCTTATTTTCATCATCCATAGAGAAAGTTGTTAAACGTTTTTTTCGGATTTGATCAATACAGTAATGAGAAGCAATGGACATCACCCAAGTGGCGAAAGATCGATTTATGTCATATCTTGATAACGACTTATAAGCCCGCAAAAAGGTTTCTTGAGCCGCATCTTCCGCATCATTTGGATTGCCCAACATGCGATAGCATAAGTTATACACTGGTCTTTGGTACTCCTCGACAATCCGGGCGAAGGCTTCATCATCACCTTTTTGTGCCCTGACGAGCCATTCCGACTCGTTGTTATTCACAGCGTTGCTCCTGAATGCCCATATATAGATACGAATGTTGATTGAAACATCTCGATGACTCCTCTGATAACATTCGCATCATCTAAATCGAGCTTTCGATTGGATCATTCTATTTTGGTATACGGATAGTGGATAGAAAAGTTGCACGATTATCAAGGGGAATTGTTCATTTAATCCGCTAACTCCAAATCAGTGCCCGCCAGTGACTCTATCACCCCGATTATTGCCGAATTATCCAAATCCGACATATCCATCTGCAACATGGCATTATATAGTTGTGTGTGGACTGCTGCGGAAGGCATTGGAACTCCATACTCTCGTGCAGTATCCATAACAATGTTCAGATCTTTGGCCTGCATATAAGCCTTGAATCCAGGCTGTCGATTTCCCACAAACAAACGAGCAGGTTTTACATCAAGAGTCCAGCATTGTGCCGCACCCCCCTGAATTGCCTCAATCACTTTGTGTGGATCAGCTCCAGCTTTCTGAGATAAGATAAGAAGCTCCCCCATAGCAACCATCTGAGCAGCAACCATAACTTGGTTCGCCGCTTTGGCTATCTGCCCTGCTCCCACACCTCCGACATGAGTGATATTTTTACCGATTACATCAAAAATGGGCCGAACTTTCTCTAGGGCTTTCGTGGAGCCTCCTACCATAATAGCTAAGATCCCTTGCTGCGCTCCAATGTCACCTCCGCTTACTGGCGCATCTAAGCACAACACACCCCTTTCACCTAACTTCTCGGAGATATTTCGACTGCTTGCTGGTTTAATCGTGGAATTATCCACATATATTAATCCCTGATGGGCTCCCTCAATTATCCCCTCAGGACCGAGTGTTACCGACTCCACATCAGGGGTATCTGGTAAATTGGTAAAGACGACATCGACTTCTTCAGCGACTTCCGCAGGCGAATGTGCTTCTTGTGCACCCTTATATACCAATTCATTCACCGCTCCCCGACTGCGGTTGTGAACAACAAGTGGATAGCCAGCTTTTAATATATTTCGTGCCATTGGTTTCCCCATTATGCCTAACCCAATATAGCCAACCTTCATTTTTTTACTCATCTTTTCTCCAATTTCTTTGCAGTGATTGTATGATCTTACGAGACAAAGAGTCAAAATTATTTAGCGTTATCGACAATGTTTCTGGAGCTTGAGTGGAGGGTAGTTTTCAGAACTCTAATGACGGTTTAAACTTCACAATTCTGTTTTCAATACAGACCGAAATGATCACTCCTGGTATCGTTTACGAATATTAGGCACCAAATACTCATCAAAAGCACGATTAATGGAATATTCTGGACTCCACGCCCAATCCCTTCTTGCAGCACTATCATCGAGATCCGCTGGCCAACTATCAGCAATTTTCTGACGTTTGATATCGGGTTCATAAGAGATGTCCGCGGTTGGAAAAGCGTTTATCACCCTATCTCTAAATTCTTCAGCAGACAAGCTAAAACTAGTTACATTATAAACACGGCGACCTAATTTTTCAGCAGGAGCTTTAGCGAGTTCCAGTAAAGCATGTACAGCATCTGGCATCACCATGAAAGGGATACGCACATCAGGGCGTACAAAACATACATAAGATTCGCCCTTTGCGGAAGCATGCAGCATTTCCGGTCCATAATCACTTGTCCCACCACTTGGAACGGTAATCGCACTGATCAAGCCCGGAAATCGCAAGGCACGAAAATCTAACATAACTGGCTTCTCAGCGGCTAATTGGCGGTAATATTGACTGAAATAGGAACCAAGCATCTCACAATATAGTTTATTGCATCCATACATTGTAGTGGGATAGTTCCATTCCCACTCTCGAACACGTGCATATTGCTTTTTGGCGACTAAGTCGGGTAAGCCGTAAACTGCGATCGAACTGGGGAAGATAAATTGAACCGGAATCCCCCGCCATTCAGATTGTTCAGCCGCAACTCGCAATAGACTCATTGTGCCACCCACATTCACACGATGTGCTTGATTGGGAGTAAACTCACCACGAGTAGATAGCAAAGCAGCAAGATGGTAAATCGCCTCAAATTCATACTCACTGACCATCCTATCAAGCAAAGCTTGATCAAGGATATCTCCAATGATGTGAGTGGAAATCCCCTTGATGTCTTCCGGTATAGGATCCAGATCTAGGGTCAACAACATATGCTCTTGATCATTCCCCAAGGCTTTTACGAGCGCATGTCCCATTTCCCCTGAAGCCCCAGTTACCAAGATCGCTTTTTTCCGCATAGTAATCTCCTTTCTTTGTTTTCAATATCGCCAGAAATTTATAAACCAGTCAAAAGAATTATTGCTTTGGATGATTGGTTTATGCTAGAATGAAATTTAGCTAGGCAATTTTACAATACTTTCACAGATATAACGTGTTCATGATTGGAAGATTATTGGTCGAGTGAAAATTATAGTTTTTTTACACATCTTATATCTGGATGATAATGGCCATCAATTATTAATGGAGGATAATTATGGGGCTCAACATCGTTGTAGGAACGCAGTGGGGGGATGAAGGTAAGGGACGTGTAGTTGATTTGTTAGCTTCAAAAGTAGATTATGTAGCCCGTTATAATGGCGGGGATAATGCTGGTCACACTGTAACAGTTGGTGACCAAACTTTCAAGTTACATTTGGTACCATCAGGGATAATCCAACCTCATACTGTGGCGGTTATTGGAAACGGATTGGTAGTCAACCTTGCAGTTCTTATGGATGAGATCGAAATGCTACGCTCTGCCGGCATTGATGTTACTCCAAACAGATTGAAAATATCGCATGCTGCTCAGATCATAACCCCAGGTCACATATCACTTGACAATGCCCAAGAAATTGCTCGCGGAGAGCAACGCATCGGGACAACTCTGCGTGGCATAGGCCCAGCCTTTACGGATAAAGTTGCCCGAAACGGTTTGCGTATGGAATCGATCCTATCTTTGGAAGGATTTGCAGATGCAGTTGAAACCCATATCAAGAATGTAAATGAACAACTAACAGAATTCTGTAATACAGATCCTCTTAATCCGAAAGGAGTAGCTCAAGAGTATGCAACCTATGCCAGGCAGTTATCCCCATACATCGGAGATGTATCCCGAACATTAACTGACGCTCTCCACTCAGGGAAACAGGTTTTAGCAGAAGGAGCTCAAGGGACTCTTCTCGATCTTGATCATGGAACTTACCCCTTTGTTACCAGCTCAACTCCTACTGCTCCTGGCGCATTGTGTGGGTTGGGTTTAGGTATTGGTTTTGTGGAAAGAGTAATCGGTGTTACGAAAGCTTTTCAATCACGGGTTGGGGAAGGTC
>JASFVL010000314.1:0-5116 GCA_050049875.1 Anaerolineales bacterium
TCAGTTTAGAACCATCAAAATTATCTCGAAACAGCTAACTTCACGACTTTCCCATCTCTATCTAGTCTCAATCGTGCGATTTGATGATGGGTATGTTGATCATTCACCAGCTGTTTGCTCAATACGACAACCTGACGCAGAGATTCGCCTTTTGGATGGTAGTTTCCTACAAGTTGTGCCGTCGGGCAATTGTGACCACCGCCATGGCACGTTGAGTGTTCATGGCTCAATGTGAATTGTGCTCCTGCCATACCGGGAAGATATTGGGCTACAACTTGCTTTACATGGGTCATCACTTCAGGGGGAATAGGCTCTGAAGTCCCTGGCATATCCGAACGATCGCAAACTGTCCTAACATCGGTTGCATCATGTAGGATTCGAACGACCGACTTTCTAGACGATCGAGAAAAAGGTAACAATTCTCGTAGTCTTATGTTATTTTTGTGAGCAGTCTCTGACTGAGCTAGAGGGTCACCATATAGTATGAAAGAAATCAGGGTCTTCTGGTCTTCTCCATCCAGGTAACCTTGTCTGTGGTGCATTTCCTTTGCTAAGTGAATTTTCGCTCTTCGTAGTGCTTCCCCGGCGGGGTAATCTTCTCTCAAGTAATTCCAGAAATAGTGACCAAGTAAATCTGCAGCGATTAAGGGTGCATTGATTGAGCCATATGACATCACGGTTGATCCTACGACAGCTTGGCTACCTGAGGTTAAGAATTTCAAGGCAATCGCCTCATCAATGTTTTTTCCGATGATATTTGCTCCATAACAAGCTTCGCTAAATACAATACTGGGAGCGCGACCACTGTTAATTACATCTTGAGGGCGTAAAGCTATGGGGTAATCTTGACCATCTGATGATGCCAGGGGATCTCGTTGTCCAAACCACTGAGCAGAATCAACTAAACCATGCAGGTTAAAATAACTCATCCGCGAGGCTGGAATAATGGTTCCAATATCGATCCCCTCGGGTGGAGAGGTAATCAGGTCTCTTGGTTCTCCAATAGGTCTAAACACTTGCCAAGATGCTTTCCGCCATGCCTCCGCAGAATAGCCGAAACTAGATCGCTGACGCCAAATCGGTGGCCTGAAAAGTTCAATAAATGAGTATAACCACTGCCACAACCAATTTCTTGAGTTGGTTTCTTCTGCTTGGTGATACGCGTTTATGTGGGCTAAGGTCTGTATCAAGGGTTTGGGATCATTTCCGCTGCCACCTGGTAACCGACCAACCCCCCAATCCGGAATGAAATAATTTTCATCACAGGTGGAGTATGGATTATCAGAAGGCACGTCATCATCCACGTCGTCGGTTGGGTTTGGCAAGTAGTGGAATGGGACTACATCCGGCCCACCAACAATCAATAGTGCGCCGATCATGGCCCCTTGTTTTCCCAATGATGCATCAAGATCTGCTATTGCTAATTTTAACGCCCAAGGATCATTTTGTTTGACAGGAAGAAGACCGAAGGATGCCATGCTGGTTGTATCATCTGCATATAATTGTATAGCCCCCCAATCTTTTCGGCTTCGAACGGATATCACCAGATCCCTCATGGCGTCATGAAGTTCTTCGGTCGCTTCTTCTCCATACTTCTCAATCAACCCACTTTTGGTTGTGAAGACTACATAAACTGGAAAGCGCCCATCTGATCGCGCTAACTCTGGTTGATCGAGGCGATTGGCGACTCGTTCTAACTCGGCTTTTACGGATCGGAGAGTCTCGGGGACGGAATCAATTTCTTGAGATCCAAGCTTTTCTTGACGCGACTTTTTCTCTGCTTTCAAATCCAACTCATCTGAATCTTCAGAATTCTCTTTTGGATTTAGATCTTGTTTGTGTAGATTACGAGCGAGATATTCGGTTTTTTTCTCACCTTCTGGTAATCTATTCCAACCAAAAGCAGAAATAACTGCTGCTGGGAGAGGCAGGTTAATGTAAGCTTCGAGTGTTTCTGGCCAAAGCGCTCTATATGGGTGCTCACTTCCCCACAATCTGGTGGCAACAACCCCTACAACGTCTTGTGTTGCTGCTCGATGTAGCAATGCTACTGCTTTGTCAGATTTACCTGATTTCATCAAAATATCAGCCAAAACAAGGAAAATACTAATGCATTCAGGCCATCGCTTATGGTAGAGTTCGGCTAGGCTGCGTATAGCCCCAGGGGGAACAGTTTTTCTCGCAGTCAACAATCGAAGGTGTGTTACCTCCACAAGAGGTGTTGGAGGTTCTTTTGCAATCGCAGCCTGAACCATTCGTTCTGCATTATCAATTGCCTTCGGTGTAACCTCGTTATCCAATGCCAGTCGAGCTTTTCGTAACGGGCGACTCCATTTAGGTAATGTGCCTTTCGGGGTGTGATTGATATCAAGAGCGTATTCACATCCACAATGAACCCCCTCGGATGGATCCTGAATTTCGGAATGCACTTTGTGTAACAATTTCTGTGCTTCTAGGAATTCTGGATCCTTATGACATAATGTTTCCAGTATTTTGATTGCTTGGTGGGGATGATTTTCTTCGATTAATATTCGTGCATTATACAAACTAACTTCTAAGTCGCCTGGGTAGGTTGCGAGCCAGGATAGAGCGACTTCTCGAGCAAATCTGATTTCATCTAAACCTATTGCCGTTTCAAGTAAAGTCAGGACATATTCCCGAGGCCAGGGTTTATCTTGTGCAATGTAGGTTATCTTTTCAACTTTTGGGACTTTATTCATCCTAAGTTATCCACCTTGGTTTCCTGATTTCGGTTGTGAACGATATTTAATGCCACCATTGCGCCTAATTGACGATGAACGTTTAGGTCATTGGGTGCCAGATCAGCAGCTCTGCGAAGCATCGCTTCCGCCTGAAGGTAATCTTTCGCGTCTTTTAGGATTAATCCGGAGCGGTAATATGGCCGTGGATCACGCGGGGAGACTTCGATCGCTTGTTTATATAAGAGTAAAGCCTGGTCCTGTTGCCTTCGATCTTGATAGGTTTGTCCTAATTCAAGGTATGGATCAGTCCATTCAGGATAGATATCTATTGCTTCGTTAAGGTGGTGTACCGCTTGGTCTAATTGCCCCATTTGACGTTGTAGAGAGCCTAATAGCTTGTGGACTCGAGCAATTCGTTTTGGAATAATCCCATTTGTATTGAGCAAATTTAAAGCCTCTCGAGCTTTTTCAAGAGCTTTTTCTGTATGTCCACATTCAGCTAATATTTCTGCTTGTAGAGTTATGATCCGATCATCTGTTGGATGTGTATCAATGATTTTGTCCAGTTCATCAAGAGCGAATTCGGCACCGTGGACCTGTTGGAGGAGGTGTATCCGTTCCAGCAATAATTCCACCGAATCGGGAGCGATTTGAATCGCTGTCTCAATGATATTTAATGCTTGTAAGGGATGATCTAGTGCGAGCAATGCTTGAGCTAATAGAATGTGCCCCTCGGTGTTATTTGGATCGAGCTGGAGTGCACTTTCAGCTTCCTGGCGGGCTTTATTTATATTTCCAGTTTGTATGGCGATCTTTGCTATTAGAAAACGTGCTGCTAATAAATCCGGTGCTAAGTCAGAGGCACGATGAGCATATAAAATAGCTCTATCATCATCCCGGGCTGTCCAATATGCTTGGGCAAGTGCTAGCCAGACATCCGCTTGATCGGATGCAAGTTGTTTCGCGCGTTCAAGTGCCTCATTCGCACCGTACAGGTTTTTATCTCTCAGATAAGCTTCACCGAGTGAAATGTGGTGGAACGCATAATCCGGTTCCAAATCAGCTGCTCTAACTAGATGTCTGATAGCTGTATGAATATCGGCATGCTCAGCTAATTTTGACTTGGATATGTACAAGTCAGCGATTATAGCGTGCCAACGGGGCTCATCATCCCAAAGGGAGACAGCGTTAGCTATTGACTCTAGAGCAAATGGGTAATCTTTTGTAACCATCAATATATCGGCTTGTAGCACGTAATAAATCGCTTGATCTGGTGAAGAATTACGCGTGACAATCCGGACGGCATCACGAATTGCGTTCAATGCAATTGCAGGGTAGTCATTCGCAAGAGCAATGGATGCCTGTGCAAGAAATGGTGGGTATGTGTGGAAACTCTTATCATCGCTATCTAAATGATTCTTCGCAACTTGAGCAGCAGTATCAGGGTCATTGATCTGTATTAAGGAGGCAATGTATGCTGCCCGGATCACTGGACTTGGATTCAAATCACCTAGAGCTTGGCAGTGTTGATCACTAGGTTCAAATACTGCTTTACCCCGTGTGTATAGTGTGTTGATTTTCTCTTGAATCAAATCTGACTGTTGCGTAGTCTGATTAGTTGACTCGCTATCATTTTCGACCAGGGATCTCAGATGGCTAATGGTATTTTCGAAGGATTGATAAGCATCCTCAGCAAGAGCTGATTCACCAGGTGCATGCTCCTTTACATGAAGTTTCCTGTACAATCGTTGCGTCTCAGCTCGCATAACCAGTGCGTGTGCATATTTAATGAGAGAACGCGGCTCTTGTGTTTTTATATTCTTTGTTTGTCCCAATAGATAAACAGCGCCATTCCAATGAAGTTGGTCCATCATCGCATCCGATAGAGTGATGAGATCCTCGACATTTTCACAAACCTCTATTGGTATTTCGAAGCTTACCCCTAAGGTTTGCATTGCAGATTTTAGAACCTGGTCTGCAGTATCTAAATCACCATGTCTGATACTTAAACGTGATCTCAATGCCATCACTCTGGGATGATCCTCTTTGATTTTTATCGCTGAGGTTAATGCATCTGCCGCTAAGATATCCTCCCCATCCTCCAAATATAATTCCACTCTCAAACAGTGATATCTAAATTGGTCCTTTTCCAGCATATTCTTGTATATGCTGTCTCCCCATAAGCTTCCTCTCGGTATATTTTCATCTTCTTGGTTGTAGACCTGCCGCGTTTCTTTGTTTTCCAGGTCCACATAACTTCTCGTCTTAGAATCTTGTATCAATGCGCTGGCGAGTTCAGCAGCGAGCCCTCGAAATGCAGTGATCTCTGCCGTTTGAGTCCCTTCAGCACCCAAATTGATTGCCTGTTCAGCATGTGAAAGAGCGTCGGGTGAATTTCCTAAATCTCGATGGAC
>JASFVL010000315.1:0-5115 GCA_050049875.1 Anaerolineales bacterium
TCTCGCGGACACGAATTAATGCCTTTGGGTTGTAATATAACCCTACTCCCCATGCAAAGGGTCTGGCTAATAAGGCAGCCTGATTATACCCCCGATTTGCTTCTCTAACGGCACCCAAGGGAACTGGTATAACCATGTCTATTGACCAATTATATCCTTGATAACATTCAATTAAATTAACAGATAAAGCGTCGCCTAATCCAAGGTCCCGATTATACTTTAATCGTAACAAAGCATTACGAACAGGTCCATCGTAAACTGCCCAAGAACGTATCGAAGTCAAAAGAGGTGGATTTGACCGACATCGTGGACATTCATCATATCCCAATTGTTCCTGTCCACATCGTGGACACAGTGGCGGAGATAAAATTTTAGTTTTATTCTCGCAATCTTTACACCATCGAATCCCCAACTTTCCACAACCCCCACATTGGGGAGGATACAACCAATCTAATAAAACCCAACCCCATCTATAAAGTTTATAGAACACCCGTGATTATCCTAGGAACCAGGTTCTATAATTCAGAATTTCAAAGAATGAAAGGCTAATCTCTTGATTAGAAAAACTGCCCTAGCGCTGACTGCATAAGTAACAGAGCGGCAGGACCTAGGAGAATAATAAGCAATGATGGGAAGATGAGTAATCCCATCGGAAATAACATTTTTATCGGCGCCTTATGAGCTTCTTCTTCTGCTAGTTGCCGACGTCTCACCCTCATCTGATCTGCCTGTATCCGCAAGACCTTAGCCATACTAACACCAAGTTGTTCACTCTGAATGATAGCTGCAACAAAACTTGTCATCTCCGAAATACCAACTCGCTCAGCCATAGAACGCAAGGCTTCGCGCCTCAGTTTTCCGAGCTGAATCTCGCGTAGTACACGACCAAAGGAAATAGAGAGTTCGTTATCCCACTTTTCATTTACCTTCGCCATTGCGCCATCAAAGCCAAGACCAGCCTCAACACATATTGTTAACAAGTCTAATGCATCTGGCATTGCTTTGCGGATGTTTTTCTGACGACGATTAATACGACCTCGAATCCAAAGTTCAGGCAGATAAAAACCTAAAATTGTGAATAAGAAGATTATCAGGAGTTTGCGTCCCCAAGTCCAATCAACTGAACTGACTGTCAGCACCAGAAACAGTAAACCGCCGAAACCAATTGCACCAATAAATCGCATCGCCCAAAACAAAGTTGGATCGACACCTCTTGGATTTCCAGCTAGTTCTAGTTTTTGAGCTGTGGATTGTAAAGCGTTTTGTGGAGTAAACCGAAGAGCAATTTCGCCAATCCGTCGAGCCATTGGAAAGAATACTCTTTCAGATAGGGGTTGTGATAACTCGATCTCTTCTAAGTCCACCAACTCCCCACGTTCGACAAATTCTGCCAATCGTTCTTGAAGTGGGTCGACACGGTCTGGAGTATCACTCAAACCCACGATTACCAAAGTAATTGCTCCTCCAAGAACAATCACCCCGATAATTACCCAAATCAATAATGTCATCATTTGCCTCCGAATCTTGTACTTCTAAACCTCAATTTGTGCAATCCGGGTCATGACAAAATAACCCATAGCAACCATTAAAGCAGCAATTCCAAGCATGATAAAACCACATATTCGGGTATTCGGCTGAAAAAATGTCATCATATAAGAACGATTGACAAACCACAATACTCCGGAGAGGATTAATGGTAAGAGAGCCAAGAAACGCCCTGAGTACATGACCTGGGAGGTTAAAACCCGAATCTCACCTTTTATGCGCACTCTCTCACGTATCGTATAAGAAATTGTATCCAGAACCTCAGCCAAATTCCCACCCACATCTCGCTGAACATTTATGGCTGCTATAATTAAGTCTAAGTCATCACTGGGAATTCTCCGATACAAATTTGATAAAGCTCTCTCCATTGGTAATCCCAGCTGCATCTCCTGAACAAGTCTATGAAATTCATCGGAGATTGGTGCTGGCAACTCACTACTGACAGCTTCCATAGCTTGCATTGTAGAGAATCCAGCTCGCAGCCCATTAACCATTAGATTCAACATATCAGGAAGTTGTTCACTAAAATTGACTAGACGTTGATTCTGTTGACGTCGCACGTAGATTCTGGGAAGAAATGAGCCCACAAGCACACCAATTACCCCGACAAGTATCACTCTCCCACCAAAAAACCAAAACAGAAACCCCACAAAAGCGGAAGAGATTAATATCAGAGCAATATATTCAGCTGGTTTTAATTTCAAATCAGCACGTGCTAGATCTCGGGCGATACGTTCTCCCCATGATGACCGCTCAACTTGTACATTTAACCAGTCAGCGACCACAGAGCCGCCGACATCTTCATCTGATTCAAGTTCTTCTTCTATGTACTTGCCGATTCTTTGATCAACAAGAGACCTTTCGCTTGTTATTGAGACAACTACCCCCACAGTAATCAGCAGGAAAGCAAAACCTCCTCCAAGTAAAAGTATGAAAGGAATGGACATATCGAAAACCTTCCGTGGGAATTATTAATAGTTCCGCTTACCGATACCAAATATCGATGGGGGTAAGTGAATCCCTGTTGCTTCAATTTTATTAATGAATTTCGGCCTCAACCCAGTTGGTCTTAGACGACCAACAACTTTTCCATTTTCAACACCAGTCTGTTCGAATACAAATACGTCAGTCATTGTTATGACATCCCCCTCCATACCGGCGATCTCTGTGATGTTTACAACCCTTCGACTGCCATCCCGCAATCGTTCTACGTGTATAACCAAATCTATCGCTGACGCAACTTGCTCCCTTATCGCTCGTACAGGCAACTCCATACCTGCCATTAAAGCCATCGTTTCAATTCTTGCCAGAGAATCTCTCGGACTATTTGAGTGTGCGGTAGTTAATGAACCATCATGACCAGTATTCATTGCCTGTAACATGTCCAAAGCGGCTTCATCGCGGATCTCACCAACTATTATCCGATCTGGACGCATGCGTAAGGAATTTATAACTAGCTGTCGGATAGTAATTTCTCCGCGACCTTCAATATTGGGTGGTCTAGATTCTAGAGTGACAACATGTTCCTGTCGGAGTTGTAGTTCCGCCGCGTTCTCTATTGTAATAATCCTCTCATCGCTTGGAATAAACTGGGAAAGAATATTGAGCAATGTGGTTTTTCCAGAGCCTGTACCTCCGGAGATGACTACATTTAGGCGAGATTCAATACACGCCTTTAGAAACTGCAATGCCTCAGGTGTAATGGAACCATATTTTATAAGTTGTTCAAGTGTGATGGGATTCTTCGCAAACTTTCGAATCGTGAGTACTGGACCAACCAAGGAAATTGGTGGAATAACGGCATTAACACGCGAACCATCAGGTAAACGGGCATCCACGTACGGACTAGATTCATCCACACGGCGGCCTAAAGGGGCGACGATACGGTCAATAATTCGCATTACGTGATCATCACTTTCAAAAGAGAGGGGGACTCGATGGATCTTACCATCTCGCTCAATATAGATGTTTTTCGCCCCATTCACCATCACTTCAGTTAACGTTTCATCTTCAAGGAGACCCTGCAATGGTCCAAAACCAAGAATTTCAGCTGCGATCTGTTCAAATAAACGATGTTTTTCCTGTCTAGAAAGCACTATACTTTCCTCTGACAGAATTTGTTCAAATAATTCCTGGATTGTATTACGTACAACGCCCACTTGAGTAACATCTATCGAAGGATCTAATTCAGCTAGTAATCGATTTTGAACTCGCGTTTTCAAATCGCTATAGGTATCTCGCTGTGAACTAGTACCGGGTGGAGCGACCCTTCGAGCTTGTAAGGATACAAGACGCGAACTCTCTCTGGAACCTTGGTCTGTATCGTTATCCTGCCCTTGTTCTATACGTTTAAGAAGTGACATTTTTCACCTCGTTCATGCGGAAGTTGCTCCTTAAATGAGCCATATAGCTTGTTTTTTGAGTTGCTTGTGTATGACTCACCTTGCAATAATAATTTCTCCTTCTTGTTCACCTTCAAGCTGTTCTTCAATTTCACTTAATCGCTCTCTAACTACCTCGGCTAGTGATAAAACCCCACGTGCTACTGGATTTGACTTCGAATTCAACATAAACGGCATCCCTCTGTTGACGGAGGGTACAACAATGCGCTCTTCCACAGGAAGAATTGTATTAACTTTTTGTTTTAAGTTGTCTCCCACTTTCTGAGGAGTGATGGCAATCCTTTTATCATAGCGATTCATGGTGAAGACAATCTTATTACGATTTATACCTAAATCTGTGATCAAATCCAAGAACAGCCTTGTATTATTTATAGAGGGAATATCCTGAGTCGCTACCAAGATGATTAAATCACTGACATCCATAGCTCCTAATACAACATCAGTCAACGTCGATGATGTATCTACAATAACATATGAAAACATACGTCGTAAGAACTCTAACACCTTTGTGAATTGTTCAGTAGTGACGTTCTCTGAATATTCTGGACGAGTTGGAGCAGCCAAGATCTTTATGCCAGTCGATGTATGGGAAATGAGAACATTCTCCACAACCTCTACATCTAATTCATGCGCTCTAGGAGTTAGATCGACGATACTATTTTTACTTCTTTCATTTAAAAATATTGAGATATCACCAAATTGCAAATTACCATCAACTACTACAACGGGTGTATCTTCATTATTTAGAGTTACAGCCAAATTCGTGGCAATCGTTGTGCAACCCACACCCCCCTTAGGGCTATATACTAAAACAACTTTGCCAAAGGGTGTAAGGGGAGTTGTTCCAAACCTTGCTCCACCAGAAACGTGTTGAGGAGTGATTTGAATGTTGGCCTTTTTCCTCTCATTATGTGCCATCTCTCCCGCTCGACGAATGGCGGACAGTAACTCATCCACCATTGGAGGTTTGGTCAAGAAATCACGCGCTCCAGCCAACATTGCTTTACGCATGTAATTTTGGTCACCCTGAACGGATAGGATCACTATCTGCGTGAATGGTACTTCCTTCCTAATAACTTCGGTTGCTGTAATACCATCCATATCCGGCATGTTGATGTCCATCAAGACAACATCCGGCTGGGTTTCCTTGGTTAGCTTAATGCCTTCA
>JASFVL010000316.1:0-5090 GCA_050049875.1 Anaerolineales bacterium
GTGAAGTAAGCGTTATCCTCCAAGGTCTCTTCAATCTTGAGTTCTCCTCCGCCGTAACTACGACTACTTAGGTGCTCAATAGTGTACTTGGAAAGAGGATCCGTTGTTGATGTCGGTTCGGGTGTACTTGTTAGTGTTGCCGTAGCCGGCAACGTGGGAGTATCTGTTTGGGTAGCGGGCAAAGATGTGCGCGTAGGCTGAGTCGTAGCAGTATCTGTTTGGGTATTTGTCGCTAGAAGCTCTAACTCCACATCATTAACACCGCAACCCGTGTTGATTGCTATTCCAAATCCAAGCAACAATATTTTAATTTTGAGAGTTACGCTAAGATCGAGGTTCACCTTCCTTTCGCAGTTCTTCTGCTCAATTACATTTTCGAGATCCTCCAGATCTTTCTTGATAATTAAATCCCAAATCAAGCACACGGACCGATAAAATCTCCACATATCTACCTCTAAGCTTTGTGGGCAATATAGATTATTTTTTCTACGATCGCATGAACAATACCCTCAGAATCCACTAGATCTATAGTGAATTTCCGATCCGTTGATTTTTCTCTTTTTAAACTCCTGCGAATCTCTTGAAGCTCTTGCTCTTTGATTTCAAATCTAGCGAATAGCGTTGTACGACCAGGTTTCTTAAAATGAATCCGAGCTGCTTTATCCCAAACAACGTAATCTGTTCCCAGATTCTTTATCAACATCAACATATAGATCGGGTCGACCCCTCCGTATAAACTGCCACCGAATATCGTTCCCACATAATTCCGGGTGCGCAACGAGAGCGGTATTCTGACATGCACCTCGCGCCAATCTGCAGCGATATAAGAGATGCGAGCACCCGTACCGCGGTAGCAGGGGAAGAAATTGAATCCCCATCTTTCAAAACGCGTCTGTAAGGACTCGGACATGTTCGGAGACAGCAGGGCGAAGAATCATTCACTAAGAGTTTTTACCGCAATTGGCTGCCGCGATACCCCAGCAAATTTCGTGCGACCACCAATCTGTTGATCTGCCCAGTGCCCTCGTAGAGATCCGTTATCTTTGCGTCCCGGAACCACTTTTCTAACAACAAATCCTGGCTGTAGCCTAAAGGTCCCATGATCTCAAGCGCTTTTTGGGTGATTCTTACCACGATATCACCCGCCTTCACCTTACTCATCGAGGCTTCCAATGGGTTATGTATCTTGTTGTCTGCCATCCACAAAGCTTTTAGAATCAACAACCAGGCGGAGCGCAGCATCACTTCCATGTCGATCACTTCACGTTCAATATTAGAGAGCTTTTGACGTGGCAAACCATACCGGATCGTTATACCCTGTTTTTCTAATTCTTCCTTGAGCAACTCTAGTGTCGCACGAGCGATCCCAACAGCTTGAGCGGCTACAATCGGACGGGTGGCATCCAATGTTGCCATTGCCCCTCTGAAGCCCTTTGTAGTCTTTGTTTTAATCTCGGGACTACCTAAGAGATTATCATATGGCACCCTGCAGTCATCGAGCACGACCGATACCGTATCGCTGGCACGTATACCAAGCTTGTGCTCAAGTTTTGTTACTTTACACCCCGGTGTGTCCGCTTCAACCACGAAAGCGCGCATTCCAGCTCTTCCGGCATCTGGGTCGATCTTCGCCCAAACCACGATAAAACCATCCGAGTCCACTAAAGCTTTATGCCCAGCGGTGACAAATATTTTCTCTCCATTTAATATCCACTCGTTGGTCTCCTCATCAAGCACCGCAGATGCACGAATCGCTGAAGCATCGGACCCACAGTGAGGCTCTGTCAAAGCCATAGCATCAAAAACTGGTTTATCACCCCTAAACCGGCTGAGGAAACGTTTCTTTTGTTCCGCAGTCCCTGCTGCAGTTACAGATGCTGATCCCAACATCCCTCCAGGTACACATAAGTACATCCCTGCATCTCCCCAGGAGAGCATCTCGACCATATGCGCCAAGCGCTGGTAAGCAATCGGAGGACGTTTCTTTTTCGGCTCATCTTCCTCCTTCTTCTTGTCCTCCTCCGGCGCCATTGATGTACCCCCCATCGCTTTGGTTGCCTGATGCATAAAATTGATGTAATCCCAGGGAATCTCATGCTCATGATCATCGAAATACCTGGATTTCGGCCGCATCATATTCACTGCCACAGTTTCAATTACATTGTTAATTTGTTCTATTGGTTTTGGGGTCTCAAATTCAATCATGTTATTTAACTCCTTGCAGGACGTCACCATAGAAAGGAAAATACCATGGTTATCCTTTCTGTTCTACCCAAGTCATTATTTCTCACACAATTGCCAAGCCACTGAATGTTGCAAAACCGCGCCCGTTTCGCATCCACATCTCGACAGGATGTTCACGTATATAACCGTGCCCTCCCAAGATTTGGACGGCGCGGTCAGTAACCATCATCGCCATGTCGATCGCGCCTGTCATCGCCAAGTATGCCTGTTTGCTGGCATCGTTTTTCCCATTATCTAGCATCCAAGCAGCCTCCCAGGTCAGCAATCGGATCGCTTCGATCTCTGTCGCCATCTCAGCTAACATGAAGGCGATCGCTTGTTTCTGAGCGACTTTGACGCCAAACACCTCGCGATCCTTAGCGTAGTCCCGCGAATATTCAAAGGCGGCTTTTGAAAGCCCTACAGCCATGGATGCAAGGGCTACTCGAGAAGCGTCGATGATCGGCCTGAAATCGTGGCCATCCGACCCGCCAAGTCGAGCTTCTTTCGAAACATGGGCTTTTTCCATTTTCAGAGCATAAAGTGGCAGGGCATTAAGCCCCAACAATTTCTGGCGCTCACCCACCTGAACGCCTTCCGTTCCCCTCGGAACAATAAACCCTTGGGATTGACCATTCAAATTGGCGTAAATCACAATCGATTCCGCATCAGCCGCATAAGGAACATATACTTTCTCTCCCGTGATTATGTATCCATCAGTTCCTTCTTCAGCAACCGTCTGTAGTTCATTGGGATCGAAATCAATTCGCTTTTCCATTAGCGCGGCAGTATAGGGTTTCCATTCGGCCTCAAGTACTGAGGGGATATATTCCTGTTTCTGCTTGTCACTGCCAACAAGGAAAATTGGCATAACGAACAATCCCGGCGTCATCACCGCCAACGCCGAGGATAAATCTCCCCAAGCCATTTCCTCAGCAGCCAAGACTCCCGTTATGGCAGATCGCTCACCGAAACCCCCATATTCATCGGGAATAGACGCTTGCAACACACCCATCTCCCAACCTTTTTCAACCAATTCGGGTTTTAGTTGAGCTTCCTCATCAGCCTCCCTTGCTGCTTGCCGTAAATCAACACTTGCGTATCGTCGGACAGCATCAATCAACATCTTCTGTTCTTCACTTGGTTCAAAAGAATACATGGGGACCTCCTAAAATCCGTCTTTTTATTAAGTACTTCACAAACGGTGATAAATTATCGGTATACTGCCATTACGACTTTCGTAATCTGATAGGTTTGCAATGCTCAATAAACCACGTTGGTAGAGATACTCAACGTGAGCGCCAGCTTCTTCCAATGCCAAAAGAACATTGTAATTACGAACTTTTCCAAATAAGTGTTTAGAAATCTCTCGAATAGTGTGTGGTTCCCTCAAAAGATCTAAAACATGTTCCAGACGCTGTTCATGTAGATGCTTGATCTCACCAACCCTGCGAGTAAGATCTGTGATCAGTTCGTTGTGTCCCCCTAAAGTTAAGCGAATCTCGTCTGCCCATGGACGCATGGAATCCAGCGAATCTAAGTAATGTCCCAGACCGGTAGAAAGTGTAAGGCTTTCCGGTGCCTGGTGGGGGCTGATGCCACCTAAAATATGATCTCCACTGAAAAGCACATCATCTAAACGAAGAACAACATGTCCTGCGCAGTGCCCTGGAACATGAATGATCTCGAAAGGACCCAATCTCATCCTTTCACCATGGAAGGTAATATCCGCGGATACGGAATAGTAGGAAAGTTTAGTCAGCTTGTAAAGTTGAATCAACTCGCTTCTGCGAGCTTCTGGAACGCCTGCCTCGACCAAAAAATCATCCAAATGTAGGGCAACAACAGCCAGGCGTTCTTCGTAGTTCGTAAGATTACGCACATCCAACTCGTGAACTCCAATTTTTGCCTGGGTGCGTTCTTTTAAGTAGCTGAGCCCACCGAAATGATCAATATGCCCGTGGGTTATCAAAATGTGCGTTAAGTCGCTAAAATTTATGGACTCTTGGAGGTCTTGATTGACAATCGCTAGCCCAGATTCGAGATGATCGTTGCTTTTTCCAAAACCAGAGCCAACATCAATCATGACGCGATAATCGTTTAACATTACAATATAAGCATGGCCCCAGAATCCAGGAAATATTTCCAACGGAATTTGGAAAATTCGCGCCCCAGATGAAGACTCAAATTGTTGGACTTTCTTTTCGGCCTTAGAGATACTTTTCATCTCGAATCAACAGTCCATATAAAAATAGATCGGCGAACTGATCAGCAATCTCCTCAGCGGATAGCGGTCCGTCAGGCTTATACCAAGTTATGGTCCAATTCATCACCCCAAGAAGCGCTCGGGTAGCTTGTCCTGGATCCAGACAGTTAAAATTTCCTGCCTCAACCCCATCTGTAATCAAACTCTTCCACAAATCTTCAAATCTATCACGCCGGGGAACGTGTCTTTGATGTAATTCTGGCTCTAAGGAGCGATGTTCCAGAAGCAGAACGGCGGCCAGTTCACGATGATCAGCTAAGGCTTTCAAATAAGCTCGCATAGCCCGCCGTAATCTTTCTTCCGGAGAACCCGGTCCCAAGATTACTTCCCCCAAAAGCTCGATCAGAATATCTAAACCCTGATCCAACAAAGCTAGTAATATCTCTTGTTTACTGGAAACGTGGTGATATAGACTGGGTTTCTGCAAGCGCACTGCTTCGGCAATATCGCGCATCGATGCAGCGTGGAAACCCTTTTGGCTGAAGATTACCGCAGCTGCTTTCAGAATCTGCTGTTCTCTATCCATGTCTATATCTACCGAACGGTCGGTAGATATAGCATATCAAAATTACCTCTAAAAGTCAAGCTAACTTCCTGAAGG
>JASFVL010000318.1:0-5084 GCA_050049875.1 Anaerolineales bacterium
TCGACCATATTTCCCGGTCGCGATCGGCGGCTTATCTCTATCTCAACGACAACCGGGAGGAACTCTATATCCCGCCAATCCAGGACTTCATCGTTGCGGACCTATATGTGGCTAACAAATTTACCCGTCAAGCCCGCCGCTTACCCAAACAGATCATCTTGGAATATGTCTGGCGGGAGGAGGTTAAATTGGATGGCCCAGAGTTCGGCAGGTACAACGGACAGACCACCAGCATGCTATGTGGGGGTACTTTGGTCTTTGATGAGAACGGCAACGTGCTTTCGTGGTTCCGCAAACCTGGCACGCAAGTTCGAAGCGGCAAGGACTGGGGAAAGGAGGTGGAAGCGGGAGAGAGAAGGCGACAGCAACTTTTGGAGGCTATCGCTAGGAAGATTAAGAGGGGACAGCTTGGCTTGATGGAGGAGGGCCAAAGCGGATTGATCGGCGCTCGAATTCCCCCCAATATCACTCGTAAAGTCGATGGAGCTTTGGTTTTTGAGCTGTCACCGCATTTAAGATTGGCTGATGAGTACACTGAAGAACAGATAGGAGAACGACAATGGCAAATAAGCTTTTAGTACGTGCCTACAATGTCGGCGTGGGAGACTGCATTTATGTGCACATCCCAAACGGTGATGATGGTTTTCACATCCTGATCGACTGCGGGACCATCAGCCGGGTTGATTTGCTTAAAAATGCGCTGAAAAATCTGGAAGATGAGATGCTGCCCGACGCGGACGAAGCGGATAAAAAACGCCTTGACCTGCTCATCGCCACTCACCGGCATCGCGACCATATCAAAGGTTTCGATCCTGAATATTTCGAGAACATCCAAATCAAGAACATCTGGTTGAGTGCGGCCATGGATCGTGAGCACCCACAAGCAGAGCAAGCAAACGCTCTGCACGCCGCCGCTACCTCAGCCATGCGGGAAATCGAAGCGCGCGGCTTAGCCTTGAGCCTGCCTCTCCAGCTTCTAGTCTCGATGTACAGCCTGCAGAACGACGAGGCGATGAAAGCTCTTCGAGAGGATTTACCGCAAGCTAACGGTATCGAACCGGTCTACGTGAACGCCGACACACCACAAAACGAACTTTCCTTGTCGCTGACCAACGCCACAATTCGAGTGCTCGCCCCAGAGAAAGACATCGATGGTTACTATCTGGGAGAGGAGATGGATGAATCGTTGCACGCTTTTCAAGCTAATCAAAAAACCTTCACGCGCCGCTCCACTTCCGTCACTGAGGTTTTCCCTGGGAACATCAGTGCTCACGACTTTCACAGGTTGCAGTCCCGCATACTCTCTAACGCCCTTGCTTTTGCCGAGACAGACAGCAGCCTGCAGAACAACACCAGCGTTGTGCTATTGATCGAGTGGCAGGGTCGACGCCTGCTCTTCACCGGCGATGCTGAATGGGAGGGGGAATTCAAGGAGGGCAAACACAACGGCAGTTGGAACGTGATGTGGAAGGAACGCACCCAGCACCTGCAGGAAGCGCTGGATTTTTTGAAGATCGGCCACCATGGAAGCATCAACGCGACCCCCTGGGATGCCAGCAGAGAGCCGGATTTCGAGGTCAACCAGATACTCAACCATATATTACCGCTGCCAGAAGGAACACGAGACCCCAAAGCCTACGCTTTAGCTTCCACCCAGCGCACTGCAGTTTATAAACCCATCCCCGCCGCCGACCTGCTGGTGGAAATAGGCAAAAGGGTTCGCAACACGCGCGAGTACTTCGATGAGCTCTCCGCCATCGATTTGGACTTTACCGATAAGCAGCCCTTTGAGGATTACTGGGAGTACGAGACACCGCAGGCGCTCAAGCAGCCCCAACCCTGGCGCACCGACCTGGAGAAGCTACTCACTGGTCAGGCATTTGTCGATGTGGAGATCGAACCCATGGATTAATAGTTGTTGATTGGATGTCACAACCATCCCCCGATCAGAAAAGCGATCGTCGATACAGAGCCAGCCAAAAACATCCCCCAGAGAATATCAACAGCAGTGAGACCCAATGGCCAATTTTTGAGGGTCGCCAGGTTGGTCAGGTCATAGGTTGCATAGGTAAACAAACCATAGAGCACACCCTTCAACAACGCTCTGCTCAATAACCCGGCTTGCAGCCCGGGGACGACTGCAAAAATCAAAAGTCCTACTACAAAAATCAAATAAAAAAGAACCGCCGCTGCCCAGTTGGTTTTGGATCTCATCAGGAAACCAAGGCGCTCACGGTAAAAACCGCGTGCCACCAGACCCAGCCAGAATAAATCGATGACCAGAAAAACTCCCAGGGTTGAAAGAAACAGCTTGATATAGAAAGTAAAAGTCATTGAATCTCCATCTGCTATTCGCCATTCCTCATTAATTTTTTCAAGGCTCAAGCACCACATCCACCACTAACGGCAGGTGATCGTAGCACCCGCTCTCCGGGGCCAGCGCTACGTCGCCGGCTTGTAGCCCCACTGCCTCCAGTTCCTCAGCGCTCATGATCATCGTGTTCAGCACGAAAGAATTGTCCACCCTGAGGACGCTGTCGGTGTACAGGATGCGGTCCAGTTCGCCCGGATTGAACTCCTGGTTGTCATCCCGCCAAGTGTAGGTCGCTTCCCCGGCACCGTTGTGGCGCGGCAGAGCGTCTGTCAAGGATGTGTCATCCCAATCTGGGGCGATGTCGGGACCGTACTGCTCTTCGTCTTGGATGTCGCCCGTCAGCAAGGTGGTGAGATGATGGTGCGGGTCGGTATCATAAACGTTGAAATCGCCCAGCACGATGATCGGTGTGCCGGATGGCAGGTCGGCCTCCCCTCCCGAAGTTTTCACGTCACGCAACCACCCGACGATGGCATCAGCGTGCTCCTGCCGGGCGGAAATGTTGCGCTCTCCTCCTTGAGACTTGAAGTGAGCGCAGATCAGGTAAAGGTCGCCTTTATAGGCCCCATCCGGAAGATCGACCAGCGCCATGGCGTGACCGAAGTTAGTGATCAGAGCAGTACGCACCACCGCCTGAGAACGCATGATCAGTTCGAAGCGCACCGCAATGACGTTGTCGCTCCCGCTGTGAGCCTGCCAGCGTCTTCCCGCCTCCAGTGGTAATACTTCATCCAGGATATCAGCGACTCCCTGCGGGTCACGGACTGGATTGATCTCCTGCAAACACAAAACGTCCGGTTGAGTAGCACTTATGATACGAACGAACTGCTCACCAGAGCTGTCCTGGCGAAAGTTGTCGTTCTGCGGGTCATCGTCCGGGAAGATCGAATCCCAACCGACGTTGAAACTCAGCACCCTTATGTGCCGTTGGGAGGGCTTTGCCAGGAACTCGACACCTAAGCCCTGACCCGCGGGAGACGGCACCTGCACTGTTTTCTCTAGAGGTCCTGTCTGGCAACCTCCCAGGGTGACCCATAGAATGACGAGTAACAGAGGAATAACTAAGCGCCGGATCACAACCCACCTGGTCCTGTTATTACCCAGTAGCTCGTGCCCCACGGCGACAATGGCGCTCGTGGAAGATGCAGGCTGCGCGCTGGCAACGCCAGGACTCCCTAAGCTGTTCAATTTCCGAGGCTTCCTCTGGCCACTCTTCGACGCCCATCCATTTCTTCACCAACTGGAATGCCTTTTGATCCTCCTCATCAAGGTTGCTCGTGTGCGTTTCGAAGTGCTTGCGCAACGCCCACAAGGTATTGTAGCAACCCATGGTGAGCATCTTGACGGCGTTCTCCTTACGATAGCCGAAGCGCTCGGTGAACTGCAGCGTGCTCAGGGGCATCTCCTCGGGGAAGATTTTGACCTCCTCAACGTGCAAAGGTAAGCGCTTCGCCAAAATCTCGTCGGCCCACTCCGCCATGCGATCCAAGACCCCTTCGCCCTCCCGCCCTAGGAAACCGCGCAAACCCTTTTCTCGAGCCCCTTCACGGATGCGATCTTGGATCATACCCTTTTGCTCCTCCGTTAACCCGGAATCCAAGTTCTCCAGCAAGACTTTCAACGCCTCGCCCAGGTCTTCCCCTCGTTTTCCGAAAGTGTTGATCGTGCTGACCACCACGGCGTCGCTGGACAACTTGGCAGCACCCTGAATCTCCAGCGTACGACCGACCACCTCGTGCAGAGCTGGATTTTGAATCTTTACTGGGTCTACTTTCGGTTCGGGGTGCAGCCAAATCACATAAAGGTCCAAGACTATATCACGCTTTGGGATTCCTTGGCGCTGCGCCCACTCGCGGATGGCGTCAATGGCACTGTTGGATGGTGTGTTATCGATCGCGCCGCCATCCACGTAAACGTCGGCTAGATTGGGGAAGAACTCGCGCATGGTTTGCGAATCGCGCCAGCTTTCGAAGAGCTCCTTCCAATCTTCCTCTTGGTACTCGTCCGGGTGAAGTGCCTGGTAAGCAGCACCCATTTGAGTTTTAGCTTGCGGGTCATCGAGCCAATTGGAGAGCATCTTCTCTAGTAATGCGTTTTCGGGTTCCTCCAAGGGGTAGATATCTGTGATCGGGTAAGGCCTAAAAACACCCGGAAACCGTCCGGAGGCTAACGCCGAATTGACTGCGTTGGGGTTTCCAGGTAGCTGCAGCCTGAAGCTGCCCAGCGGCAGGTCCTCCGGGTCGCCTCGCTGCAGGCGCCAAGCTTGCCTTTGCATATAGCGGACAAAGTCCTCGTTGGATAAGTAAGCGGAAATCTCTAAGCGACCGGTGCGGTAATTCGCACGCGTAACACGTACGTCGATCCCTTCCTGAGCGTAATCCTTCAGCGTCCTAGTGGGATCGACCAGGCCGATTTTCTTGAGACCCTCGTCTCCAGCCTGAATGACACTTCCACTCAGATGAGCACCCCGCAGGGGTGTGACTGGTTCAACGAAAACATCCTTAATTTTGCGGTCATCGGCCGGAGGCACTAGGGATCGCTCAAGGTCAAACCTCCTTAGGTACGTACGCACCGACTCTTCAAATGGCGCCGCGCGGTGATGTTTGATGATGCGCAGTAGATCACCAACGCTACCCAAACGCTCGACGAGTTCCTGACCCAATTTAACGATCGCCGGCCAAACGCCGGGGGAGGGCACGGACCCGCGATT
>JASFVL010000317.1:0-5084 GCA_050049875.1 Anaerolineales bacterium
CCTCGAATCGTATTTTTTGGGCGTTGGTCGTTCAGTAATCCTGAGATGATCGTCTTTCTAAGTTCACTGCACGGGAGTGCGTCCCCCCGTTCGGGCCGGGAGCCCGCCGGGGCGAGACGGCCTGGCCACACCGTCCTGGTGTCTTCCTGCTGTCGCCGACTGCACACAGTGCGTCCAGCAGGGAGGCACGCAGACGCGGCGCACTGGGTGCAGTGGCAGGAGTGCAGGCAGCGGATGGTTCCTCCTCTTGTGCTTCTATAACTTCCGCAAAACCTATTAAGGCTACGGCCCAGAGATCGCCTACCTCGTCTTGTATGACGTCTCCCATGGAGGTGGAGCGGGACATGTAGAGAGCTTTTACGCCAGGGTTGTGCCACCAGACAGTTTCCAGGTGCTGGGTCTTGAAATAGACCTCCTCCAGGGATTTGGCCTCGACGTGGGCCACTTCTTTGTAGCTGACTGGCCAGTCGAGTTTTGCGGCCGGGATCGGACCTTGGTCTGCGAGGACCAGGCCCGGGTATAGGGGTTGGTAGTGAAAAACTTTGTACACTGCATCAAGTGCGTCCATCGGATGTTCATCTCCTTCTGCTGCGCTCATCAGAAGCTGACTGAGCAGTAAAAAATCGGGTGATCTCAGAAATCCTGCGGGAATCCCAGGGTGATGACCGCCTCCCCCTGATCGCCCGGGCCGATCACCACCCACAAGTTCAGCGTGGTCAGTTGGGGTTTCGATCTGTCGTCGCGGACTTCGGCCAGCAAGGCCTTGAAAGCTACTCGGTCGGTTTTCTCCACCCGTCGTGCGGCCATGGAAGCGCTGAAGAGTACGTCCCACAGCTGGCCTTCATAGGACTGGCCGCGGTCGACTTCTACTTCGGTCGGAGTCAGCTGGGTGTGCAGGTCAGTAGTGATGGCGGCGGGGAAGCGGAAACCGGCCTCCTGCGCCATGGAGCTGACGTCCACTAGAACCCCGTCTTCGAGGGCTTGGGCGCGGGTGTAGGTGTGGATGATCTCCCATTTGCTGTCCCCTTCGCGCAGCCGGTATTTCGCTCTGGTTTCGCGGGCGCGTTGGCCCGTCTCGAATCCGAGCCCTCTTTCCTTCAAACTCACATAACCCCCTCGGCTGAGGATCAGGTGGTCGACAAGGGGGACGTCCAACAGCTCCCCTGCCTGGACGATCGCCCGGGTCACAGCCACATCATCGGGGCTAGGACTCGGATCTTGGGAGGGGTGGTTGTGCAGGAGAAGGATGGCGGCCGCCATGCGCTGGATGGCCGGCTTGAAAACCTCGGCCACCCGCACCTGAGAGCTGTTCACCGAGCCGCGGTAGATCTCGACGATGTCCAAGACATGATTTCTGGTGTCCAGCAGGATCACCCTCAGATGTTCTTTTTCCAAGAGACCCATTTCGCCCTGCATCAGGGCGGCGGCGTCGGCAGGGCAGTGGATGGTGGGTCGCGCTGTGCCGGGGTCTAGGGCCAGCTTCTTCCCCAGCGCCAACGCCGCTTTCAGGCGTACTGCGGTGGCTTGCCCGATCCCGGGAAGCGCGCTGATCTCGGAGATGTGGGCCCGGTGCAGCCCGTGGAGGTCGTCGAAACGCGCTAGGATCATTTCGGCGATCTCGATCTGCCCTTGGCCGCCAACGACCACGGCTAATAGCTCGGACAGGTTGCATGCTTCAGGATCCTGGGCCACCCGGTAAGCGGGCTGCTCGCGTAGGGGCAGCAGCTTCAGTTTTGGGAGGGTGTACGGGGTTTGGATTTGCAGGTCCAGTGGTAAAGGGATCATTTTTTTCACTCCTTTGCTGTAAGTCGCAATACGTGTCCGTGAAAAACGAAAGGGGACAGGTCGTCTTATGACAGCCTGTCCCCGGGGTTTGGTATATGAGGGGTGCTGGGTTTTATTCGACGAGAATACCCTGTGGCTTGCCACGTGGGTTCCAAGCTTGAGCAAAACCTGACCCAAGGGGCAAAATTCCGGAATACCCCGTCAGCTTGCTGCGGGGATAGGAATTTTGAAGGTTTTGCAACTTTATTACGCGCTCAGATCTTGGATTCTGTAGTCCAAAACGATGAATAGCCTGGACAGCTATCCCCGATCAGTTGAGACGTTTCGCTATTTGAGTTGCAGGCCATCCGCGCGAGGGGGAGTTAGCCGCTCTTCCGGGAGATTCTGTCCTTGTTCTGGAACACGGGCCCAATCGCCTAGGATTACACGTTCGGTGATCGCTTGCATAAGGATGCCTCCTAGAGACCCCGGATGAGTAACCGGCCTTTTTCCGTGGTCTCAACGGCGACGCAGCGGTATAATCGAGTATCTGGAGTGAAGAGATGAGCGTGCCTAAATTCGACCCACTTGAGAAAGCCATCAACCTGATCTTGGACAAACAAGAGGGCATCTACAAGAACGCCTGGGATGTGACCGATCCCGAGGCAGAGGTAGATTTTGCAGCCTGGCTGGATTCCAGGGTTAGGATGGCAAAGAAGTTTAAAGGGGTCACTGCTTTTTAGCTTCACTTGATACCCATCGCAAAGGGGCTTGAAGAACACAGTGTGTTAGATCAACAGGTCTTCCCTTCCTTTACACCAAAGACTTATTCCCAGCAGAGAGAAGCCATCGTGGAGATGTTTCGGCAGGCCAAAAATCTCGAAGAGGCCACATTGGTGGCCTGTATCCTGGTCAATCTTGGTGATGCGCTTCAAGCTGCTTTGAACTGAACGTTCGGTAGGTCCACCGTCTGCGTACGGGTTTGCTGGTAGATCAGTTGGGATTGCCGATGACCCACTCCAGGATCGCTGATCCAAGAATACGGCGGGCTTGCCTCGTGAGGTTGGGATCGCCAGTGGTGATGACTTCCTGGACAATTGCGAGGGCGCCGGGATCCAGGCTCTGGATGATCTGACGCACCTGACCAGGCGTGAGATTCACCCTCACGTCGAGGCCGAGGTCCTCTAAAGATATGCGTGTGTAGCGTTTTCCTCTCCAAGGTAACATTGTGTCATCTCCTTGAAAAACAAAAACCCCAACCTCGAAAGGTGGGGGTTGGGTTTAATTATGATGGGTAAAGTTAGGCTCTGGGATATGGATCAGATCTTCTCCACGGGTTTATCTATATCCCCTCAGGCCACCAGCCATCCTGGAGAGCTTCGTCGGGATCCTAGCCCTTAAACGGGTGAACAGTATGACTCATCCCTTTTCCTTTGCGGATGGCAGCCCGGATGCTTTTGGCTCATTCCCGTCAAGGCTCATCCGGGAAATCTTAAGCTTGCTGGATTTTGAGCGTATCTTCAAGTCAGTAGATCGACAGGCTAATTCCAAATGGCTGTATCTGCTGGCTGAAGGCGGCCAAGTCGCAAGCTATGGGATCATATTCTCCCCATTCGATTATCTTCTATGTTGTGTTTTGATGCGATGGGTTTGGTTATATGGACTATCTCCTTAAAAACACTAAACGAGGGGCGGTTTTGTCGCTCTTCGTTTAGTAAGTGAAAAGCGGCGACAGAAATTTCTGTCGCCACTTGTCTTATAGTATTCGGGTTTTCATAGCTTCGGTTGAAAGGGAGTCACCTCTGGAGTCAAAGTAAGTTCGCTTATCACTAAACTCCTTTTCAAGAATCGCAGCCATTTGTTCCCACAACAGAGGGGCATCCTGAGTAGCCGCCACCCATACGATCCTCCAATTGAGCGCGAAGTATTCGTGCACAGCGATGTTACGGAACTCAATGATGTCTCGCCACTCAATTTCTGGGTGGCTATTGCGGAACCTATTAGATGGATGTCCGGCAGCCTCGCCGATGGTGATGAGCTTTTGGAGCACTGCGCTTTGTCGGAGTTCATCATCCCAAAACGTTTCCTCCGTTACACCTTAGAGAAAACGCTCGATAGCATCTGCAGCCTCAACGATATCGCGCAGATATAATCTATCCCGCCTCATAGAGCACCTCTGCATTTTCAAGGACGGATTTGCGGATGATGGATTTCAGTCCATCTTGTGGAACCAGGTCTACAGGCTGCTTCAACAGCTCAGAAAGTTCCCGCTGGATGCGTCCAAAGGCTAGGAAGCCAATTTGAGCATCTGGCGAGAAGGTAACTAACACATCCACATCGCTGTCTGGACCGAAGCGATCGCTTAACACAGATCCAAACAGGGCAAGCCGAGTAATCTGATTGCGACGGCAGAATTCTGCAATTTCATCTTCCTGAACGAGTGTTTTATAGTTCGTCATCTGTTTACCCTTCACTAAAAGTTTGTTACCGATAGATACGATCATGTTTGAACGGATTCTATCTTACCACTCCCCTTTCTTATGAACAGCAGCCCCCATATGGATCATATATGCGATTGAGATGGATTCGAAGAGCGGTGCAACGCTGGAAAAGTATGCGTACTTCTGAAGTTTCCCGTCACAGAAAACTATCTCAAACAGTTTCCGTTCGAGGTAACCACGTTGCCCGTAGAATCCTCAGGCGGAAGATAGCCAGGATTTGGCTGCTTCCAGAAACTCCTGTGTCCACTCCAATAGTTTCCGAACTTGCGCTTCACTGATGCTTGAGTCTATATCGTAATCGCCTGAGATTCTTAGGTCCTGAGCGTCAATTAACCATCTGTGGAATTTCGTGTCCATGTCTCCCGTCTTAGCAAACTCTTTGCCAAAAGCAGCGATGACCGCGGTGTGGCTAGAAAAGGACAACCCGCGGGACAGCAAAAGTGCTTGGGCGGCGTAGAACATGGCGTAGTATGCGCGCGAGGCAGCAAAGTCCAAATAGCCCTCTTCTTTGAGAGACTCGGCTGCTAGTTGACTTTGGTGTGCTTTTTCCAGCAAAGCTTTGATCTCTGGAGTCATATAGCCACCCCTTCTTTGCGAACGTTGAGCAAGAAAGGCGATTGTTCATATTCAAAGCGCTCCTTGGAGATAAACACGCGCGAGATGACCACATCATTTGCAAGAGAGAGCGAGGCAACACATTGGGAGGTGCGCGCTAATAAGTCGCCATAATCGAATTCACCGCTAATCACAACGAGGACGTCGATATCCGATGTTGAATGTGCTTCTCCTCGCGCTCGCGATCCATACAGGTACAGACCT
>JASFVL010000052.1:0-16288 GCA_050049875.1 Anaerolineales bacterium
CTGTACAGAATTGTTGTCAGAAGAATACTGTTGATTTGGGGATGACAAACAACCATAACGAGAAAACTCACAGGTGGGTTAAGTGAACGAACAGCTCCTGCACTACGAGAGAATTGAACCTGGAATTTGAGAAAATCAAAGCGACGACGTTGTATAATATGGAAGAGGATCAATTGTCCCTACAGGCAGGATTCTATTTTCCTCCCTGAGCATCGACAATATTAAACGGGAAGGAGCCATTTAACCTGAAAGCTCTGCTTGGTTTAATCCCGACCCTCGATCAAGCATCCGCAGCCATGCGGACGAATAATCAATCAACATCATGAACACTGCTGAATTAAGGAGGTACTAAGAATGGCAGAAAGCAATTTTAAACTCACCTACGCAACCATGTTTGACCCTCCCGAGGAGCTGCATACACGCTATGAGGATGCCCTCGAGAAGATCAAATCCAATTTGGGGCAAGAGCACAGCATGATCATCGGCGGTGAACAGCGTTTCAGCGACGAGAAGTTTGAAGACCGCAACCCGGCAAACACGGACGAGGTGCTGGGTATCTTCCAGAGAGGCAGCGCTCAAGACGCCGAAAACGCAATCTCAACGGCGCAGAAAGCCTTCTCGGCTTGGAGCCGTATGAAGTGGCAAGACCGCGTGGCTTTAATACGCAAAGCAGCTGATTTGATTGATGAACGGGTTTTCGAAATTAGCGCTGTCATAAGCTTAGAAGTGGGTAAAAACCGAATAGAAGCTCTAGCCGATGCTGCAGAGACGGCTGATCTTATCCGCTACGCCTGTTTCCAGATGGAGCAAAACGACGGCTTTATCGTTGAAATGGGAAAGGATCCCCTGGTAGGATACACTGCTACAAACTATTCAAAACTGAAACCATATGGTGTTTGGGTTGTCATCAGCCCCTTCAACTTCCCCGCTGCGTTAACCGGCGGGCCAGCTGGAGCAGCTCTGGTCGCGGGGAATACCATCGTGATGAAACCGGCAACATACACACCTTGGACAGCCCGGCTGCTGACGGAATGTTTCCTCGATGCTGGCATCCCTGACGGGGTCGTCAATTACGTCACCGGACCTGGCGGCACCGTTGGTCAGACGTTGATTGATAGCAACGATATCGACGGCATCACCTTCACCGGTTCCTACGACGTAGGGATGAAAATTTACCGCACTTTCGCCAATGGGATATACCCTCGTCCTCTTATCCTAGAAATGGGTGGCAAGAACCCGGCAATCGTATCTCGCAACGCGGATGTCGAGCGGGCTTCTTTGGGTATCGTGCGCGCCGCATTTGGACTACAGGGGCAGAAGTGCTCGGCTTGTTCGCGAGCCCTGATTGAAGAACCGCTTTACGACGATGTGGTGAACCGAGTGGTTGAGCTGACTGAAAAACTCAGCATTGGCGATCCCACTAAACGCACGGTGTTCAATGGCCCGGTGATCAGCGAAAACTCGTATAAAGATTACATGAATTACACAGAAGACCTGGATCAATCTGGGAACATCCTGATCGGTGGGAAAGTGCTCACCGAGGGCGAATTCGCCAAGGGTTATTTCTGTGAGAACACTGTGGTAGCTGACGTTCCAATGGATCACCGCCTCTGGAAACATGAGATGTTTGTGCCCATCACGATGGTCCACAAAGTACAGGATCTCGAAGAAGCGATGACGTTGGCGAATGATGTTCAGTACGGATTGACCTCTGGTTTTTACGGGACGCAAGAAGAAGGCCAATGGTACTTCGAGAACATTGAAGCTGGGGTAAATTACGTTAATCGACCCCACGGGGCTACGACGGGAGCCTGGCCTGGGTTCCAACCCTTCGGCGGTTGGAAAGGCTCCGGGTCCAGCGGAAAGAACGCAGGCGGTCATTATTACCTGCAGCTTTACATGCACGAGCAAATTCAAACACTAATCGAATAAGACCCACTTTTATGGAGCACCCAGGTCTCTGGGTGCTCCGTACTCGACTCAAGCCATCAAACAGAGACAGCATTTGAACGAACCGCTACCCAAATCACTGTTCTCAAGCACTCCGGTGACCTGTTTGAATCAAGCTACCTGCCATGAGTATCCTCGAACGTATCGGACAATTTTTTCTACTCCTAGGGTTGATGATTCTGATCATCTTCATCGTTCTGGACACATCGGGAGATCTCTCGTTTCAACTTGTATTTTTTGGTGTCGCTGCAGTCGTCCTTGGGATTATCCTGATACGTAAGGGTGCCACACCCTCACCGCCCAGCGAACGCTTCCGCTTGTTCCGCAGGCGTGATTCGAATAACCAGGAGCAATAATTCTTCCCCGATCTGTAAAACCAGGAACAATCAAGAGAAATATTATCTATGAGCAAATTAACCTCTCTTTCTGAAGCTGTGGCGCGCTATGTGAGAGACGGAGCCACCATTTATGCAGCCGGTTTTACCCATCTAATCCCCTTCGCTGCTGGGCATGAGATCATCCGCCAAGAGCGTAAAGACCTAGTTTTGGCTCGGGCTACCCCCGATTTAATCTATGACCAGATCATCGCGGCCGGCTGTGCGCGCAAGGTGATCTTCTCCTATATGGGTAACCCCGGTGTAGGTTCCCTGCGCATGGCCCGTGCTGCCATTGAGTCTGGGGAGTTGGAATGGGAGGAATATTCCCATTTCAGCATGATCTCTCGACTTCAAGCTGGCGCTACTGGCGTCCCTTTCATGCCCATGAATCCCACAGCAGCCGGCGACTTAGAGCATGCCAACCCTCAATATCGCATGGTGAGCGACCCTTACTCAGGTCGAGATGTCGTCGTTGTACCGGCGTTGAAACCGGACGTCGCCATTGTGCACGTACAAAGAGCAGATGCAAACGGAAACGCCCACATCTGGGGCATCATTGGCGAGCAGAAGGAAGCCGCCTTCGCGTCACAATACGTGATCCTCACTGCGGAGGAAATTGTGAGCGAAGATGTAATCCGCTCCGACCCCAATCGGACGCTGATCCCTGGCTTCATCGTGGATGCCGTCTGCTCCGTACCTCATTGCGCCCACCCCTCCTACACGCAGGGCTATTACGATCGTGACAACAGCTTTTATCTGGAGTGGGACCAGATCAGCCGATCCCGTGAACGGGTCCAGGATTACCTGGATGAGTGGGTTTGTGGCGTCAAAGACCGGGGTGAGTATTGGGACAAGTTGGGATCGGAAGTCCATGAGCGTTTGAAAATAGCGCCAAAGGCCAGCACACCCGTGAACTACGGGGAATACTAGTCCCCAAATGACATTTAATCTAAAGATGAGGTGTCGATGACAACATTCACTTCAGCAGAATTACTGACCATCAACGCGGCGCGCCTGCTGCGCGATGGTGACGTGGTATTTGTCGGTGTAGGTCTTCCCAATCTGGCATGCAATCTAGCCCGGCGCACACACGCTCCCAACCTGGTGATGATTTACGAAGCCGGCGTGATCGGCGCTCAGCCATCGCGTCTGCCCCTATCGATCGGTGACCCAACCCTGGTAAGCGGGTCAACTTCCGTGTGCAGTATGTACGAGATTTTTGCGTTCTATCTGCAGCGCGGCAACGTGGACGTCGGTTTCTTGGGAGGCGCCCAGATCGACCGCTACTGCAACATCAACGCCACCGTCATCGGCGACTACGCGAGTCCAAAGGTGAGATTGCCCGGTTCTGGCGGTTCGATGGAAATTGCCGCTTGGGCGAACCGCTGCTATATCATCACCCCTCACCAGAAGCGGCGCTTCCCCGAAAATGTACACTTCCGCACATCGGCTGGTTACCTTGGTGGGCGAGAGCAGCGAGAAGCCGCAAAGTTGCGCGGCGAGGGGCCAGTCGCCGTGGTCACCGATCTTGGAATCCTAGAGCCTGACGAAAGAGGTGAACTCACCCTAACCAGCTTACACCCCGAGAAAAGCGTAGAAGCTGTGCGCGAGAACACCGGTTGGGATATTGAAGTCGCCTCCAACTTGCAGACCACTGAACCCCCAAAAGATACCGAACTACGCATCTTGCGGGAGGAATTGGACCCAGACCATATCTACCTGGGTTAAAGGAAAAATTAAAGCAAGATTAACACTTAGATAGTAGTAACTTGACTACAACCAGACTCCTCTTATAATTTGGGGTCATATAGATAATTTATCGGTTCAAATCACTCTCACTCTAAGGAGAATCTCATGTCTGAAGCGTTCGACCCCCCAAGATATCGCCCCATCACTTTGCGCAATTATTTAGATTTGCCCCAAGTTCAAGAACTATCGAAAGATCAAAGATTTGCCATCGAGGTCGTCGGCAACGTGCTGCCCTTTCGCACGAACAGTTACATCGTCGACCAGGTGATTAAATGGGATAACGTCCCAAACGACCCCATCTTCGTGCTTAATTTTCCCCAGGCAGAGATGCTACAACCCCAGCATTTCGAGGAGATGGCTTCGGTGCTGACCGATGGGAGCAGTAAACAAGAAATCGCCGAAACTGCCAATAGAATCCGCTGGCAGCTCAATCCTCACCCAGCGGGACAAATGGCCCATAACGTCCCCATCTTCGACGGTGAAGTGCTGCACGGTATGCAGCATAAATACCGGGAGACGGTGCTGTTCTTCCCCAGCCAAGGACAAACTTGTCACGCGTACTGCACTTTCTGTTTCCGCTGGGCGCAGTTCGTCGGTATTGATGACCTGAAGTTCGCGTCCCGGGAAGCTGAAATGCTGAGTCAGTATATTCGCTCGAAGCCGGATGCAACCGACATCCTATTCACCGGTGGCGATCCCCTCATCATGCGCACAAAAAATATCGCCGCTTACATCGAACCGTTATTGGATATCCCCCATCTACGTAACATCCGCATCGGGTCGAAAGCACTGGCATACTGGCCGTACCGGTTCCTGACAGACCCTGATGCGCAGGATTTGATCGACCTGTTTAAAAAAGTTGCCGAGCGCGGAAAACACCTGGCGCTGATGGCACACTATAACCACCCTAATGAGATGAAATCCGAAGCCGCCAAAGCGGCAGTTCAACGCGTGCGAAAGACCGGCGCTGAGATACGCGGTCAATCTCCGCTGCTGCGACACATCAACGATGACCCCGACGTGTGGGCAGAGCTTTGGCGCGAACAAGTCAAACAGGGATGCATTCCCTATTACATGTTTGTGGCTCGCGACACAGGCGCGCAGCACTACTTCGCCGTACCACTGGTTGAAGCCTGGGACATCTTCCGCAAAGCGTACAACCAAGTCAGCGGTTTAGGGCGAACGGTACGCGGTCCCAGCATGTCCTGCGACCCCGGTAAGGTGGAGGTCGAAGGTGTTTCCGAGATCCACGGGGAGAAGGTGCTTGTGCTGAAAGCCATCCAAGGGCGCAACCCCGCATGGGTGGGTAAGCCTTTCTACGCTAAATACAATGATAAGGCCATCTGGTTGGACGATCTCAAGCCCGCTTTTGGAGAGGAGAAATTCTTCTTCGAAGATGAACTCGATGAGATGTACGAACAAGATGAGAAACTGATCAAGGAACTTGCCCCCGCGTGAGTTCACCTGCAGCTCATCACTTAACGATCGTGGAGCAAAGATCCACGATCGTTTTTTTTGATAGGCCATTTAGATTTACCTTTTTTTACTCGTTACCGGACAGTTTTGAATGGATCACCAAACAGTGGTATTCACCGGATCACATCTCTACTCTTTCATTCCTCCCAGAGATGGGGGACAGGTTTTGAAGGTGTTTGTTGGCGCAATTCGTCTAAATGCGATTCCTTTTTTTAAGATAGAAATACTTGCAATGGCCCCCAACAAGTGCTATAATGCGGAACACTATCCCGAGTCGTGGAACAGCTACCATATGAGCGAAAAACACAACCCATCTGTCCAGCCTGTGTAGCGTGCTGTGTTAATTTTAAAATCATTCTCCACAGACAAACCAGAGTTGGGTCTCGGGGAAATCAACCGGCGAGTGGATCTACCCAAAAGCACGGTCTTCCACTCGCTATCCACCCCAGCAAGCTGTGGGGTTGTGGCTCAGAATTCCTATACCTTTCAACACCGATTATGACACGCGTTCGAGAGATTGCACCTCAAATCATACAAACTGCCAACCAGATCTCCCAAGATACGGGATACACGTATAAAGCCCCAACATAAGCAGGAGTTCCTTCTTCTGATTGGCACTTGAGTACCCTGTAGTAAGGGACATCCATAAATGAATCACTACAATTGTTTGTCCGGATTTAAAGGAGGTGGTGCCCCAAACCAAATTGATATAGACCCTTTTCTCAATTTTCTTTATTGTTATTTCGTTTAAACCCAAAAATAGTTATTGGAGGAGAAAATGTCAAAATTTTCACGCATAATTTTTCCGGTCCTGGTCGTATTCGCTCTGATCCTGGCAGCTTGCCAGCCTCAAGAAGTGATCGTCACTGTCGAAAAGGAAGTTGTCGTCACCCAAGAGGTTGAGAGAGAAGTGGTCGTCACCCAAGAGGTCGAAAAAGAGGTTGTGGTCACCCAAGAGGTGCAGGTTGAGGTAACACCCGTACCAGGACGCTGTGCACCGATAAGCGCCGACGATGTGGAAGAGATTAAAATCGGCGCCACGGTACCACAATCTGCCCCAGGGGCAGTCGCAGGTGGTGTCGCCATGCAGTACGCCATCAACATCGCCGTCGAGCAGGTCAACGAAGCCGGTGGAATCCTGGGCAAACCCGTTAGGGTTACCTACTACGACACCGCCAGCCTGCCCGAGCGAGGCACTGCTGCCATGGAATATCTGATCACACAGGAGTGTGTCGCAGGTGTGGTGGGTGAGTATCACAGCTCAGCTGGTGTAGCCATGAAAGAGGTGGCTCATAAATACCACATCCCAACCATCTTCTCCGAGACGTGGAACGATACTATCACCGGCGTACAGTATCCTGAAGTCTTTCGTGTTGCTCCCACCTCTTCCTTGGTAGCAGAAGCCGATGCCAACTATATCGAAATCCTCGGAGCTGAGTTCGTCGTGATCGTCACCGAGAACACGGACTATGGCATCCCTGCAGCCGAAGCTACCACAGAACGGTTAGCCGAGCGCGGTATCGAAGCTGAGACCTACTCAGCCGATAAGGGTACACCAGACTATTCCTCGATCATCACCCGGATCCAAAATGGAGCTAATCCGGACGTAGTCTTAGTGTTGATCACTGGCGAGGATTCCTTCAACTTCGAGAACCAGGCGGTAGAGGCGGGTCTAATGCCTGATGAGGACACAGTTTGCATCGCCAACCAGGTCGCTATTCAGCCGCAGTTCTGGGAAACTGTCCCAGGCGGCAACTACTGCGCCTTCCGCAAGGTCGGTCTGGTGCCCGCGCTGGCCAACGACGTCACCCGAGAGTTCGAAACAGAGTATCGCACGCGTTTCAACATCTTCCCTGAGTCTTTCGCGCTGGAGGCTTACGACTCGATGAGACTAATGGCTGACGCCATTGAACGCGCTGGATCATTGGATCCTGACGCCATCATCGAGGCTTTGGAGGCAACGGACATCACCCTGGCACAAGGACACTACTACTTCCCCTACGGCACTCACAACCCAGTGCCGGAAGACCAGCCCGAATGGATGTGGCACCAATGGCCTGATCCTGCAGTGCTCTTCCTGCAATACTTCGAAGAGGGGCAAAGCGCTGACGACGCTGCAGTTGTCTTTCCAGAGGTCTATCAGACCCATGGCACCTTCCTGATCCCCTACGGTGAAACACCCTAAGTTTGTTAGGAATGTGATCTAACCTTGGAGGGGCGTCTGAGTGTCAGACGCCCCTCTCACCTGATAGAAGAACTAATTTGGGTACCCCCTAAAGGATTTTCAACTTTGGATTTCCAGCATGGGTACATCTAAATAGCCAAAGGATTCAGTAATCGGAGGCGAGTATGAATATCTCCGCTCAATTCTTGGTAAATTTACTATTCAATGGACTGCTTATCGGTGTTATCTACGCGCTGATGGCTTTGGGGTTGACGTTGATTTTCTCCGTCTTGGGAATCGTCAGCTTTGCTCACGGAGAGTTTTACATGATTGGGGGGTATGTAGTTTATTTTTTACTGCAATCGTTCACGGAGTTGGATCCTCTCATTGCGATACTTCTAGCCGGTTTTACAACTTTTATCTTAGGAATCATCTTCGAACGTCTACTATTGCAACCTATGGCTAAGGGTCAAGTCGAGAGACCTGGCGAGTACGCTATCCTGTTGACCTTTGGTTTGGCTTTTTTCTTACAACACGTCATGGTATCCATCGTGGGGCCTTTCCCCAAGAAGGTACCGCGCTTCTACGATCTGCCTGAAATCGACTGGGGATGGCTGACAACGCGAACAACAACCTTAATCATTGGAGGCATTCCGCTCAGCGCTAGCCGCTTAGCAGCGGCTGTGGTCGCACTGATCCTGTTGGCGGCGATGATTTATTTCATGAACCGCACCTGGACCGGTCGTGGGCTGCAAGCCGTCAGCCAAGACCGGCAAGCTGCCTCAGCAGTGGGTATCAATCCGCTTAATATGAATACATTGGCTTTTGGCTTAGGGACCATGTTAGCCGGAATGTCAGGCGCCGCGCTGGTGACGGTGTTCGCCTGGGTACCTTGGGTGGGAGCGCCTGCATCTGCAAAGTCCTTTGTGATCATCGTACTCGGTGGTATGGGATCCATCCCCGGGGCGCTGTTGGGGGGCTTGATTATCGGCATTGTCGAGGCCTTCGGAGCCGGACTGCTACCGGACCCTACTAGAGCACTGGCATATAAAGACGCCTTCGGTCTACTGATCTTCGCCCTGGTGTTGTTGATAAAACCCACCGGGCTGTTCGGGAGAGAACTATGAGGCGCATTCCCGTTCAATGGCTATTAGTTGGTTTATTGGTCATCCTGGCTGCGATCTCACCAACCTTACTCCAGGGACAGCAATATTGGATGTTCATCGCCCTTCAAGCCTTTTTCTGGGCGATGTTAGCCTCTAGTTGGGCGCTTTTAGCAGGCTACGCCGGACAATTTTCCTTCGGCCACATTGCTTTCATGGCTATCGCGGCATACGCCAGCGGCATCCTGGGTGAGCGCCTGGGGTGGTCAACGGTATCCGGCATTATCGCAGGCACTTTACTCTCCGGCTTCGTCGGCTTGATCGTCGGGTACCTGTGCTTGCGACTGCGCAGCACCTATCTAGCTCTATTTACGATAGCCTTCGCTGAAATCGTGCGCTTGGTGATCAACGCAGAGCAGGACCTCACCGGAGGTCCCATGGGTTTATACATGGATTACCTGCTGCCAACTACATCCTACGTTCCCTATTATTATGTCATGCTCGCTCTTCTGATCGCTTCCTTGGCTTTCATGCATTTCTTGGTCAACTCGCGTTTTGGATTGTTCTTCCGTTCCATTCGAGAGGATGAGGTAGCCGCCGCGGCAATGGGCGTCCACGTCGTGCGCTACAAGATCATGGCCTTCGTGGTCACATCCATGGTCGCGGGTCTTGCCGGGGCAGTCGACCATCACATTATCGGTTTCATCGCCCCCAGTGAGTTGATCATCCCTCGGATGAGCCTTATCATTGCTATGGCGGTTATCGGAGGCACGGAGAGCTTGATCGCAGCGGCGTTGGGGGCCATCTTCATTCACTTCTCTTTAGAATTGCTCCAAGAGATCCCCATGCCTGCCGCATTGATGCCTACGATAAAGGCTAATGCACCTCTTTTACAAAACATCGGCCTTGGGGTGGGCGATAGCGGTATCCAAACAAATGCCTGGCGCATGGTGGCTTTCGGCTTGCTGCTCATGTTCACCTTGCGTTTCCGGCGCAACGGGCTGATTCAGCCCCTGATCGAACGCATAACCCGCCGTGGTGCAGCCGAGGAGACCGTCGCAAAACGTCAGATTGCTGCCGATTAGGAAGGGATTTCCTAAAACCAGCGTTTCATTGTTCTCAACCTTGGCGAAATCACCAGCGGCGACGATCCATAGTAAGGCTAGGTAAACTCAGTTGTGATCAAAACATACACGGGTGAGGATCAAAGCAGGGATCAAAACCAAACTCATTTGCCTAAAAAATCAACTCGTGCTATAATGCGGAACACTATCCCGAGTCGTGGAACATATACAACATGAGCGAAAAACGCAACCCATCTGTCCAGTCTGTGGAGCGCGCAGTGTCGATTTTAAAATCATTCTCCACAGACAAACCAGAGTTGGGTCTCGGGGAAATCAGCCGGAGAGTGGATCTTCCTAAAAGCACGGTTTTCCGCTTGTTGTCCACCCTGGAAACCTGTGGAGTTGTGGCTCAAAATTCCGATACCGGTCAGTACCGACTGGGGATAGAACTCATTCCGATAGCTAACTCGGTATTTTTCTACGGCAATCTGCGGGAGGTCTCGCGACCCCATCTGCGCCGCTTAGTAGAAACCCTTGAAGAAACCGGCAGTATTAGCGTTCTCGTGGAAAAAGAAATCATCAATCTCGAGCAAAGTGAGTTTTCCGGACGCCTGGTGATGCGGGCGGGCTGGGCAATACGCCAAATCCCATTTAACGCTACGGCTTCGGGTAAAACCATCGCTGCTTATCTGCCAGAGGAAAAGCTCACTGCGCTCTTAGACTCGCCCCTCTCAGCTCTGACACCGAATACGATCACAGAACCAGAAGCGCTTCAAAACGAGCTTGAGCGGGTCCGCAAACGAGGCTATGCCACAGCTTATGAGGAAGTTGAAATCGGGCTCCACGCGGTAGCCGCGCCGATCTGGGATCATGAAGGAAGCATCGCTGCCAGCGTAAGCGTTTCGGGTCCCAGCTACCGGCTGAGCAAAAAACGCGTTCGAGAGATTGCGCCTCAAATCATCCAAACCGCCAACCAGATCTCCCAAGATATGGGATACATGTATAAAGCCCCAACATAAGCAGAAGATTTTATCTTTTGGTGAGCAATTAGGTACCATGTCATAAGATATATTAATAATAATTGAAGCCCTTCAATTGCCAGTCATCTTAAGGAGGTGATAACCAAATCAAAACAATTAGACCACTTTTTAAAGACTATCTGTATTGCCAATTCGTTCAAAATCAAAATTAGTTATTGGAGGAGAAAATGTCAAAATTTTCACGCATAATTTTTCCGGTCCTGGTTGTTTTCGCCCTAATCCTGGCAGCTTGCCAGCCTCAAGAGGTGATCGTCACGGTTGAAAAGGAAGTCGTCGTCACTCAAGAGGTAGAGAAAGAGGTGGTTGTCACCCAAGAGGTCGAAAAAGAAGTTGTGGTCACCCAGGAAGTTATCGTCACGCCTGAACCGGAACCCGAAGTGGAAGCGGATACCATCCGCATCGGTGGTGTCGGACCGCTCTCCGCACCAGGGACCGTGGTCGGCGGCATAGCTATGCAATTTGCCATGAACCTTGCGGTTCAAGATATCAACGAAGCCGGTGGGGTGCTGGGTAAACCTGTTGAGCTGATCTTCGCCGACACAGAAGGCCTTCCCGAACGCGGTGGAGCTGTCGTGGAGAGGTTGATCACAGAGAACAACGTAGTGGCTATCACCGGAGAATACCACAGCGCTGTGGGCTTGGTGGAGCTCGAAGTCTGTCACGAGTACGGCGTCCCCTGCCTTTTCTCGGAGACTTGGTCTGACGACATCACTAAGTCCGGCTATATGGAAGTCTTCCGCATCGCGCCAGCATCTTCGATGAATTCACGCGCTATGGCGGACTGGTATGCGGCTGTGGGAGTGGAGAATCCGGTCATCATCGCTGAGAACACGGATTATGGTATTGGTCAGGCGGAAAGCGACATTGCCTTTATGGAAGAATTAGGCATTTCGGTTCCAGATGATCGCGTTGTCTACGTGGAGCTGGGGACCGAGGACTATGTACCCATCCTGACTCGTATCCAGGCTTTAGAACCACCCCCAGATGCCATTCGGGTGGCGGTGACTGGAGAATCCAGCTACAACTTAGAAAAACAAATGACCGATCTTGGTCTGGCCCCAACGGAAGAGACCATAGGGACGGCCAACCAGGTAGCCATCCAGCCCGAATTCTGGGAAAGTGTACCGAATGGAAACTACTACGTTTTCTCTCTCGTAGGCTTACCCCCCAGTCTCTATAACGATACTACGACACGCGTCGCGGATGCATACTTCGCGCAGTTCGATTCTGACCCACCTAGCTATGCGTTGGAAGCTTATGATAGTCTGTGGATTCTGGCTGATGCCATCGAGCGAGCCGGCACCACCGAATCCGAATCGCTGATCGCCGCGCTAGAAGAGACTGACATCAACTTGGCACAGGGTCGCTACTACTTCGAATACACAAGCAGCAACCCCATACCGGATGATGGCAGTGTGCCAGAATACATGTGGCATCAATGGCCTGACCCGGCTGTGTTGTTAATCCAATACTTCGAGCCAAATCAGGACTGGAAGGATGCAGCTGTGATCTGGCCCCCCGTATACCAGACTCACGGCACGACCTATATCGTTCCGGGTACACAACCCTAAAGGAGCATACAGAAGAGTTTTCTTATAAATAGGCTCGAGTAGTTCCAACAATCCGTGGTGTAAATTAGTTGTACGTTAAGCTAATTTACACCACGCCTTGGAAGGATACGTTATACCAATAAGGGGTTGTGTCATTTCCAATACTTTAAGGAGGAGGTCATGATATGAACTTCTTTATTTTATGGCTTGTATTAGCTGGTCCGATTTGGGCTATTCTGGGTGCCTGGTTTCTACCCCGAGTGTACCGTCGGGAGGGACTCAGCTTCTCATCGGCTGGTCTCGTAGGGGGGTTATCCGGTTTAACACTCGGCCCCTTCCTTTTGGTACCATTATGGTATTTTAAACCTGACCTGGAACGTTGGTATTGGTCCGCAAGCACTGGAATATTGGGGGCAATTGAACTATACGGTTTATTCGCCTTTTCTCAACCAGAGAATCTCTGTGTCACGAATGGGAGCTATGTTGGCAACCAAGCGATTAACGGGTTGGTGATCGGGACCATCTACGCTTTGATGGCAGTAGGTTTAACGCTGATCTACTCGGTACAGGGGGTGATCAGCTTTGCCCATGGTCAGTTCTATATGGTTGGGGGCTATGTGTCATATTATCTACTCCAAGCAATAACAAATCTAAACCCCATATACGGGGTACCTGTAGCTGGACTGGCCACGATGCTAGTTGGTTTCTTATTCGAACGCGCCCTGCTAAGACCCATGCATCAAGGTCAAATCGAGCGAACGGGTGAGTACGCTATTCTTGTCACGTTTGGTTTTGGCTTTTTCCTGCAATATACCGCTTTGGCGATCGTTGGCCCATTCTCTCAAAAAACCGATGCCTTCCTACAGAGCAGCAGCATTCAATTGGGTTCAATAACGTTAATCCCCAACCGGATGATATCGGCTGGTGTTGGAGTCGTATTGATCGGTTTACTGCTTTACTTTATCAATCGTACCTGGACCGGAAAAGCCCTTAAAGCTACCAGTATGGACAAACAAGCGGCCTCCGTTGTGGGCATCAACCCGCTTACAATGAACACGCTAGCTTTCGGTATCGGAGCTATGTTGGCAGGGATGTCTGGAGCAGCCTTGATCCCTGTATTCACATGGGTCCCATGGGTTGGGATGACAGCTTCAACTCGCTCGTATGTAATCATCGTATTAGGAGGACTGGGCTCTATACCTGGAGCTTTGGCTGGCGGTCTCATCATTGGCTTGGTAGAAGCCATCGGAGCTGGGTGCTTACCTGATCCCAGCAAAGGTGCAGCGTACAAAACTGCTTTCGGTTTGATAATTTTCGCGCTGATGTTGCTTATACGACCTACGGGGTTATTTGGGAGAGAAGAATGAAGATTCGTGACAACATACAATGGATCGTTGCTATCCTTGTGGTCTTACTATTGAGCACAGCACCCATCTATCTCCGCATATATCAAATCAGTGTAGTGACTGGAGCATTCTTCTATGCAATCCTTGCCTCCAGTTGGGCTCTGTTAGCTGGCATTGCGGGACAGTTTTCCTTTGCCCATATGGCATTTGTCGGGATCGGAGCTTACAGCGCGGGCCTGCTCGGGAGAGACTTGGGCACAACACCACTACAGGGCATCATAGCAGGAACTCTTTTGGCTGGTTTGGTCGGCTTGATCATTGGGCTGTTGTGCTTGAGATTAAGAGCTGCCTACCTAGCCCTCTTCACCATTGCTTTCTCTGAAATTTTTCGTATCGCACTGCTCACTGAATTTAAATTCACTGAGGGTAGCAACGGATTACAGCTCAGCAAACTATGGGAAGATATCACAAACATCGAAGAGTATTACGTAATGCTTGCCTTGATGATTGGCTCTATGCTCCTCATGCAAATACTTTCAGCATCTCGTTTCGGGTTATTCGTACGCGCCATGCGGGAAGATCAGGAAGCGGCCGCAGCGATGGGAGTGAACGTCGTCCGATACAAGGTCTTGATCTTCGTGATTACAAGTCTTATCGTAGGCTTAGCAGGAGCAGTCTTTTACCATCAAGTGAGTATTGTCACACCTAATACAATGGAAATCTTGCAGATGTCCCTAGTTATCGCCATGGCGGTCATCGGTGGTATGGAGAGTTTGACCGGAGCCGCTGTAGGCGCCTTTTTTAGCCGCATTAGCTTGGAACTACTTCGAGAGATCAATATTTTCGGATACCAAATAGAGTTAGGAGCTTGGCGATACGCTGCTTTCGGAATCCTGCTGATGGTCACACTGCGCTTTGCCCAGAATGGACTCTTTCATCCCATTATTAACCGTTTGATTACTCAACCGAGTCGCAAAGAAACTGTGGCAAAACGCGAGATCCCCTCAGAAACCGAAATCTGATTGACGTAAAACAACTTTGAGAATCAGAATTTCATATCTAGATCTTATTCAATGGAGAAATATCCATGAGCTTACTGGATGTCAAGAAAGTCTATAAAAACTTTGGCGGTCTGCAAGCACTCAGCGGGGTTAACCTCGCGATCGAGGAACCAGAATTGATCGGTTTAATCGGCCCCAATGGTGCGGGAAAGACCACCCTGACCAATATCATCGATGGGATTTATAAACCCACCCGGGGTGAAGTGTGGCTGAAAGGCGAGCGCATCGATGGAATGCCCCCTTACCAAATTGCACGAAATGGGCTAGGACGCACCTTCCAGGTTACGCGCGCCTTCCGGCGTATGACGGTCATGGAGAATATGTTGGTTCCCGCCATGGCTCTGCACCCTGGAGCAAACCGCAAAAGGATGGAGCAGAAAGCTTGGGGAATCCTGGAGTTCCTAACGGTGGAACACCTGGCGCGTGAATATGGAAGAGGTCTCTCAGGAGGGCAACAAAAGCTACTTGAACTGGGTCGCTTATTGATGCTTGACCCTCATATCGTGATCTTGGATGAACCCTTTGCAGGCGTACATCCCAAACTACAAGAGACGATTTACGAATATATCTATAAAGTTCGCGAGGATGGAAAAGCGATCATTATCATCAGCCACGACATGGACTCAATCTTCACCCTGAGCGAGCGTTTAGTTGTGCTCCACTTCGGCGAGGTCATCGCCGACGGTGATCCGAAAGAGGTCAGGGTGGATCCATTGGTGATCGAAGCTTATTTGGGTGAGGAGGAAGAGGAAGTGGAAGAGATCAAAACTTATGGAGAGGAGGGGCAAGATGCTTGAGGTAAAGGACCTATACGTCGGCTACTATAAAGACTTGAACATCCTCCAGGGCGTGGATATGACCGCCCCAACCAATAAGATCACCGCTGTGTTGGGCGCCAACGGAGTAGGTAAGTCCACCTTATTAAAAGCGATTTACGGCTTCCTTTCCCCAAATGATGGAGAAATCTGGATGGACGGGAAGCGAGTGGACGGCACTCCGACCCACAAATTGATCGAACTGGGCATTTCCTACATCCCCCAGCATACCGGCATCTTCCGCTGGATGACGGTAGAGGAGAACATCATGCTGGGCGGCTGGACCTTCCGCAATGATAAAGATCGCCTAAACCGCAAGATCGAGGAGAATTACGTGCGCTTCCCGATCCTCAAAGAGAAACGCAAACAACCGGCTGGCGAGCTCTCCGGCGGTCAGCAGCGCATGGTGGAACTCTCCCGCACCCTGATGACGGATCCCCAACTGATTCTGGTGGACGAGCCCACTGCTGGATTAGCCAAAATGCTCTCTGAGGAGGTCTACCAAATGCTGGTGGACCTGCGCGATCGCGATGGGTTGACCATCATCCTGGTGGATCAGGAAATCCGCCAGGCGCTTAAGATCGCCGACTACG
>JASFVL010000319.1:0-5065 GCA_050049875.1 Anaerolineales bacterium
ATTGCCAATTTGATGTGCGCGGGGGCATATCCCCAGTCCAATCGAAAAACCCTGCAATCTCCCCACACTTCACCTTCAACTGTGTACATCCATTACATCAAAATTAGAATCGAATCCAGAAGGGAAATCTATGACCGACACATTGAAAATCGTTGTTCCCATGGCAGGTTACGGTACCCGTCTGCGGCCTCAGACCTGGAGTAGACCCAAACAATTGGTCAGCTTAGCAGGTAAGAGCGTGCTCGCTCACGTCTTGGATACGTTCTCAACCCTTCCGGATTCTTTCGACGTAGAATATATTTTTATTGTAGGCTATTTGGGGGAGAAGGTTGAAGCCTATATGCGGGAACAATATCCACAATTTAATGTCAATTACATGGTTCAGGATGAGATGTTGGGGCAGTCTCACGCCATCCATCTCGCCAGAGAACACCTTCAGGGACCGATGTTGATGGTCTTCGCTGACACACTTATCCATACAGAGCTTTCCTTTTTAGCAGATGAAGAGGCGGATGCCGTGGCGTGGGTGAAGCCGGTCCCCGATCCGCGCAGATTTGGTATTGCCAAAGTTGGAGAGGGGGATTGGGTAACCCGATTGATTGAGAAACCCAAGGAAATGCATGATAATCTTGCCGTGGTGGGTTTCTATTATTTCAAACGCTCCGAAGATTTGATTAGCGCCATCGAAGAGCAGATGGATAGAGACGTCCAGTTGAAAGGCGAGTACTTCCTGGCGGATGCGGTCAATATCATGCTGGAGCGCGGTTTAAAGATGCGCACCCAGAACGTGGATATTTGGTTGGATGCCGGCACCCCTGAAGCGGTTATGGAGACGAACCGTTATCTGCTGGATCATGGTCGCGATAATTCCCAGCAGGCTGCCCAACGTCCTGGAATTACCGTTATCCCCCCCGTTTTTATTCACCCCAGCGCGAAGGTTGAGACGTCTATCCTGGGACCATATGTCTCCATCGGGGCGGATTGCAGCGTTACCTTTTGCGTGCTGAAAAATTCTATCTTGGAAGAGGGTTCTCAGTTATCTGATGTTATCTTGGAGAAATCTCTCATCGGTCAGAACGCGCAGCTGAAAGGGTATGCCAACAGCATGATCGTCGGTGACGATTCGACGGTACAGTTATGAATATGTGTGTGCGTAGCATGTCAGATAGACAGAGAGGAGATGGTGGCTTGGGGTATGGGCGGTGTAGCCGCCCATACCCCAAACCAACCATAATCCTTCTGACAATGTTTGAGTGCATACATTGTCAACGCGGCGATCGCCGCGAAAAGTTTTGAGATGTGGATGTATGAACGAAATCGTTGAATGTCACTCAGGACACGAGTACGCTGAGAGACCTACGGCTATATATTGGAGAGGGGAGCGCTTGGAAATTGAGCAGATTCTCAGCCGTTGGCGCATTCCGGGCGGCAAACGTTTTCGCGTTCGTACCAAGGACGACCAGGTTTTTGAGTTATTCTACGGGGAACTTTACGATGAATGGCGCATCCATCAAACTTAGGATTTCCCCTTTTTTTGGGGACAATTCTTTGCCAGTCGGAAAGGAACTAAGGTGAGCAGTCGTTATCTTGCAAAACACGTTGCTAGTCTAAAACCCTCAGGTATTCGTAAGTTCTTTGATATCGTCGCTACCATGGATGATGTCATTTCCCTGGGGATAGGTGAGCCGGATTTTGTTACCCCAGAGCCCATCCTGCAGGCGGGTATTCATTCGCTTGAAGCCGGTGAGACCCATTACACCTCCAATGCTGGAATCCTTGAACTGCGTCTGGCATTGTCTGAACATCTGGAGGACTTATATGGGGTGAGTTACGATCCGGACACAGAAATAGTCGTTACTGTCGGGGTCTCAGAAGCCCTATACCTGGCGATGAACGCTGTTCTGGAGCCTGGAGACGAAGTTATCATCCCAACGCCTTGTTTCGTCTCCTACCAAGCGGAGACAATCCTTGCAGGAGGCGTACCGGTTGAATTGCCCAGCCGGGTCGATGAAAATTTCCAACTTCGTCCCGAAGCCTTGGAGGCCTCCATCACCCCGCGTACGAAAGCCATTTTGATCGCTTATCCCAACAACCCCACCGGTGCAGTAGCCTCCCGGGAGGTACTCCTGGAGGTCGCCCGCATCGCCGAGGAGAATGACTTGGTGGTTATCTCTGACGAGATTTACGACCGCCTGGTTTACGGTACAGAGCATATTAATTTTGCTTCTTTGCCCGGGATGAAGGCTCGCACGATCACCTTATCCGGTTTCTCTAAAGACTACGCCATGACCGGTTGGCGAGTGGGTTACGCAGCAGCCCCGGCGGGATTGCTGCAAGGGCTGTTGCGCATTCACCAGTACACCATCATGTCAGCACCCACCACCGCCCAAATGGCAGCCCTCGCGGCTCTCAAGAACGCAGAGAAGCATGTCGAGGAAATGGTCGCTGAATATGACCGCCGCCGCCGTCTGATCGTGGATGGTCTCAATGAGCTGGGTTTACCCACCTTCGAACCGCACGGCGCCTTTTACGCCTTCCCCAGCATCGCCCTCACTGGTATGGACGATGAGACTTTCGCCACGAAATTGCTCGATGAAGAACGCGTCGCCGTGGTCCCTGGATCAGCCTTTGGAGCTGGAGGCGCGGGCTTCGTGCGTTGCTCTTACGCCACGGCTTATGAGAAGATCGAAGAGGCATTGGAACGTTTAATGCGCTTCGTGCAGAGACATGGTTAAGAGTATTGTCGATTTCCCAATCGGGCAAAAGGCGTTTAGCATAGGGGATTCCCTGGATTATTATGCAGTTTGAGACTGTCATCGGACTGGAAATCCACGCCGAGTTGGAAACGCGTTCGAAGATGTTTTGCTCTTGCCGGGTTGTGGATCCCACCCAAACTGAACCCAACGTGGCAGTTTGCCAGGTGTGTTCTGGCATGCCGGGGGTTCTACCTGTGATTAACCAAAAGGCGGTCGAGTACGCTTTGCGGGTTGCGCTCGCCCTGAACTGTGAGATCGCGACGACCAGCATCTTCGCTCGCAAGAATTATTTTTACCCCGACCTCCCTAAAGGCTACCAGATTTCTCAATACGAGCAGCCCCTAGCGAGGTACGGGCGCTTATTGATTCGAACTTCAGAGGGTCAGCGAGAGATTCGCGTCCGGCGTGTCCATATCGAGGAAGATACCGGTAAGCTGATCCACATCAAACGAAATGGCGATCATTATTCTTTGGTGGACCTCAATCGTGCCGGTGTGCCGTTGCTCGAGATCGTCTCAGAGCCCGACTTGCGCTCCCCGGAGGAGGCGCGCGCTTATGCCACTGCGCTACGAACCCTGCTACGTTACTTGAAAGTGAATTCTGGGGATATGCAGAAAGGAGTCATGCGCGTTGAGCCCAACATCTCCCTGAGACCTGTAGGAAGCTCAACTTTCGGCACTAGGACCGAAATCAAGAACCTCAACAGTTTCAGGGCATTGGAGCGCGCCCTGGAGTACGAGATTCAGCGCCAGGTTGATCTGCTTCGCCGGGGAGAGCCGGTAATTCAACAGACAGTCGGGTGGGATGAGGTCCAGGAGGTTACCTACCCTCAGCGCACCAAGGAACAAGAGGACGACTACCGCTATTTCCCTGAACCGGATCTACCCCCGCTCGTGTTGAGTGAAGACTGGATCGCTGATGTTCGCGCTTCGCTCCCGGAGCTGCCTGATGCAAAATTTCAACGTTTCCAAGAACAATATGGCCTGACCGAGTATGAAGCCGATCTGTTGGTAACGGACGGTGCTGTAGCTGATTATTTCGAAGCTGTTTTGGCTGCGGTGACTGAAGTGACGCCCAAGGTCGCTTCCAACTGGGTGATCGGTGAGTTATTCGGTCTGATGAACCAAGCAGGAGTGGGGATTGAAGCGCTCAAAGTCACCCCTTCCACCTTAGGAGGGTTGATTCATATGGTGGTGCGCGGTGAGATCAATAACAACACCGCCAAAACCGTGCTGGCTGAGATGTTTGAAACCGGTCAGGATGCCGAATCCATTGTTGAGGCTCGTGGGCTGCGGCAGATCTCCGACTCGGCACAAATCGCCGTGCTGGTGGAGGATGTCCTGGAGGAGAACCCAGAGCAGGTGGCGCAATATCTTGCCGGTAAAGAGGCGCTCTCCCAGTGGTTTTTTGGTCAGGTAATGCGGGTTACCAGAGGCAAGGCTGATCCGCAGGTTGTGCAGCGCGTATTGGAACGCCAGTTGATCGCTTTGAAAGAACGATAATTTCCGGCAAGATCAAAAATGTTTGTTTACACCAAATGAATTCCATCTACGCGAGAATAAATAGATAGGAGTACTTCATGGACCAGGACGCCAAAAAAACTGCACTCCGCATGATCCCCTATGGTTTGTACGTTTTGACCGCTGAGAATGAGCAAGGTCTGGTCGCAGCTGCTGGGATTAGCTGGGTCACGCAAACCTCCTTCAATCCAACCCTCATCGTGTTGGGGGTGAAGCAAGATTCACTTATACACCAATTAATCAAGGAGACTGATACCTTCGCCTTGAATGTGCTCGCTAAAGGTCAAGGTGAATTGGCTTTCGCTTTCTTCAAACCCACAGTGCGTGAGGGGCAGACGATCAATGGACAACCTTTTCACTCCGGCGAATCGGGAGCCCCGATTTTGGAGAATGTGCCCGCATTTATCGAATGCGAATTACGTGAGAGCGTGGAAATCGGCGACCATTCTGTCTTTGTAGGCGAGGTGGTCAACGCAGGTCTCAACCGGACGATCGAAGGTCGGCCGGACGATACGACTTTGTGGGTCAAGGATTTAGGTGAAAACATCTTTTATGGGGGTTGACTTTCACAGATCTGAGAGATTCAGATTCTACCCATCTCCATCACATTGGAGATATGGCATTCGTCACTTGACGGTTGGATGTACATCAGTTAAGGTAAGTTTGTTTTAGCCCATTATGGGCGTTGTGTGCAGCCATGAGTTCCATCGGTTCCCATCAACTTCCAAGCAGGAAATCCAACGGGCACTTTGCCAAGGTGCTCGTTTAATTTTTTTTAACCACTGTAAT
>JASFVL010000053.1:0-16157 GCA_050049875.1 Anaerolineales bacterium
ACCTTTTTCGATTAAGACCGTCTCGACCCTCCCGGGAGTGTTTAGACTTAAGTTCGTATAGCGAACCGGGACCACACGCCCTTCCGCAGAGATCAGGGTTGGTGTGGAGTCTTCTTCAACGAAATCGCTTCCAGGGGTAGGTGTAGGTGGTATTGGAGCCAGATAATTCAAGTAAGCCCAATATCCCAGCGCAGAGAGAGCGATGACGATAATAATTCCGAGAGGGATGCGCAGTTTTGACATTTTGAATTCGCTCACTCGTGTTTTATTGCTTCAACAATGTTGACTCTGGCAGCACGTCGCGCTGGCAGCAATGCGGCCCCTTGGGCGACGACCAAAGCGATCACGGCTCCTATCAGGAAAGGTTGCGTGGTGAATATGAACTCAAGTTCGTAGCCATTTAACATATTCATGCCCATAACCAATATTTGGGCAATAACATACCCGAATCCTAATCCGTAAACGCCACCCATGGTCCCCAGTGCTAGAGCCTCTGCCAATACCATCTGCAACACCTGGCTTCGAGTCATGCCTAGAGAACGCAGCCCACCTATCTCCCGCCGGCGTTCGATCACATTCATCGTCAGGGTATTGGTCACACCTAAAGCGCCAATAATCACCCCGATTAAATTAAGCACGTCGAAGAGGTTGAAAGCCTGGTCCATCAAAACGGTGATACTTTCCTGAAAAGCTTCGTTCGTTTGAACGCTGATGTTACGGCGGCTTTGGTAGCGCGTTTCGATTTTCCCAGCCACATTTGCGGTGGGATAATTTGAATTGATTTTGATCGTGAAACGGTCAGAGCCGGATTCTGAGAACCAACGTTTCATGTCGTTGTAGCTCCCGGTGATGGTATAACCCTGTCCGGTGAAGTCAACCATTACGCCTGCTACTGTGAATTCATGTCCTCCGCGGTGGGTCATAAGTGTTAACTTGTCGTTTTGTTCGAGGTTGAATCGATCAGCAACCACTGTGGAAATGAAAATCGCGTTGCCGTTTGCCAATCGTGCCCAGTTTTTTTCTGGTTCCCCTTGCCCTGTGGTGAACTCCATCTGTGCCACGTCCCGGTATGTATCCGGGTCGATTGCCATATAAATTAAGGTATCGTCCTCTTGTAAATCGCGCGGCATGGATTCGGGAGCTACGCGCACACGTAGGTAGCGGGCTGGGGTGACTGCCTCCACTCCGGGAATGTTCTCGAGTTGTCTTGCGAATGACTCTCGCATCACCAGAGGCGAGCGCACGTAGAGATCCCCACCCAAGGCGGTCTCGATCCAAGCTGACATGTCAATCTCAAAGGAGTGCGCCAGGGAGCCAACACCAATGATCATCGCCAGTGCCACCATCAACGAAGCTACGGTCAGTGTCGTGCGCCCGATGGAGCGGCGCACGTTTGCCGACCCGATCATTCCTTCGTTGCCATAGATGATCTTTGCTAGGGGGCGGGTGCTGCGTTCGAGCAAATTGACGATTAGTGGCACAGTCAAAGTGGCTCCCAACATCATTAGGAGTATCGCTGTGCTGCCGGTGGCAAAGCGCACGCTGGGACGCCACTCAACTTCGTACATCATCGCCCATGCCACGAAGACCAGCATCAAGCCACTGATCCAAATTGTGGGGCGCACGCGCTCTCCCGCTCGCACTTGGACACGCAAGGCGCCCATGGGAGAGGTATTCGCGGCTTGGTAGGCTGGCAGCAGTGCAGCGCCTAATGTCACGCCGATTCCTACACCCAAACTTTGCACAATCCCCTCCCAGCTGACGGTGAAAAGGTTCTCACCTGTAGTGATGATTGCATCCATCAACACCATCAGGACGCGTGCCAACAGCACGCCAGCTCCTAGACCCAAAGCTGACCCGATTAAGGAGAGGATTCCTGCTTCGACCAACACCATGCGCAGCACTTTTCGGCGGCTCATGCCAATAGCACGTAACATGCCGATTTCACGGGTTCGCTCAACAATCGTCATGGAGAATGTGTTATAGATTAAGAAGGCACCCACGAAGATGGCGATCATGGAGAAGAAAGATAGACCCTGCTGGTAAGTAGCCAGCATACGGGTTACTAGTTGGCCGCGCGCTGCTGGATAGATCACCCTCCCCTCGCTTCCTACACGATCCTCAACCTTGTTTTTAAAAGATTCAAAAGCTTGAGGGGCGGCGTCCAGACCGGCTTCGGTGCGGATGGCAATCTCGTCCAATTCGCCACCGCGATCGAAAATATCCTGAATCACCCGCAAAGGAGCGAAGGCCACCACACCGTCATTGATCAACCCAACCCCCTCTTCTGTAAGGGTGCCGGTAATTTTTAAGCGTTCAATCCCACCAGGGATCAGGAAAACAAGATCGTCACCAATGTCCAACCCTTTTTCTTTGGCATACTCGGTGGGGATCATCGTCTCGTAAGCTTCTGCCTCGGGTAATCTCCCTTCAGCTAGTTCGTAAACCCGAACCTCACTGTCCAGCGGGAATATGACTCCGTAAATGTTCAACAGATTGCCAACGGCGGAAGTGCCCGTTACAGACAGGTCAATTTGCCATGATTCAGCCTCAGCCGTTAGGATGGAATTTTCCCGCACTGAGGGTGCCGCGACTTGAACTTGGTCCATACCTTCGATTCGGGGAAGGATCGTCTCGTCCAACACCTCTCCACCACCGGTTACTGGAATGACCATCAGGGTAGCCTTACCGGCAGCCCGATCAAAAACGCGGTTGATGGATGCCAATGTGCTCTGATTGGTGATCTGGATCGCCAACACCACCGCCACCCCTAAGATGATTCCCAATAGCGTCAGACCGGTGCGCCCCAAGCGGGTGCGCATATTTCGCTGAGCTAAGAATAGCGCTGAGAGAGAAGGAAACCAAGATAGCATAGCACTATAGCTCTAACTCCGCTGTGATCTCCATGATTGCCTCGACGGAAATACCATCATGGTTGTTAATAAGTTGATGGACGATCTTGCCATCTTGCAGGAAGATGATACGGTCAGCGTAGGAGGCGGCGCGTGGGTCATGGGTGACCATGATAATGGTAGCCTCCAGATTGCGGCAGGTTTTGCGCAGCAGCTCCAGGATGGCCGTACCTGACCGTGAATCCAAATTCCCTGTGGGCTCGTCAGCCAGCACAATCTCTGGCTGGTTGACAAATGCTCGCGCAATCGCCACGCGCTGCTGTTGGCCCCCCGAGAGCTGGTCGGGTTTATGGCTGGCGCGATCACTGAGTCCCACCAGAGAGAGCAGTTCACTGATCCTTTTGTCGTGTCTGCGCAGGTTTTGCCCATCGATCAAAAGGGGGAGAGCCACATTCTCCATTGCGGAGAGGGTGGGGATCAGATTGTAGAATTGAAAGATGAAACCAATCTTTCGGCGCCGGAAGCGGGTGATCTGATCGTCTTTTAGATGGGAAAGGGGCTGTCCACCCAAGACAATTTCTCCCATCGTTGGGGTATCCAGTCCCCCCATCAAGTGCAGGAGAGTTGACTTACCGGAACCGGATGGTCCCATAACAGCCACGAACTCTCCCCTCCTGACCTGGAAATCCACGCTGTCCAGGGCGGTTACGGAGACCTCGCCCATTTGATACTTCTTGACTAACGCCTGGGTCTCTAGCACGACCTTGCGTTCATCGGTATTGTCTTCACTCATACTAGGTTACTGCTGCTATCCCAAATAATCACCTAAGTGATGGAATCGCTTCGTTCCAGGGAGATGCATCGCTAACGAATGCGGTTTCGGCGTTTTGGAATTGATTAAATTTCTTCAAGATCGCTGGTGGATATCCTTCAGGTTTAGATCTTTGATCGTAAGCGCTCGATTTCGACTTTGAAGCGCTCTAATTCCGATTGAGCTTCTTCTAGTTTTTCTCGTTCGGCGCGTACGAAGCGGGTATACGGTGCGATCGCATCACTAATATGCTCGAGACTGCGTTCGATCTCTCGCTGGAATTGTGCTCTCAGCGCACCCATAAGCTTATCCTTCATCTCGGTGATCTTATTGTGCATTTCTTTCTTTGCCTGGCGGCGGCGTGCTGGAATTACGAAAAATCCCAACAATGCTAGGAAGCTGGCCATCAGAATGCCGGTTACATCCATGGCGACGGTGGTGGCGATCGCGGTGATCAGTACTCCCAAGCCCACGGCTCCGATTTCAAGCACCGCAGCAGCAGCTACGGCGTTTTGCACCCCCGCGGCGATGTTGTGTGCTTCCCGTGCTTTATCGTAGGTATCCACCACTCGTTTTGCCTCCCGCCCGACCCCATCAATCAATCGCTCGCGGTCGTAGTGGAACGTACCTACCCCTGTGTCTCCTACGATGCGGTCTTTGTGTTTTTGACGGCGCTCTGCTAAGTGTTCGGTGACAGCTTGCCACTGTCGCAGGTCAGATTCCACCAGCCAATCGATCATCTCTGCAACTTTGCTCTCGATGCGTTGGGGCACGTCGGCCACCACCTTCTGTTCGAACTCGCGCTGGATACGCTCTTTCTTTATCAGGTCCATGACTCGAGCAAGGCGGATGGTTTCATCGAAGTATTCCTGGCCGCGCCCTTCCATCTCGTACAGGATGTTTTCCACGTCGGAGATGCGAAACTCGAAATCACGCCGCATGTCTTCTTCGTAGACCGCTAATTGGCGCTCAACATCCTCCAGGGTGGAGAAATCCGCTTGCAGCACTTCCAACCTTCCGTGCACCACTTCCAAGTAACGCTCGACCAAGTGATCTCCAACTCCTAAGGGGTTTTGAAACTTGAGGCGCAGGCGTTCCTCTTCGTCCAATGTAGCACGAATGTAATCCTCTAATGGTTCAAAGCGGCTCTCCTCCCAATGTTGAGGTTCGCCTTGTTTGGCGTTCAATGCTAGCCGGGCGCTGACCGGGAATATCTCAGGTGTGATTCCGAGTAGTTTGCGGGCGTTGTCCGCGACGAAGGTCTCGATCTCCGTGACCTCAGCCTCTGTTTCCAAGATATCCACTTTGTTGATCACCATGAGCACCTTCTTACCCCAATCGCGAATTCGCTCCATAAAAAGGCGTTCGCTCTCCGAGAATGGGCGGTCAGCGGAGGTGACGAAAAGCACCAGGTCGGCTCGCGGCACGAATTGGGTGGTGATCTCTTCGTGCTTGCGGATCACAGCGTTGGTACCTGGCGTGTCCACGATGCTCAGGTTGGTGAGTAATTCCACCGGGGCGGTTAATGTGTGCAGGTGTTCGTTCTCCACGTTGCGTTCTTCATTTTGCCCAAATTTGAGAATGTTGATCTGGGTGGTTGTAGGAGTCACACCAACCCGCAGGATTGGCTGACCCAGAAGGGCGTTGATAAATGCGCTTTTACCGGCGTTGAACTCCCCGACCACGACTAACAGGAAGAATTCATCGAGCTGACGGATAGAATCCTCCAGCGTATCTTGATCTTCCTGGGTGGCTCCAAAACGTACCAGTGCGACGCGCAGGTCGTTCAGCATCTGGCGTTCGTCCTTGAGCAGAGTTTGTTGTTGGGAGGTAAGTAATTTCATGAAAGCATCCTGTTCGTTGAAATGTGGATGATCAAAATTTATGCGTAAGCAACCTTAATAAGCTCTCTCGGTTTGGAATGCTGATTTAAAAAGGCATTGCGATACCATCACTCATTCGCATCGACAAATCATACCAATATACCTCGCACATGGAAAGAGCGAACATGCCTGCGTGTAATGTCTTAAACGATCCTCACAGCACTTCCCCTCGCAGTTTTCTCCACCTCGATTCGCCTAGGGAAAACTTCTTTGAGTTCTTCAATGTGGGTGATCACCAGGATTTTCGCAAAATCTGGACGCACCAGGTTGATGGCTTCGATCAGCCGTTGTCGGCCGATTGCGTCCTGGCTGCCGAAGCCCTCGTCAATAACCAGGGTTTGCAACCGCGCACCCGCACGCTGCGCCAGCACTTCCGAAAGCGCTAAGCGAATGGCAAAGTTGACGCGGAAAGCTTCACCACCGCTGTACATCTCGTAATCGCGTATCCCCGCGTTATCACTGATCTGAATATCCAAGGTTTCCCGTAAATCGTCACTGGTCTTCAGTTCTCGTTGTGTTAGGAATCGTACTGACATTGTTCCTGCACTCAGTCGGTCCAGGATTTCATTGGCTTTGGTTTCGATTTGGGGCAGAGCTTGTTCGATGAGCAGGGCGGGCACACCATCTTTGCTGAAAGCGCGTTCTAGCTGTTTGTGTTGACCCACTTTCAGAGCAAGATTCTGGCGCTTATCTTCGATGTCCTTCCGGCGGTTTTTTAGGTCGTCCAGTACTTCGACTTTCTGCTGAGCCGCCCCGACTTCGAGACGCAAGCGATTTTCCTCCTCTTGCAGGTCTAGCAGATCCCGCTGGGCTTGTTGTAGATCTGGTGTCTGGCTTTCTGCCTGCTCTAAGTCAGCGGCTGCTGTATCGTGCTCCTCTTCTTGGTCAACGATTTCTTTTTCGAGTTTAGCGATTTGTTTTTGGTATCCATCGATCTCTCTCTCCAATGGCTGGAGAGCAGCCTTAGCTTTTTCCAGCGCTCTCGTATCTGCGTCAATCTTTCTACCCTCCGCCTCAAGACGGCGCGTCTCGTCGTGAGCTGCTGCATCGTAGCCGATAGCTTTCAACTCGCTGTCGATTTCCTGCAGACGGTCGCGAGCGTCACGAGCGAATGTTAGCTCCTCCAAGGAGTGAGAAATCTCCAACAATCGTGGTTCCCCCTTTTCTTCCCAATCATTTTTTTGGATTTCGATTTGGTTGATTTTTGAGAGCACTTGGTCAGCTGTGCGAATCTGCTCCCGGTGTTCCTCGTCTAGGTGAGCGAGGTCGCTAATTTGGGTCTCGAGGTTGGCGACCATTTCATCCGCTACTGTTAATAATTTGCGGTTTGCGCGATACTTGTCCCCCATATCTTTGCCACGAGCGGTAAGTCCAGCGACCAGAGCTTCCCGCTCCTCTGGGCTCAAGGGTTGTCCGCAGGTGGGGCAGACGGCGATTTGTTCTCGCTGCTCCTTACGATCGACCAAACTAAGTTGGTCGATGCGGTTTTTAAGTTCGTCCATCTCAGCTTTTAAGCGAGGATTTTCAGCGCGCGCCTCAGCTTGGTCTTTCAAAGCATTCTGTAATTCAGCCTCCAGGTTAGTTCTTTGTTTGATTTGCTCCTGCGTATTAGCAAGCACCTCTTGTATGGTTTTTAGTTCCTCCTTCAAGCTTGGTAAGTCGGCTAGTTGTTCTTCAACTTTGGTTTTTTGTGCCTCCAAGTTTTCCAGTTCTTGCTCCAACCGAGCGCGTTCAGTTTCGATCTCTGTTAGGGGGACTTGACGGCGTTTCTCGTGTTGACGGAATTCGGCCGCGATGGCTTCCCAGCGTTCAAGATCGGTGCGTGCCTTCTGCCATGCAGCGTAAGCCGCTTCGATTTCAGGTGCTTTGGCTAGGGTTTCAGCGTGTGCCTGCCTCTCTTCTTGGCGATCGGCGAGCTGAGATTTGAGTTCCTCCAATCTGCGCTTGCTCGCTTCCAGCCCGCGTGCCAGGGTGTTTACCCATTTTTGTTTTTCCTCCAAGCTGGCAACGATTTTTTTGATGTTCTCTAAGTTGTTTTCTTGTGCTGCTCTAGCTTTAGATAAGCGCTCGAGTTCTTTTTGCAATTCCTTCAAACGGGTCTTTCGGGTCTTCTCTTCAGCCAGTTCAGCGTTGATTTCAGATAGACGGCCGTCCATGATGGCGATTTCGCCTTCTAGGGTCCTTCGCCTTTCGGATGTGCGACGACGGTAGGTTTCCCAGATTTCCAATCCCAAGATGCTGGAGAGGATACGCTTGCGATCACCTGGGCGTTGTTGGGTGAACTGGTCAGCTTTGCCTTGCAGGAAGAAGGCTGCGTTGATGAAAGTTTCATAATCCAGGCGCAATGTTTCTTCGATTCGATTTTGAGTGTCGCGCAGGGTTCTCTCTGTGAGCGGTTTCCAGGTAATCACATCAGGGAGTGCGGTTGAAGTTAGGCTTGATGCTAGTTTGGTGTCATCCTTCACACCCCTGATTTCAGCGTTTCTCGATTGCAGGATGTAGAACTCCAGCATACTGGTCTTGCCGCGCGGGTTAGTACGTTGGACGCGGTACACATTGCCCTCGTATCGGAAGACCAGATCGACCTCCGCGCTATCAGATTGGTTGTTGATCAGGGATTCATCGCGTTTGCGGGCTTGACCGAAGAGTGCCCAGGTGATGGCGTCCAAAATCGATGATTTGCCTGCGCCATTTGCTCCGGCGATGCAAGCTAGATCGAAGCTGGTGAAATCGATCTCCACGGGATCACGATAAGAAAGAAAACCTGAAATGGAGAGAGAGATAGGGATCATAGTAGTAAGGATTGGCTAAAGAAGCCAAGTTGGATAAGATGGTATCTATCCTGGCGAAGAGTCAAGCACTTCAAGGGTGTTTGCAATATTTGTCTAATAAGATTGTTTACCTTGTGTTGATTATAACAAAGGGAATGAGGTTAAAAAAACAAAGGGATTCGTTTCAATCGATACGAATCCCTTTGAAAAAATATGTTAGAGGTTAGCGAGCGATCAACGGCAGATAGATCATACCACCGCCGCTTACCTTGGTGACCACCGGTTCCCCTATTGCCACGAAGCCTCCAGCTGATTTCACACCATAGTACTGGTTGATAATCTCTGGACCCGAATCCGCGCTGACCCGGAAGCTGAAGGTTTGCTTCTCTAATGCATCCAACACGGAAGGCTCCCAGCGGATTTGGTTGTTTTGGAATGTCCCGCCTGATGACGCGCTCCCTTGTACAAAGGTTGTGTTATCGGGAATTGTGTCTGTGATTACCAAGCCTGTGGCTTGCTGCCCGAGATTCTCCACATTCAGCGTGTAGAGTAGTTCCTCACCCCGTTTTACCGGATCTGGGGAAGCTTTTTTCCAGATATGCAGCACTGGGTCATCGGTGATATAAGCCACGGCATCCACCACAACCGGTTCTATCAAGCTTGGATGGTCGATTACGGTGGTGTTGGTGAGCGGTCCTTCATAGAAGGCGTCCACCAATACGCTGAGGGTCATCGTCACCGAGGAATAGGCATCCAAATCGCCTTCCCACTCGACGCTGACGATGTCGCTGACCACTGCTCCCGCGCTTGCCAAAGCATCGCGTTGGTAGGTGCTGTGCTGCCACGGCAAAGTATCGTACACATGCACATCTTGTAGGGACACCGGGCTGGAATTTACCGCATGAAGCGTGTAGGTAAGCATGATATCTGTTCCTGGCAACGCTAGCCTCGGTTCGACTTCTTTGTAAGAGTCGATCAGGCCGACCTCCTTGACGGTGGTTGTCACAGGATCGCCGCGATTGAAAGTGAATTCGGACGTGTCCGAGTAAACATCTAACCAGGTGACTCCGTATTCATCGTTGACGAGTTTCGTGCCGCTGACCAAATCGTCTTCCACGCGCACCGAGAAAGCTCGCCCTAGACGCTCCCCAGTGCTCAAGGCTGGCAACGTCCAGGATACGACAGTCGCATCGCCAACTTCTTGGCTGGCACCATCATCGCTGACACTCACCAAGGTCACGGAAGTGGGTATCGTATCGGAGAGAATCGGGTAGGGGGGTACATCCGTGCTCAACCCGCTGTTCCAGACGTTAAGCGTGTAGGTCATCAATTGGCCGCGGCCGATGACCGCTGGCGCGGATTTGTAAACCTCTAGGTTTGCGAAATGGGTGATCCTACCGCTGGCTGTGCTGGTGAATGGTTCGGTAGCTCCGTTGATGAGCGTGTCAGAGATCACCAGCGTGGCGGTATAGTTTGTTTCTTCCTCACCCCCAATGGTGCTCTGACCCACATCGGTGGTGAAGGTAATCGTCTCTCCGGCGCCCAAGTTGTCGTTCCATAGGAAATAAATGCATTTATCCCCACAGTCAAGGACATCCGTAAAGGGGGTCGTATTTCCGTAGTCATCATAGGCGTACAAATCCAGAGCGCTGACGCTGATGCGTTCGAACAGTATCTTCGCGTCTGCCAATAAGGCACTGCCAGGGCCCAGATTCTCGACCACCAAGGTCGGAGTGACCGGACCACCGCCCCCTCCTGGCTTCTTGGCGATTGGATCGAGGCTCACATCGATCTTAAAACTGGGACCGTGGACCAATGATGTGATCACTTCGCCAGGTGCGCACACCCCCTCCGCGCTGCATACTTCGTAATCGTCGTTGACCAGGTTAAGGTCGATCACATCGTCAACGAATACTGTGTAGCTCACCAGGGCGGATTCGCCAGTATCAAGCTCCGGGATGGTCCAGGAGACAACGTCTCCTTCTAAAGTGCCGCCGCGTCGGTAGTCCACATTTTCAGGTAAACCGTCGGTAACCTCAAGATCGGTCGCTTGCGAACCTTGGTTGAAGACCCGCAGCGTGTAAGTCATCTCGCGGTTAGACCCAGGTGGGTCGGGGTAGACATTTTTGCTGAGAGATAAAATCGGGTCTATCACCGTAGTGGTGTGAACTTCACCAGCGAAGATACCAAACTCCCCAGCGTCGACCTGGTATTGGTCGTTGGTCAAAATCGTCCCGCTGGGGACGTTATCCACCATCACACTGAAGGTAAAGTGGGTGGTTTCCCCAAGTTCTAAAGTGACTGGTTGCGTCCACGATACTTCACTGCCGTCGAAAGAGCCTCCCTGACCCACTTGCGGTGAATTCGTGTTATCTGGAATGCGATCGGTAACCGTGATTAGCGTATTAACCGCCGATTGGCCGTAGTTGGTCAAGGCCAGGTCATAATGTAGCGGTTTGTTCGGCCCGGGTTTAAGGGGTGTTGAGGTCTTTGTTAGAGAGAAGATCGGCTGATCAGTGATGGTGGTCTCGGCTGTCACGGAGACAGGCTCTGAGATCATCGCCTGGCTGATGACTGCGGTGTTGAGCACCTTACCGATTAGATCGGGCGCAGTGGTGACGCTAAAGCTGATCACAACCGTCGAATCAAATCCGACATCACCCACCCATGTCAGCACGTTGTCCGCGAAGGTGAAATCTCCCACCTCACTTGCCTGGGCATCGTCGTTGTAAGTTGTGCTCTCCGGGATAGCGTCTCGCATTATGGTGCCGACACCCTGATAGGCTCCGGTGTTGTGAATTTCTACCCAGTAAGTCAACGTCACCCCACCGGTCTCCGCCAAGGTTGGGGTGACCGTTTTTGTCGAGGTGTTAAATTTCGGATAACCCTCTGGAGGATCAATCGGGGCGGCATGTACACGCTGGGTGTTTACCCTCATCAGGGAGAAGAACAATACAAGTAAGAGCAAGCTGCTGATTATCGCCGCGATGATATAAACTGTTCTTTCCCAGTGTCGTGGTCTTGGAGCTGTTATTTGCATAACTTCCTCCTGCTTTCTGGCGAATATATGTTACAAATCGAATAGCGCTCCCGTGGGAAGCGCTGTATTCATGGTACGCCTCTGCTTAGTTATCCCGAAATCTATCAAAATAAGGCAGATAGAAATTCATGCGATCCATTTTGCATTGTAACAATAATCCGGGGTCTAAGACTTTACGTTTATGTAAGGAACGTAAGGTTGAGTACTGTGCTCAATCCCCCAATTTGTTCTCTTCTTCTAACCGTTGATCAGATACCACACCCCCAAAGCGAGCCCCGCGCCGATTAGGGACGCCAAGAAATTGACCACGTCGTTGTTCAGCCAGCGCCAGCCTCGCGTATGGATAGTATCTGTCCCACAGGTATGCAGCGGATGACGTTCTGTCATCTTATCGCAGGCTGGGCAGTAGTATATCGCTTGCACGCTAGCCCCCAGCAAGGAATCAATCAGCGAACCAACCACTCCACCGAATATGGCTGCTGTGACAATTGCAAGTGTGGCATCAGAACTGTTGAACGCGGCGGCTATCAGACCAATTAACACTGATCCAGCTAGGGATGCCAGCGTTCCGTAAAGAGAGACCGCTCCTGAAGTTCCCGGCTCGACCTTCTCTCCTGTAGTGATCAATCGTGGCGGCGCTGGGTTGAGAACCCCTAACTCAGTCGCCCAGGTGTCGGCGTTGACAGCAGCCATTGCCCCAATGTATGCGATCCAAGACCAGCCTTCAAATCCGCTCTCACTCAACCCTAACGCTGTCAGAATCACCAAAGCGGTTCCCAACCCGCCGTTGGCCAACACCTGCCCCCAATCACGTTGGCTGCCTTTTGAAAACTTCTCGCTGACGAGGTGTTTCTGGTTTCGAAATGAGCGTGACAAGCCGCTGGAGGTGATGAAGAACGTCAACAGTAAAGCAGCCCACGGGAGACCTCCCAGGCCAAAGATCAGCCCACCAGTCAGCGCAGCAGCCAACGTCCCGCTGGTGTTCAATGAGCCTACCCGCCAAGCTAAAATGGCGATCGTTATGCCAAAAATAAAACCTACTACAAATTGCATGCGATATTTATTATCCGATTAATACCTTCTCTGGAATAATATTTTGGAGTAATTGTGGATAACTGCTTGATTCCTGTGGATAAATGGGTATTATTTGTGGATAAACTGTTCAATTCAATGTCTTTAGGACTTAAGCAGTTCAAGGGTAAGGGTGAGCGGATCCCATGCCTTCCCAATTGGGTAACTTCTGGTCTTAATTTTTTTTCGATGAACCGCTTCAGCGCTCACTGGGCTCTTAGGATGAAATATACCGCAACCAAAAAGAGGCAGGCGACAAGCGCACTAGTGATCCATAGGAGATATGCCAGCGGTTGGCTTTCCTCCCGCCTGAAGAAATACAGACCAACGAATAGGTTAAAGATAAAATAAAAAGTGTTCAACAAGGGCAAGAGCAGTAAACGAACCCCAGGGATGGGGACGCGTGGCGCTCCTTCAGGGTTGAATCCCAAAGATATCTGGTCGTATTTTGGAATGCTAAGGCTGACCCAAGCCAGTAATCCTAGGCTGAGCAGCACACCGGTTAGGGTAATATAACGCGCTGGGCGTGCCTGCCAGAACCGAACGAGGAGAAAAGCAGGGTACGACGATTGAGCCTCTAGCGGGGCCAGAGATCCCAATTCGGTCAACCGTTGGTAAGCGTGTGTAAATTGATCGGGTTCTTCTGGTGATACAGCGAAGACTTGGTTCTGTGTGGCAATCAGGATTAAATTGCGCCCTCTGGAGGCTAAGAATTCGATCGATCTCCCGTCAGGGAGTTCGCCTCTGCCCAAAACCGATCCCGGCCAGCGCAATAGGGGGAGTCGTAGAGTTCCGTGCAGATCCGCAGAGGATCCAACCCACTCCACCGCTCTCATCGGGATTAACTCTACTCGCAGACCCCACTGTAAGCGAAATGCCTCTCGATTAAGAGCATATCGAGCATTTCGGAGTGCATATACACGGTACATGAGCAGGGGGACGAATGAAATCGTCAATAGCGCGGGGCTAAGGTACAATAAAAATTTTGGCCCTACATCCGTGTGGACGGCTTGCCATACGCCCCAGATACCCCCCGCGATCAGGAGGGCGATAGCAACAAAGTGGAAAATATATCCCATCCGGCGCGCCGGATGGAAGATTTGTTCCTCATTCACCGTTGGTAATTTATACCATAGGAAACGACCACTGCAGGCAGTTTCATCTACCAATAAAGCAACCAACTTAAATGACCTCTCAGTAGAATTCTGATAAATCCCACCTTTTATGAACCAATAGAGCTTTGTAGATGTATATAAGCTAACAAGGTAAACTGATTAGCTACATCTAACAAAGCAACTCTTCATATATTGATACCAATTCTTTCGAGAAAAGATAACAGAATTCTCTGATGACCAACGAATGAAGCCGAAATTAAAATTAAATTTCAACTGGGTAATGCAGGTTCTCTTCCTGGCTGGATTGCTGTCCGCTTGTGGTGGTAGGTCAGAAATTCCTAAGACCCCTCCGGCTGTTCATACACCCACACCCACCAGCGTGCCGTTGCAAGCACCCTACCGAGGAGCCTTCGAAGCAATTTGGGAGAAGTTGGAGGGGGAGTTCATATATTTCGATCTTATGGTGTCGGAGTTAGAGTCGCTTTATGATCAATATCAACCCCAAGTCATTGAGGTCACGGATGAGCAAGCTTTTGCTATGCTCATCGGGAATATTCTGAGCGAACTTCCTAGCGGGTCTGCCCGTTGGCGCTCGCGCCAGGAGCGCTTGGCTGCTGAGCTGGCGGGAGAGGACAGTAGCTACCAAGGTATCGGGGCTTATGTTACCTATCGTGAGCTTCCAGAACCGCACGTGGTATTACTAGAGGTGATGCAGGGGTCACCTGCTGAAACCGCTGGGTTGCGGGGTCGGGACAGTATTTATGCGATAGATGGTCAAGTGATAATAGCTGAGGAAGGTATGCAGGTGGTAAGACGTATCCGCGGTCCTGCTGGATCGAAAGTGACCTTTACGGTGGAAACCCCTGGACAAGTGCGAAGGCAGGTAACCGTTACACGTGGTGAGGTCAGCCCCCAATCTCGTCGTATAGAAATGGATTATATTAAAGATACCGATGTAATCTTGGCGAGCTTGCCCCATCAAAGTTATTCGGGCATGGATGTTGACTTTTTGGCTTTATATCAGATTCTTGCTCAGGAGAGGCGGGTGGTCGCGGTCGTAATTGATTTACGCATCGCCTCCAGCGGGTCTAATTGGCCGTTGATTGCTCTTCTGACCATGTTCACAGATGGAAATATTGGCAGGACCTATACACGCTCCAGTAGCACCCCAATCCGATTGACGGGCGAAGATTACTACGGCTCTCAACGCGTACCAGTCGTCATTCTGGTTGGTCCTGACACAACTGGATTTCCGGAGATATTTGCTGCTAGCATGCAGGTCGATGGGCGCGCCTTGGTGATTGGCCAGCCTACGCCAGGATTGATTGAGGGCGCGGAAACATTCCTTCTCCCTGATGGGTCCGAGTTAACTTTGGCGACGATTACCTTCGCTACATCAGACGGACGCCAGATCGGGTTGACAGGTGTAGCCCCCGATGTGATTCTGGATAGTTTATGGGAAGCCCAAAATCCCCAAAATGATCCCCTGTTGGCTGCCGCGCTGGATCTGATCTCAACGATGGAACCTTAGGAAACTGTAATCCTTCTGATATATTTTGGTCGTACACTGGATTATGTACTCGAGGAGCACTTAGATCGTGTTTCAGTTAATCTATAAATTGCGGGGTTTCACTCGCAATTTGCAGAAAAAACGCTGTAAAATCAACATGTAGGGTATTTTGATGTGTACAATAAGGTGAGGTAAGTAAGATGAGAGTTAAAATGATAAGAAAAGGTTTTCATCCGATTAACACCGGTGGAATAATACTAGTTTTGTCTTTATTTTCTATCTTAATCACCTCCTGTACCCTTACACAAAGAAGGCTTCCCCAAAGTCCATGGATGGCGCAAATCGAGCGTAAGTCGGGACTGATAGCCTATATCGGAACCGATGGGAATATCTATACCATGGATCAAGGCGGTACAAACCAGCAGCAGATTACCACCAACGCCCATCTTCCCAATGAAGATGATCCCAGCGTATTGCTCTACCAAGCTCCCACTTGGTCGCCCGATGGACAGAATCTAGCTTTCGTCGGTGTGAGCGGGTCTGCGGGACAGGAATCTGTTGAAGCCGCTAGTCTATTCACGGTCTCACTGGAGGATTTGAATATTGTTGAGACCTTCACCAGCGATCATTTCATTCCTTTTTACATATATTGGTCTCCTGCAGGTGAGAGGTTAGGATTCCTATCCAACACGAATACGGGGCGCGGGTTAGCCCTTTTTGAGATGCCAGCTTCTGGAGGCGAAGCTCGTCTTATCGACGCCGGGTCACCGTATTTTTGGAGCTGGGCTCCGGATGGCACGAGCATCGCGACTCATGCGGGCGCGCTCAACCAAACGATTTCGATGGACCGTATGTCCCTGCTCAATCTTGGTGATGGGGGAGTGAAGGAGCAGGTCCTGAATCTGGCACCGAGTGAATTCCAAACCCCCGCTTGGACTCCTGATGGAGAACACGTTATCGTGGCGGTGCGGTCGGGTGGGAACCGTGTTTTGGTCATGCTGGATAAAGATGGACACCTGGAGCGCGCCCTGACCACTTTCAAGGGGGAAATCGCTTTTAGTGTCTCTCCTGATGGGAAACAGGTAGCTTTGATCAGTGGGGATA
>JASFVL010000320.1:0-5024 GCA_050049875.1 Anaerolineales bacterium
GAGAAACCATCACTGCCTTCAAACAATTTCATGTTGGCATAAAAGGTCCACTGACCACGCCCGTGGGGGGTGGGATTCGCTCCTTAAATGTTGCTTTGCGAAAAGCCTTAGATCTGTATGTTTGCCAACGTCCGGTGCGCTACTTTTCGGGGACTCCCTCACCCGTAAAGCATCCAGAATATGTGGATATGGTGGTCTTTCGGGAAAATACAGAAGATATCTATGCGGGGATTGAATATCAGCACAACACTCAAGAAAACGACCGTTTTAAGGCTATATTAAGAGAACAGTTTCCGGAAGAATACGCCAAGATACGCTTTCCAGATACTTCGGGCATTGGAGTAAAACCAGTCTCTGAAGAGGGCTCGAAACGTTTGGTACGCTCAGCGATTAGATGGGCATTGGACAACCATCGCCGCAGTGTTACCTTGGTTCACAAGGGGAATATCATGAAATTCACTGAAGGCGCCTTCCGTAAGTGGGGATACGAGGTAGCGGAAGAACTCTTTGGGGATCAGGTTTACACCTGGGCATTATGGGAGCGCACAAAAGCAGAGAAGGGCGAAGAAGTCGCCAATAATGAGCAGAAAGCTGCTGTGGAGGCTGGTAAGTTATTGGTAAAGGATGTTATCGCCGACATTGTCTTCCAGCAAACCATCACTCGAGCGCGCGAATTTGACGTGCTGGCAACGATGAATCTGAACGGTGATTACCTCTCTGATGCCCTAGCTGCTCAAGTGGGCGGCATCGGTATTGCCCCGGGTGGCAATATCAATTACGACACTGGTCATGCTATCTTTGAGGCTACGCACGGTACCGCACCTCGATATGCTGATCAGGACAAAGTTAATCCCGGTTCTTTGATCCTTTCTGGGGAGATGATGTTCCGCTATCTAGGTTGGGACGACGCGGCTAACCTGATTGTCAAGGGCATGGAGGGTGCCATAGCTGCTCGTACGGTGACTTACGATTTCCACCGCTTGATGGATGACGCCACCTTACTCAAGTGTTCTGAGTTCGGGGATGCCGTTATCCAACATATGGCTGATTGAGAAAAATTAAGGGGCCTCCGTCTCAACAGGTTCAGGTGAGGGTGTTTCGCCAGTTTGAGGTTCTGCTGGCGTAGCGGTTGCGGAAAGCGCGGCGGCATCCTCGGCCGTCTCGGGCATACCAGCCAAGACCCACTCTTCGTAGATGTTGATGTACTCGTCCTTTATAAGTCTGGTGGGGGGCATCTGTCCGATGATCTCTTCTCCCGTCGCTGGGTCAATAATTGGGTTGCCGTTGATCGTTTGGATCAGGTAGCTATTCAAGTCCCCAGCGATAAGGTTGTTTTCTGTGTTCTCCCCGGTGGTCAACATCTCTTCATAAGTTTGCATCAGGTAGTCGTTGTTTTCTTTCCCAGGGCGGTGACAGGAAACGCAGTAGCGCTTTGTGATAGCCGAAACATGTACTTCGTAGGAGGGTACCTCACCAGGCGCTAAGCTGGGTATCGCACCGGCGGCAGCCGCGTCCTCTGGGATTTCCACGCGGTCGTCCCAGGTGTAGCGCATGAAGATCACGATGGCGTCAATCTCTGCCTTGGTTAACTCGCCGCCATATGCCAACCCGAAGGGTGGCATGCCCAGTTCTTGCTGCCCGAAGTTTACGATGTTGAACATGGTCTCATCGGTGAAGGTGTACATCACGTCATTGTTGCTAATCGGGTCCAAGATCACACCTTCGAGGCCTTCAACGCCGATAACCTCACCCCCCTCGCCATCCGGCCCGTGGCATTCCACGCACTGCACGGAGTAGAGGTCTTGCCCGATGACGATTTCCTCTGTGATCGACGCAGCTAGGGCTACTTCTTCCTGAGGTGGTGTGGTGATCACTGCCCGGATTGTCAAACCAATCATCCCCAGGACAACGATACCCATTATGCTGATCGACCATTTGCGTTTCTTCCAATGGCGATCAGGTGTGCGATCTAAAAAAGGCAGCACAAGCAGGATTAAGATCCCGATGACCGGTACGACCGTTGTCCCGATCCACTCGATCTTGCCTGGGATGAATTTAAGGAATTCAAAAAGGAACAGAAAATACCATTCGGGACGGGGGATGTAATTCGCATCACTGGGATCCGCGGGTGGTTCTTTTACAACCCCTACGAAGGTAGCCAAGCCGACTAAAAGCAGGAAGATACCGAAGGATACAATCAGGTCTTTGTAGATAATATCTGGGAAAAACTTCACCCCTTTTTGTTTAGCCTGGAGATACTTTTCTTGGATTTTCTTCTTCTGTTCTTCGTTCACGGGGATTCTCCTCGAGCTTTATTCTTCTTCACTGGGGATGTTGGAAATCCCGAGCCGAATGACCAGGTAAATGTGTACGCCGATCAATAGGGTGATGACAGCTGGCAAAACCCAAATGTGAACGGCGAAGAAACGTGCCAGGGTGACCGCGCTGAGGTCTGTACCGCCTCTCAATATGCGCAGGATGAAATCGCCCAATAGCGGTACTGTGGCGGCGATTTCTGTGCCTACTGTTGTTGCCCAGTAAGCTCGCTGATTCCACGGCAGTAGATATCCCGTGAACCCCATCCCTAAGGTAGATAACAGTAGAAGAACCCCTGTCAGCCAGGTGATCTCACGCGGATATTTGTATGCCGCGTAGAAGAAGGTCCGCAACATGTGGACGAATACCACAATAACCATCACGGTTGCACCCCAGTGGTGGATACCACGAATTAGCCACCCATATGTCACGCCGTTCATGATAAACTCAATGCTCTCGTAGGCGTGATCGGGGGTGGGTACATAATATACGCTTAGGGCGATCCCTGTGACAGCCTGCAGGAGGAAAAGGAACAAGCTGGCGCTTCCTAAGGTGAACCACCAATTCACCTTGGGGACTTTGCGATCCAGAACGACTTCGTATATTGTATTGAGACCTAAACGCTCGTCTAACCAGGTAAGGACTTTTTCAGCCATTTTCATCCTTCCGTGATGTGAATCATAAGTTCGTCTTCTTCGATCTTGTGTTCGAAGCGGTCCATTGGACGGGGCGGGGGACCGTAGAGGATATCGCCATCTATGTCGAAGGCTCCCTCGTGGCAAGGACATTCGTACTCTTCAGTCTCCGGTTTCCATGTTACTCGGCAGCTCAAGTGGGTACACACGTTTGACAGAGTGATGATTTCATTTTCCGATTGCCGCAGGACATAGACACCGTATGAAGTGGAGGTTCTCTCCCAGCCGTTTACTTTCGTGCGTGTGAAGGTGAACAGGGTGGGTTCTCCAATTGGATAGTTCTCCAATGGTCCTAGGGTTACCCAATCATCCAGTTTTGTACTTTTTAGTGCAGGGGAGACAATGTATCCAATTAGAGGGATCCCCACGATTGCCCCCATAATGGAGCCCAGGACTGCCAAAACGATGTTGGTAAATTCGTGCCGGCTAATTCTGGGTGATTTCACGATCTTGGCCATGCAAGCCTCCTAGTTTTAGCCATTTTCCCAAATTGTATCCTCTGGGGGAGGGCTCCCCAGATGGTTTATCATATTCTAATGTTGCGATCCACAAGTGGTTCACCATGAAAAATGAATTCTACAGTGTTATCCACTTCGCGTTGTAGATTCTACCTGTCTTACTAGTAGAATTCAAGAGACATGAATTACGGTACAATTGAAACCACTCATCAGTTTTAGGACAAGGGCAGTTGAAGGGGAGCCCCTAAATACCTCCCCAACTGCGGAAATCCTCAGTTTAATATTATAGAACAGAGGATTGCAGAATGTTGAGGATAACTGGAACTAACAAAGCGTGAAGTTTGTCACTTTTCGTTGGGGGATTATGGGTGCAATAATTAGATCAGGTGAGATTTATAATTTCCATGATGATCTGTTATATATATTTAACGAATCCCTTAATACTCACTCCCTAATTCTATGAAGCTTTATAACATTTTGCGAGGAGGCTTCGATGGCGCTTGATAGGAAAGTTGGTTTCTTTGAAGGGTTGAGATATAAGGGTGGCGGCCCAATGCTGGCTTGGATTCTCCACAGGATTTCAGGTCTCGGCATGATCATCTTCGTCAGCTTGCATGTTTTATCTTCATTTTTTACCCAACAGACAGGCAGCGATTTGGCAATCACCCTTAACACAATTTATGAGTCGCTTTACTTCCAGATTTTTATCTATTTCTGTGTGATGTTCCATACACTGAACGGACTGCGGATCATCATCCTGGATTTGTGGCCGAGGGGAATTGAATATCAGCGCGAATTAACCTGGCTTCAATGGCTGATTTTCGTTCCGGTCTACGGTCTCACGGTTTTTGTCATGATTCAGCGCGCCATCATTGGTGGATGAAATAAGAACAGGAGCAGATGATATGTACCGCAGAAAAATCCCTCAACCGGGTTGGAATCTGGAATACATCATGTGGCTGTTCACCAGATTTTCAGGTTTGGCGATTATTCTCTTGGCCGTCATCGGGGCCTCATTGGCATTTTACATGGGTGCGCGCACCCAGATGAGTGTGGGAACTCTGATGCGCTGGACCTTTTTTCCTAATCCAAACCACGTGATTGACAGTGAAATTCCTGATCTTGAATTTGGATGGGCAAACAGTTTCTGGCAGGTCATGCAGATGCTGGTTGTGATCTTTGGGGCAACACATGGCTTTAATGGCTTGCGTGTAGTCATAGAAGATTATGTACAACGTCCCGCTTTGACCCTACTGCTGCGAACCCTTATCTTTGTCTTATGGGTATTCGTTATGATTGTGGCGATCTTTGTCATCATGACTTCGTGACCTCCGGAGGATACGCCCTATGAAAAGACATCAATATGAAGTTGTTATCGTTGGAGCTGGCGGCGCAGGTTTGATGGCTGCATTATATGCCTCCAGGGGGGCTAGCACTGCCGTCCTCAGTAAACTTTACCCAACCCGCTCACATACCGGCACGGCGCAGGGGGGTGTCGGCGCTGCGTTGGGCAGTTCAGAAGAAGATCGTCCTGAATGGCATACATACGATACCG
>JASFVL010000321.1:0-5008 GCA_050049875.1 Anaerolineales bacterium
TGCCATTCCTCTATGATTTCGGGCAAGAAAGGATTGGGGCAGGCCGTGAAATAGGGTGGATCGGAGAGTTCCAGTATAGCTTCATCTTCACCAATTGGGAAACCAGGAATCTGACGAAAATCTAGATCTTTCAAATATTGCCGCAAGCGTTCGCGATATTCATCTTTACTCGCTTGCTCTTCTGGAGTAAGTTTGTATTCCGCTTCTGATTCAGAAATCAATCGAGGTTGATGTGCTTCTTCAGGCATTTTATCGGTCTAGGGTCAGGCGAGTGTTGCGGTCGTCATGGCCGCGCATGGCATGATGGATATAGATGGTAAAACGATTTTGAAATTCTTCACGGGTGCAGGGAAGTCCACCAGCTTTGAGGGCGTCAATTAATTCATCAACAGGAACTGTTACAGCCTCAATTCCTCTCAAAGCCCGGTTAGCTGATACCATAAATCCTTTAGGAATATCTGCAGAGTCATCCGGTTGTTCTAAGAAATCTTCTAATGGTTTGCGTTCCACAGGATTCATAGCCTCAATACTGCGTTGGGCAGCATCGCTTCCTAAAGCATCTCTGAGAGCCTGCTGCCAGCGCAGCATCATACCACTCAGGCGTTCATCAAGTTTCAAGAGCAATTCTATTGATGCCGTTTCACTTCCACTTTGGGAGGGACGTAAGCCACAGCTACAGGTTGGGGAATCCTGGAGCATTCCTTCGTGGAATTCCCGGCAAGTGCGAATACCCGTGATCGTTTGCTCCCATAATCTTAACTCCACAGTAGTATCTTGTAGCAAATCCACTTGTGATAGGATCTTTAGCGCGCTCAAGCGTGGATCTTCATACAGACTCTGCCGGAAATCATCATCTTTGGGACCCAACGCTAGTTTGCGGTGAAGATCAGCGTAAGTCTCAATATAATCCTCTTTTAGTGATCCTAATTCTCTGAGAATGGTTTGTTCAGTGCGCGTAGTCTCACCTTTTGCCATCTGGCGGACATCCGCGAGCAAAGCCGTTTGGGCTTGCTTGGCGCGTTCAGACCACGGGAGATCTTCCGGAATATTTGCTTGTGCCTCAACTAGATAGGTCGTCAGAGGTTGAAATTCGTTTACCAATCCCAATAGTTTTTCTCCACGGGCAACCACACCTCGGTAAGCTAGAGCATCCTTGATTTCGGTTGGGGTTAGGCGTAAGTTGCGCAACTTGCCAATCGTATTAAAGCGCGAGAGTGTATCTAAAAACGCCTTGTACCCTCGAAAGCCTGGAAGCAATTCGGTTATCGATAAAGTAACGGATGGCAAATCTGAGTCGATGACCACACCCGCTTCGATTTCCAGTGTGAAACGATCTGTAAACACCGATGTGTTCCACAACTGTAATCCAGTTTGTAACTTACTTTGCAATGTGGCCGTTTTCTCGAGCTCAGCTTGGACAGTTTCTTGTAATTTTTCTACCGCATCCCTGCGAGTATTTTTATCCCGGATCATCCCAGGACGTATCCCAAGGCCTTCAAAAACCATTGTCCATAGATTGATAGGTAGCTCCCTTGGGCTGCTGTAGAAACGAAAGTTTTTTAGAGTTTCGATAGCCATTGTGGCAGCGTTTTCTATAGAACTAGCATCCAAGGCTTGACGGCCATCCAGATTGAGGACGATATCTCCATGATGTGCAAGCGCCAGTAAAATAACCACTACCCATTCTGGTTCTAGATTGAAGGTGATTTCTTTATAGATGGGCTTGTCTATCCCACCTGCCACATGTTCGATGATTTCTCCATGGTTTACAACCTGTCCTTCAGGCTTGTCTTTCAATTTCTTAAGGAAATGCTGGGCATAAGGTGATTTGTAGGGACGAATCATACCTTCCGAATCCACCAATTGCAATCCTTCAAGTACAGCTAAAGCAAGGTTTGTTTGTGCTCGACCAGCCAGGAAACGGACAGCTTCCATCGCACTCACCTGACGAGCATCTTCACTGATTGGTTCGGTTACGCGTTCGAAAAGTGGGTAATCGGGATATTCCTCATCAAAGTATGGATTCAGGAAATGAGTTGCAACAATGCGCAAAATATCCTCTAGGCTTTGACTAGCCGTGCTGCGAGTTTGTGTCAAAACGGTTCGACAAGGTTGTTCTACCCCTTGATATATGACCTGCAATTTTCTAACGAAATTATCACGTATCCAAGGAATCAGACGATGTCGTAATATGCCTTCTGCTTTGTCCGCATACACTTCGCGATGGCTGGATGACTCATTGGCTAATGCCCTTGCTCCGGCATATAATTGCACAATCTCCCGAAAATCCTGTCCCAAGTCAGTCAATTTGAATATAACTTCATCTTGTAATTTGCCATCATTGAATTCTCTTACGGAAAATGATGGCAGAATGTAAATATAAAAGTCTCGAGGAGGCTGCGCGGTAGATCTTTCATCGGGAGCACCAAAGAAAAGATATCCAGGGCGGGTGACTTTATGCTCTATCCATGGCAATTCATATGGCCAAATTTGCCAATCCGTCATATACGTGGTATCGCTCAAGTTGAGCAATAAACGCAATGCATCATAAAAATAACTATCCAGAAAATCATCTGCCATCGACTCGCCGCGTTCACGAATCTTGGCATCGAAATCGATATCTTTATCAACATCCAGGTAATACTGGTCATTTTCATCGATGTGTGAGATATATTGACCACTAACGGTTCTCATTATTTCTTTCAATGCAACCCGAACCTGATCCAGTAACATCTCTGAAGTCTCTTCAGGTAATTGAACATAAAGTGTTAATTGGTCTCGCAATTCTTCAGGAGTTGGTCCCAAAGGTGTACGGATATCCTGAGTTGTTAAGCGATGCACGCTCAGGGCATGGATAATCCGGATAGCAATAGAAAGCAAGTGTTTCCGTCCATACGTGTTCCGAACACGCCCCTCAAGGATATTACTCTTTTCGATGACATCTGCCACACCTTCTAACCCACGCATGCTGGGATTGTCCCGCAATATATTCCAGTAATGATCGTAGGATACTAATCCTGGTTGATCGGTCGGTATCTCCTGGTCAAGCAAGGATTCGACTGCCCGGCTGAAAGTCTTCAAGACCTCTCTCTTTTCAGCTACATAGACCCCTTCAAAGGTATCGATATACGCGGGGTGAATTGGGAACAAACGTACAAATTCATCCAATCTCTCAGCCATCTGTGCGTAAAGCGGTGTAAAAGGCCGTAAATTTTCACGAATCCTTGCTGCCTGTTCATCTGTTTTGTTCAATAATCTTTCTGACACCACGTATGCGATATCTTCACGGGCAATCCGAACCTGCTCGAAGCGATCCCGCACTCGCCGAAGTTGTTGAGCTACGAATTCGAAACGTGGGTTATCAAAGAGTGATTCTTGTAATCCGGCCATGAACCGAAAAGGTGTCAAAGCAGCAACTTCACCCAACTCGCGCAAAAAACCTAGATCTAGGATTAGTGCTTGCATTTGACGACTACGTAAATAATCTAAAAGCTCATCTACAACAAAGAGTAAGCCATAATCAGGGTGCTTTTCCCTAAGGCCTGCTACAGCTTCAATGATTGCATCCTTATGATTGGTGATCTCGTCAGCAGGTGGAAAGGTATAAGGTGTCCCCCACTCTTCTAGCGCCTTCTCTAACTCATCGATGAGAATATTTCGCATACTACCAGTTACCCCCCCGATCTCCACACGCCAGACTTTAAATTTACCAGAAATCTGCATAGCAGCCTTGGCTACATCAGCTTCACGAAGACTTCCCAACAGGTCAGGATATTCTGCGACGGCTGAAATAACAGACATCAAATGGCTTTTACCGGTGCCATAATTCCCAACGATTAACACGCCTTTGTTGTTCTGTGGTTTTTCAAATTGCAATTGGGGAATGACCACGTTGATCAGTTGATCAGCCATACGTTCTGAGATCACGTAATCCTTTACATGCTTCTTCGCTGAATCGATTTTGTCAGCATCCCGTAGCTGAATGACATCTTCTATTGGATCAAATTGAACTAGTTCTCTGTAGAGCATAGTATTTTCCTGCCTATAATAGAATTAACTATCGCATTATTTTAAGTGGTAAATCTGAAGGTCTGGATTTTGCCAAGTGCGATAATGATCATGTTGTGGTACTGCGTAAGACAGATTGGAGCCATCAAACTCACCAGGCCACATCACAACCAACTTAAACCTACGTCCCTGCCCTCGGAAGATTCGCAACGGATCTAATTGTAATGATGGTTCAAACAGTAAATAAATATTCGTTATAAGATTTAGTTCAGAAGAAATATCAGATAATTCCCTTTCTAACCATTGACTAGTAAATCTTGAACGTTCTCCAAGTTTTATTGGCAGTAACGCCTCGCTTAGGGTCATACCGATATCCAGATATGGGAACTCATAGGTGTTTAAAATTTCATCGGTTGTTGTGTTTAAAACTTCGATTTCAGGATGTACAAGCAACAAACAAGTTATATAACTTTGGGATTTTGTTAATTCCTCAATTTGGTGATGGAGAGTCAAGATATATTTTCCCTTTTGTAAATAACCTTAATTTCTCTTCTTTTGTCTACTGGGGATACGTTGGCCTGAAGTGGTAGCGATAAAGACAGTGACTTCAACCAACCCTGTCAGCCCAACATTCTCTACCTCCTCAAGAACGATATCGAAAGCCGCATCCACTTGTTTGTTAACCATACTGCACCCCTAGGACAATGATTACGAAGAAAACATGCACAAACGCCCGCCGCTCGCAAGCGGTCGGGCGCTGGTTGTTGTATACAGTGTTGATGCCCCCTATCCGCTGCGGACCGGGATTTAACACGAAAAGGCTTCCTTAAATATACATCAATATCCCCAAGATGGCAAATTGCTTAAGAAACAGGGTTTTCGAAGCAGGTCAGAAGATTAAAATCAACCCCCAAGAAAAGCGAAAAATATGAGAAAACATAGAGCATCTCAAATGAATGGAGGTGCTCTATGTTATACCAGGACAAAGAAAAGAGTGACC
>JASFVL010000054.1:0-16038 GCA_050049875.1 Anaerolineales bacterium
TTGGACTTTTGGCGGGTGGAGCACCTCCAGCCGGATAGTAAGATGCTCCTACGCGCCGAGATGAAAGTCCCCGGTCGAGCCTGGCTCCAATTCGAGACTTGTCCTTTGGAGAATGGGCGTTCGATCCTTGCGCAAACCGCTTTTTTTGCGCCTAAAGGTTTAAGCGGTTTCCTGTACTGGTACCTACTCTATCCGATTCACGCAAAAATATTCTCCGGGATGATCCGCTCGCTTTCACGGCTCGCTCAGGGTGAAATGGTTTGAGAACCTTCATGGAATGAGGAGATCCTTTTGATGAGTCAGCTTAATCCCGCCAAGCTTCACGTCCGTTATCTGGATGAAATGCAGCCTGGGGATCCTGCCCTGCCGCGTTGCTATACACTTACCCATTCGGACACCACGGGAGACCTTTTTCTCACCATCGGGAGGACCTACGATCGCGAGCAGATTTCCGGCTGGTACACGCGCTTGATGCGTGATGAGGTCCTGGCTGAGTGGGAGCAGGGAGAGGGCAGCCTTGATCTCCATGTCCATTGTCATGTCAGCGGTGGCTTGGTGTTTGGTTTAGCCCGCTGGCGGGATGCTATCCTCCGCTATCACATGCCGCAGGTTCTGCAGACCTTCCATTATGGCGATGGCGAGCTTTTCGAGCGTTTTCCTGAATTCGAACGTGCCCGAGTTTGGGTTCACTTTCACGCCCGGCAGCGCAGACTGGATCGGGTCGAGCGCTGGGGGACCTTGGCAGATTACCGTTTGGAAGAAAAACAATAGATTTCCGCCTAGGTTTTTGTCTCACTCAGTAGGGAACTTGATGATGTCCCTATAGGGAGCCACCAAGAAAATGGACCCTTAGGCGTTTAGTTATTGCAGCAACTTTTCAGTGCTGGGATGTTACAATGTTTCATGGTGAACTCTAGCGAAAGTTGCCGCACGGATACGTCTCAACCAGTTTGAAGGTTCCTAACTGACGAAAGGGAGCCCAGCGATGACAAAAAACATGATTGCTGTGTTGTTTGAATACAACACATGGGCTAACGCTAAGATTTTGGATAAGGCAGCGCTGTTGAGTGAGAATCAGCTAACAGCTCCAACGGGTCACAGCCACGGCAGCCTGCGCGAGCTGATTCTTCACATGATGCGTACTGAATGGGTCTGGCGCAACCTCTGCCAGTTCGGTGCTATCACCCAAGCGCCGCCTCACCGGGGGGATATGCCCACGCTGGATGCGATTCACGACCGTTGGGCGCAGGAAGATAAGCTCATGCGCACCTATCTTAAAGGACTGAACGACGCTGACTTAAAAAAGACCATATCCTTAAAGGATAGGCTTGGGAACACGCATTCGTATGATTTATGGGGGATGTTGATGCATTTGCTCCTGCACAGCATGCAGCACCGCAGTGAGGTGGCTGCGATTCTGACTGGCTATGGTCACTCACCGGGGGATTTGGATTTAATTTTCTTCCTGGGCGAGCGCGGCCAATCTTAACGTGATAAACTATGAGGTGTCCACGAAGTCGCCCAGGACCTTAAATCACATCTTCATTGAGCATATCATCAACCGGTTGTATATAACGACCTTACATCACGCTAATACGTGCTCACCATGGGTGTTCACAAGCCATCTCCCTTACTCTTTGGACTACTAATAATCGTTGTTTTCTTCGCGTCGGGTTGCGTCGGGTTGCCCCCCTTGACATCCAAACAACCTGCTGGCTTACCCACCCTGGATTTTCCAGCGAATCATGTTGAACAACCTGGTGAATCTTTCGATGCATCCCAAGCATATGGGCCGATCATTCCCCAGCGCTTGCGTTTTGAGCACTTCACGGTCGAGCAGGGGCTCTCCATGGGCACGGTTAATGACATCCTGCAAGACCGCAACGGTTTCATTTGGATTGCCACCGAAGATGGTTTGAACAAGTTCGATGGCCATACCTTTGAGGTCTTTCGGCATGAGCCTGAGAATCCTAACAGCCTGAGCAGCAGCCACACATATGTTCTCTATGAGGATCGGAATGGTTACCTGTGGATCGGCACCGCGTCCAACGGGTTGAACCGTTTCGACCCCGTTTCGCGGCATTTCACCCGTTTTGTGCATAACCCTGATGACCCTTCTAGTTTGAGCAGCAACCAAATTTATGATATTTACCAAGATCACACTGGGATGCTCTGGGTTGCAACCGGCGGAAGCCTGGGTCGTTTTGATCCGCAGGCGGAGACTTGGCACCATTACCGGACCAACCCAGATGACGCCTACAGTATAAGCGCTGATGTTGTGCTTTCGATCTATGAGGACGCCGCCGGTACACTTTGGCTTGGCACGAGCCAAGGCCTGGACCGCTTCGACCGCCAGGAGGAGCGCTTTACTCACTATCAGCACGACCCAGCACAACCAAAAAGCTTGAGTGGGACCGCTGTCAGGACGATATTTGAGGATCAATTAGGTCAATTGTGGGCTGGGACGACGGATGGCGGTCTTAATCGATTCGACCAGCAGAATGAGAGCTTCATCCATTACAGAGCCAACCCCGAGGCACCGGGTAGTTTGAGTGATGACTTTGTCAGAGTTATCTTCGAAGATCTCTGGGGGGTGCTATGGGTCGGGACAGAGCACGGTCTTAACCGCTTCAATCGTGACGCAGAAGATTTCGTTGGCTACCAACCCGATCCTTTGGATCCCACCAGCCTCGGCGATGATGGCATTCGCTGCATCTATGAAGATCGTGCGGGAGGTTTATGGGTCGGTACTGCCTACGGGGGTGTCGATCGTTTTGACCGTTTAAGCCAGCAATTTTTGCTCTACCAAGCGGATCCGGATGATGTCAATAGCTTAAGCGAAAACTCCGTGTGGAGTGTTTGGGAAGATTCATCCGGGATTCTTTGGATCGGCACCAATGGAGGCGGGTTAAACCGTTTTGATCGTACCAACGGACTTTGGCGCCACTACCGGCACAATCCTGAGGAACTAAATAGCTTGAGCAGCGATGTGGTGATGGATGTATACCAAGACCAGACCGGATCCCTCTGGCTTGCTACCTGGGGTGGTGGTCTCAATCACTTTGACCCACAAACAGAACGCTTCACTCACTATCGAACAACTCCGCAGGATTCGTCCAGCATCAGCAGTGACGCCGTTTGGCTGATTCACGAAGATCGGCAGGGCGCGCTGTGGATTGGCACAGCGGCGGGGTTGAACCGCTTTGACCCCCAAACAGAGCTGTTCACCCGTTATATCTACGACCCCAATGACCCTACCAGTATCAGCGAGAATCTCATCGGCGACATCTATGAGGATCGCTCCGGTACTCTCTGGGTAGGCACGCACAATGGGCTCAACCGCTTCGACCGCGAAACGGAGACCTTCACGCGCTTCCTGCACGATCCCGACGACCCTCACAGCTTGAGTCATCCTATCGTTTTCTCCATTCTTGAAGATTCTGCCGGCTTGTTGTGGGTTGGTACCTATGGTGGTGGTCTCAATCGTTTCGACCCTACAAGCGGGACCTCCTCGCATTACCGAGTCCCCGATGGGCTGGCGAACGATTCGGTTTATGGAATTCTAGAGGATCATCAGGGTCGCTTGTGGATCAGCACCAATTATGGTATCTCGCGCTTTGACCCAAACACTGAAACTTTCCATAACTTTGATACCCAGGATGGTTTGCAGTCCCAAGAGTTTAACTTTAACGCTTATTTTCAAAACGAGCGCGGCGAGATGTTTTTTGGGGGCGCCAACGGTCTTAATATCTTTCACCCTGATGACATCGTTGATAATCCTTACATCCCTCCAGTGGTGTTGAAATCGATTTCGCAAGGGGGTCAACCGCTTGATCTGGAAGAAGCGTTTGAATACACTACACAAGTGTCTCTGCGCTGGCCGAACAACTATTTCGATTTTGAGTTTTCTGCGTTAAATTACTTTCATCCCGAACAGAACTCGTATGCATATCGGCTTGAGGGCTTTGATGAGGGCTGGAACTATATTGGCCCAAGGCGATTCGGTCGCTATACCAACCTGCCGGGTGGCACATATACTTTGAGGCTAAAAGGCTCGAACAACGATGGGCTCTGGAATGACCAAGGGACCTCCTTGGAGGTCACTGTCATTCCGCCTTTCTGGGAAACGTTGTGGTTCTGGGGTATTGTAGTGATCCTGATGATGGGTGGTGGCTATACTGTTTACCGGCTGCGGGTTCGCAGTTTAGAAGAGCACAGCCGTGAACTCGAACTCCAGGTCGAGGAGAGGACACGTATCCTTGAACAAAGGACGAAGGAGATTGACCGCCGCAGGCAAGAACTGGAAGCCCTCTATCGAGCCGATGAGGAATTGTATCGTTACCTCGACCTCGATCAGGTCCTGCAGACATTAGTGGATACGGCGGTGAACATATTGCAATCCGATAAAGGGTCGCTCTTGTGTTGGGATGATCGTCAAGAGAACCTAGTTATCCGGGCAGCTCACAATTTTGCCCCTGAGACGATAGCCAGTGCGCGCGTTCCACGCGGTAGTGGTGTCGCTGGGTGGGTAGCGAGCAATGGCGAACCAGCCACGGTCGAGGATGCTCGCCATGATCCGCGCGTTACTCTTGATATCACCGAGAGGGAAAATATCCGCGCCTTCATGCAGGTGCCAATTAAAATTGGCGAAGATGTTTTTGGAGTGTTCAGCGCTGACTACTTGCAGCCAAGATCTTTTAATGAAGACGAGGAACGTTTGCTCGTCTCTTTCGCCCAGCGAGCTGCCATCGCCATCGAAAACGCCCGCCTCTTTACTGCCGAACACCACCGTTCTGAACAGTTCCGTGTGCTCACTGAAGTTGGGCGCCGGATATCTTCCATCTTAGATGTCGATGAATTGCTCTCACAGGTTGTCCGCTTGATACGCGGGTCATTTGATTACTACCATGTTGGTATTGGGTTGATTGAAGGTGAGTATGTGGTCTATCGGGTAGGTTCTGGTGCTTTGTGGGATGACCCTGATTTCGCCTTCAAACCCTCCCGTTTGAAGGTGGGGCAGGAAGGGCTGACTGGTTGGGTAGCGGCTACGGGTGAACCTGTCGTGGTTCCTGATGTTAGGGAGGAGTCTCGCTTTGTTTGGATGGAAGGCAGCCAGACTCGCTCTGAACTCTTAGTGCCGATCCAATTAAAGGATAAGGTTATTGGGGTTATCGATGTTCAAAGTGACCGCCTTGATAATTTTGATGCCACCGAACTCGAATTGATGCAATTATTGGCCAACCAGGTTGGTGTCGTCATCGAAAATACTCGCCTCTACGAACAAGCACAGCAGGCTGCAGTGTTGGAAGAGCGTACCCGTCTGGCGCGCGAGCTCCATGATGCTGTCACCCAGACCTTGTTTTCAGCCAGTTTGATTGCTGAAGCTCTACCTCCTTCCTGGGAGAAGAACCCCCAGGAAGGGCGCCAGCTTTTGATGGACCTGCGCCAATTGAGCCGAGGTGCCCTGGCCGAGATGCGCACTTTGTTGCTGGAGCTACGTCCAGCCGCTTTGGTAGACGCTGACTTCAACGACTTGCTTCGCCAGCTCGCTGAGGCTGCCATCGGTCGGGAGGGCTTGTCCGTTGAGGTGAAAATTGATTGTGAATGTGGGCTGCCGGCTGATGTGAAGATTGTGTTTTATCGAATTGCCCAAGAAGCCTTAAACAACGTGATCAAACACGCCCGAGCGAGCCATGTATTAGTCCATCTGGGTTGTTCACACTGCGCTGAAGGTGATAAGGAAGCCGAGTGGGCAAAACGGATCACACTGACAGTTGCTGATGATGGCAGAGGGTTCGATATGACCAGCATCCCTCCGGATCGCCTCGGGTTGAGCATCATGCGCGAACGCGGCGATTCGATTGGCGCGCGATTCGTAATCGACAGCCAACCCCAATCAGGGACGCGAGTTAAGCTAATTTGGGAAGAGAACGGCAGAGAGTAAAGGAGCGCTCTGATGAATAGTTCAAGTCCGATCAAAGTAATCATCGTTGATGATCATGGGATGGTCCGGCGGGGTTTAAAGGCCTATCTGTCCAACAACGCTGACATAGAGGTCATCGGCGAAGCCAGGAACGGAAACGAGGCTGTCCGTGCCTGCGAACAAACCCAACCGGACGTGGTGCTCATGGATTTGATCATGCCGGAGTTGGGAGGTGTTGCGGCGATCCGCATGATTCATCAACGTTGGCCTCGAATCCAGATCATCGCCCTGACCAGTTTTCAAGAGAAGCAACTGGTTCAAGAAGCGTTGCAAGCGGGCGCCATCAGCTACCTGCTAAAAAATGTCACTGGGGATGAGCTGGCGGAAGCGATTCGAGGGGCTTACGCTGGACGTCCAACTCTCTCGCCTGAAGCGTTGGAAGCATTGGTGCAGCCAGAGACTGCAAGGTTTGTCTTGGGTGAAGATCTGACCCGCCGGGAGCGTGAAGTCTTGAAATTGCTTGTCAAGGGTCTGACCAATCCGCAGATAGCTGCAGCTTTGACCGTCAGCCGCTCTACGGTCAAGGCTCATGTCAGCAATATCCTCTCAAAATTTGGCGTCTCCAACAGAGGCGAAGCCATCGCCTTAGCCATCGAACACAAACTAGTGGACTAATTATATTAGCCACTTGGCTATAGCCGGAAATTCCCCAGATGCCGGATGCATCTGGGGAATTTTTCGGTTAAGCTGGCACCACATGAAGAAGTGCGATGATGAGGCATTTGTGATGCGAATTTTTTTAGCGGATGATCAATCCAGAGTACGCTATGGGTTGCGGATTTTACTCGAACAGCAACGAGGATGGAGGGTGATCGGTGAAGCGTGGGAAGCTCAAGATTTACTGTGCCAAGTGGAGCAGCGCTGTCCCGATGTGGTCCTGCTTGACTGGGGGCTGCCCGGCTTAGCGGGAACAGATCTGATCCCCACCTTAAGAGGGATTTGCCCTGAGCTATACGTGATTGTCTTCAGCGGTCGCTTGGAAGTGCGGGAAGCGGCTCTCAAATCGGGGTGCGATGTTTTTGTCAGCAAAACGGATCCGCCAGAGCGCTTATTGAAGGCGATTAAATCTATTTATGATTTTGGCAAAAGAGCCAAGAAAATCGTTGATGAGCATACTTATCATGAGGATAACTCTTGAGTGAGATGAGGAGATTGCCTAGATGTCCGAAAAAGTCTTTTTCCGTTTAAGCGGGCTAGCAGCCGTCGTCAGTGCTGGGTTATCATTTTTTACTGCCATTGCTGTGGTATTAAGCAGCCTTTCGCTGCAGATCTCTGGCTCAATCATCAATTTGTTGTTGATCATTACAAATCTTTTTATCGTCTTTGCTCTGATAGGCTTTTACGGTGTCCAGCAGAAAGAAATTGGAACCCAAGGTTTGGTTGGATTCGTCCTATCCGTGATCGGAATCCTGTCCACCTTTTTGGTCCCGCTTGTTGGTCATCTGATTTTCTTATTGGGCTTGCTGCTATACGCCATTACCAATGGGCGCAACGGCAGCCTGCCAAAATCAGCGATGTGGCTGTGGTTTAGCGGTGCATTCGTTGCTGTCACAGCGGGCGTGTTAAGCTTCGGCGTGCTTATGGCATTGGGTTTGGTCATTTCCGCCAGCGGGAGAGCCTGGTTGGGTACCGTGGTCTGGCTGGGCAGAGGGGGTGAACCCAGCCCCCAAGTCTCTTTTTAAGGGGTTTGATTTTGTACTACACTACTTCCAGGAGTTGGCGCGCCTTTCGCCTTGAAAGTTGGAAGAATTTTGTGATGAGATTTATCAATCGAAAATGGATTATTATGATGATACTAAGTTTGAGTTTGGCTTCTTGCAGCGTCATCGCAGGGGGTAATACCGGATTTGATTTGGAGTCGTTGTTGGTCGCTGTGTTCGACCCCCAACCTGGAGAAGTGATCTTGATCCTGGTGGATCAGCCTCATGGAAAACTCGTTGATAACCAGGGGTGGGAGCAACGCCGTGAAATGGCGAAAGAGTGGCAAATGGCTTTCCAGAAGTTAGCCAAGAAGCGGGATTTAACCGTGTTACCGCTGCTGACTTACCAGGCTACTGGTGCGCATAACGCTCCACTGCCGGAGTTTGGCGAAATGGACGCTCACTCTGTTAATTTGGAGGATGTGGTCTCCGGGATCAATATCGCTGTCTCTCTGACCGAATACTCGGCAACTGCCCCGCTGATTAAGTTCAGCGAAAAGTTCCCCCAATTTCGGGCTGCGAGTATGCCCACGGTGTCCAGGAGCATGGAAAGCACCGCTCTCTTGGCGGATTATAGCGAGGTAGCACGAAAATGTGCCATCCTAGGGGAAAAACTGGACCGCGCGATAAAAGCGCGGTTGGAGTTCTCCACGAGTCACCAATTGATGATTGATCTGCGTGACCGCAAGGCTGAGGTGGACGATGGGCAACTGCCTGCCGATAAAACGGGCGTACGGGTCATCAACCTACCCAGCGGGGAGGCATTCAGCGCACCCTATGAAGGGGAACTGGATGGGCAGCCCAGCCTTACTCAGGGTGAGATGCCGATGCTGTATGGCGATGACTTGCTCGTGCTGCAGATCCAAGAGAACCGCGTTATAGAGCTGCTCAATGAGGGCCCTGCAGCTCAAAAGTTGGCAGCCTGGCTTGAGGTCGACTCAGCCCGCAAGAACCTAGCCGAACTGGGGTTGGGGTGTAATGACAAGGCTGTCGTCACCGGAAATGTCCTCGAGGATGAGAAAGTCCTGGGGGTGCATCTGGCTTTGGGTCGCAGCGATCACATCGGGGGGACGGTAGGTGTCGAAAACTTCAGCGATCCAGCTTACGTTGTGCACTGGGATATCGTCTACCCCCGGGGTGGCGAAATCGAGGTTGTCCGCCTGGTCTTCGATTACGAGGATGGTGGACAAGAGGAGATCATCCGGGATGGGAATTACACGCTGTTCGGGATGAAATAAATTCAACACCTATCTCTCATTGTGTATGGTACTCCTTGATTTCACTAGTCCCTCTCCTGGTGAGTTTGTGGATTTTAAAACCATCGGGGACCTTAAAAGAAGTCCCTACCAGACCAGATGGACGAAAAAAATTAGCCTCCTGGCTGTAGTCGTAAATCCCCCAGATGCCGGATTCTTCTGGGGGGATTATAAATTAAGCTTATGTCGCGGGTGCACATATATCAGCGGCAAATCCGTAACTTATGTTTGATCCTGTTGTGCCTAATGATGGTATATCTACTTGGTAAGCACCCTAGCAGTTGTACTAGTTCTGTTTATAATCTAAGGAGCCTAATTGGTGATTCATCTGAAGGCAGAGTATGATGGCGAAACCTAATAGCCCAAAACAACTCACCGGGATGTTCGGCTTTTCTATCGTTTGGATTGGCCAGCTCATTTCCGTATTGGCTTCCAATATGAGCTGGTTTGCCTTAACCATCTGGGCTTTCAAACTGAGTGGCAGCGCCACTGTGCTGGGAATTGTGCAGACCTCCTTTATTCTGCCTTTCCTGTTGATTTCCCCCATCGCCGGGGCATTGGTTGACCGCTACAACCGGAAGTTGATGATGATGGTCAGCGACTTGGGGGCTGTGATCGCCACCACGGGGATTTTGATCCTTAATGCAGCTGATATCCTAGAGATTTGGCATCTGAGCGTTGCATCTGTAATTTACGGCTTGAGTGGAACCTTTCAATGGCCCGCGTACATGGCCGCCATCAGCACCATGGTACCTAAAGAACAATACGACCGCGCCAATGGAATGATGTCATTGATCGACTCAGGGCCAGCGGTTTTCTCCCCGATGATCGCCGGGGCATTACTGCCCATCATAGGGCTGACTGGCATCTTGACGATTGATGTGGTCACCTTTGTCTTCGCGATTGTCGCGTTGCTGATCGTCCATGTCCCCCAGCCAGAAAAAACCCAGGAAGGTCAGGAAGGTAGTGGGGGTCTTTTGAAAGAAGCAGCCTATGGTTTCAAGTACATCTTTGTTCGCAAGAGTCTGCTGGGTCTGCTGATCGTGATCTTATTTTTGAACCTCGTTCACGGTTTTTCGGGTACGCTGTTTGCCCCGATGCTGCTTTCTAGAACGGATAACAATAGCGCTGTCCTCGGATCGGCGCAATCTGCTTTCGCCATTGGCGGTGTTGTCGGCGGTCTTATCGTTAGCGCTTGGGGCGGTCTGAAAAAACACCGTATTCGGGGCATGCTCACGGGCTGGGGATTGTTTGCCTTATTCGGATTGATTGTTTTTGGCCTAGGTCGCAGCCTTTACGTTTGGATCCCAGCAGCTATTCTGGCTTCGATGACCTTTCCCCTCACCCAAAGTGCCAGCAATGCCATCTGGCAAGCTAAGGTAGCTCCAGATATTCAAGGGCGTGTCTTTTCGGCTCGTAGGTTAATTGCTTGGATGGTCGATCCAATCATGCCTGTGGTTGCCGGTGCTTTAGCGGACTATATTACTGAACCCGCCATGATGGCTCAAACCGGCTTAGCCAGAGCCTTCGGCTGGTTGGTCGGAACAGAGCCTGGCTCCGGGATGTCCCTGCAATTTATATTCTCGGGTTTGGCATATATCTCTATAGTGATCGTGGCTTGGTTTATTCCCACCATCCGCAATGTAGAGGAGCTTCTCCCAGACCATGACCAGCTTGAGAAAGCGGGTCAACAAGAAATCAAGCCGGAGGATGATACGGCAGGAGAGGGTTTGTTACCTGTTAGCTGATGATCATGGTTGAGGAGTATGCAGCGATTTTTCTGTAAATTGACAGGTGGGCGAGAAAAATTAGCCACCTGGCTATAGTCGCAAATCCCCCAGATGCAGGATGCTTCTGGGGGATTTTTAATTTAAGCTCTTACTACAGTTTTGTTTTTTTACAATCCAGCAGAGTGATTACCAAAGGATGTATGCAGTATGGTTTCCAAGGTGTTTGTGATATAGGAGAGAGAAATGAAGAAGAACGTAATGTTCGTTTTTATCGTCATGGCCGTATCCTTCAGTATCCTAGCTTGTGAGGTAACCATCCCGATAGGAGATGGTTCAAGCAGGACGGTACGAGGTTCGGGTACTTTAGACGAAGAAGAGCGCCCGGTGAGTGATTTCACCGAAGTGGAGCTGGCCATGCAGGGCATCCTCAACATCGAATTGGGGGAGCGGGTGTCCCTTCGTATCGAAGCTGAGGACAATCTGCTTGAGCATATCGAGACTCAAGTGCGCGCGGGTAGGTTGACGATCGATTCTGAGCGCGGTGTCACCCTGCGCAATAGCATGCCGATTCGATACCAACTAACCGTGACGGAATTGGACACCTTGGTTATCTCCTCCAGCGGTGACATCCTTGCCCCCGATTTGGAAGCTGAGCACTTCTCGGTTAACATCAGCAGTTCTGGAGATCTATCCATGGGAGATTTGATATGTGATTCCTTCAATGCCAACATCTCCAGTTCCGGAGATTTGATGATGGGGGATTTACAAGCCGATACGTTGGACGTTCGCTTGTCTAGCTCTGGGGGATTGAGCATCGCTGGTGGATCAGTCCAGCGCCAGGAAATCTCTATCAGCAGTTCTGGTGAGTACATAGCCAAAAACTTGGAGAGCGCTGAAGCCCGGGTGAGGATCAGCAGCAGTGGCGCAGTGACCATCTGGGTGCGCGATGATCTAGAGGCTGATATCAGCAGCAGCGGGGATGTATTCTACATCGGTGATCCGGAAGTGGATACGACCACCAGTTCTTCGGGTGATGTCATCCAGATTCGCGAGTAAAGGAGTTGCATTGTGAGAATCCCGCCCGCTAAACGCCTGATCCTGGTTATCCTCGTAGTAATCGCCAGTGAATTCTTTTGGATGCCAGGATCCGCCGAATCGGTTTCAGACCAATCCACTAAGAAAATTCTGAGTCATAAGACATTCACTAAAGAGTCTGGAGCCAGTTCGCCCTCCCAAACACCGCTTTGCACGTCCTTCGCTTTAGAAAGGGGAGGCTTTATCATCCACGGCGAGAATGTGGAACACGAGTCGATCCATAAAGGTCAAGTGTTCATCAATCCACGCGATATGCAGAAGTGGGGGCTGGATGAGAGCACAGATGGGCGAATTGCGCGCTGGCGATCAGCCTACGGCAGTGTGACCTTCAACCTGGTGGGCTATCAATACGCTTCGGGGGGCATGAACGAAGCTGGGCTGACCATCAGCGGCATGTCCCTAAAGGGATCTCAGGTCCCCGAACCGGACGAGCGACCGCCCCTGGATGAACCCTTGTGGGTTCAATACCTGTTGGATAATTTCAGCACGGTGCAGCAAGTCATCGCCAGTGAAAAGCAGGTGCGCTTGACGGACACCAATTCTCATTTCCTTGTTTGTGACCGCACCGGTGTCTGCGCGACGATCGAGTTCTTGGGTGGTCGCATGGTTGTGAACACCGGGGATGATTTACCTCTCAAAGTCTTGACCAACACCGTCTATCAGGATGCGCTGCAAGCCCTGAGAAGGGGGTTTTTGGGGGATGGCTCATTACGTTGCTTTAGCATCGCCGCAGCCCGTGTAAATGACTTTAATTCACAAGATGATGTTGATCCTATCGGTTATGCATTCGAGACCCTGGCTCGGGTCACAGCGCCGGAGGTGAGGACACCGCCAGCTCAATGGAGCATGGTCTTCGACGCTCAGGGTTTTAAGCTCTATTTCCGCACCAAGAACAATCCCCAAATTCGCACTTTGGAATTTAGCAAGCTGGATTTCACTTGCCGGGATAATGTGCTGATGATGGATATCCACACCGGAAAGGCGGGAGATGTCAGCGCATCATTTGAACCTTACGCTCACGCCCCGGTGGTGGCGCACTTCAACCAATTATTTGATGTATGGGGTTTAGACATCACACCAGAACAAACCGAAGTGTTCGTCCACAAGCTTGAGGAATATCATTGTGGTGAAATCCAAACTTTACCTCCAGAACCCCCTGTTCCCGTTGCGGGTGGATTTGAAGATACGATATGGGACAGGTTTGTTTTGCAGGTCTGGTGGGTATGGACTCTTGGAATTGGACTGGTATGCGCCACTGTTCTTTCTGTATACTTAAAGCAGCGTTCTATTCTTTAAGGCGAAGTCTCACTGGAGGACTGAATGATGAAATCCACGAAACTCAAATCACTCACCCCGATCTTAATGATTGTTGTCTTTCTGAGTTTGCTGGTGGTAGGTGCTGTTGGCATCCAGGACCTTTTCCCCAACCCTACCACCTGCACGGCGCTGACTGTCTCCGCTGGTGATACCGTGCTGTTCGGCAACAACGAGGATTATTCCAATCCGGATGGTCTCATCGGCTTTTACCCGCCCTCGAGCCAAGGTTATGGCATGGTGAAGGTCGGTTATCTGCGCAAAAGTGGGGGTGAAACCTATCCCAGTTACCAGGGAGGTATGAATGACCAGGGTGTCGCTTGGGATGTGCTCTCGATACCTAGGGCACCATTGACCCCTCACCCGGAGAAACCGTTTGACTTTTGGGACGATAACTTCTTGGGTAAGATTTTGCGGGAAAATGCTTCTGTCCAGGAAGTCATTGAACTAGCAGAGCGCTTCGACTTCGGTGACCAGATGGGCCTGCTTATCCACGTGGCGGATGCCAGCGACGACGCCGTTTTGATTGGACCAGGACCGGATGGTGAAGTTATCTTCACCCGCAAAGGGATTGGAGATGGTTATTTGGTGTCTGTGAACCACAATCCGGCGATACCTGAGCGTAATAAGGACTTTTTGAATAAAATTGCCGGTCGTTACGATACTGCGGTAAGGTTGCTGGATGAAGTGAGCGGAACCGGTAGTGAACTTACTGCAAGCCAGGTGGCTTCCATTCTCGATAGCGTTCATTTATCCGGTTCATTGGATGCTTTCTTCAATTCCTATACCGTCTACTCCAATATATTTGACCTGCGCAATGGTGTCGTTCATCTTTATTATCTGAGCCAGTATGACGAAATGGTAACCCTTGACTTAGCCAAAGAATTAGCCAAAGGGGAGCGCGTTATTCCCATGGACGAACTCTTTTCCCCGGAGACACAGGCGCGCGCCCTCTCGGAGTACAAAACCGCCAACACGCTGGGGAATCTCATGAAGTTTGGGACTGTGGGGGTTATACTATTGGCGATAGGCTTGCCGGTTTTTATGCTCATCCGTAGAGTCAAGCGTAGGTCGAAGCCGGTAGAGCTATCCGTTGCATCTTCCCCGGTAAAGACTCCTGGAGAGAAGGCTTCGCGCTGGTTGGAAATCGATGCACTGCGCGGTCTGATCATCGTTTTCATGGCTTTGGATCACGCCAATCTGTTCATCGCACAAAGGCATTCTTCGGGTGAGTACTGGGGTGGCCCCTTTCCCATGTACCGGGAGGTGTTGCCCTTCCTGACCCGCTTTGTGACTCACTTCTGCGCCCCTGGCTTTTTCTTCCTCATGGGGGTGGGAATGCTGTTTTTCTCCGAGTCGCGCCGCCAGCGGGGTTGGAGCAATTGGCAGATCACGAAGCATTTCCTGCTGCGCGGTGGGGTGCTCATCGCGTTGCAGTTTCTGGTTGTCAACCGCGCTTGGGAGCTTTCGCCGGGCGGTTGGGGGATTAATCTTTATTTTGGGGTGCTGTACGCCTTAGGTGGAGCCATGATCCTAGGGGCTTTCACCCTGAGGCTTAAACCGCGCTATTTGATTGGGTTGTGCCTGATTCTGCTTCTCGGGACCGAGTTGCTGGTTCCAGACGCGTTAGCATGGGGCCGGCAGGTGCCTCTATTTCAATCGCTGTTGTTCACAGCAGGGGGAGATTCACCTGAATTGTGGGTGAATTACCCCGTTCTTGCTTGGTTGGAACTGGTGGTCTTTGGTGTGCTGTTCGGCCGCTGGCTGAAGCAGGATCGTGAAATGGCCTATCGACGTTCGTTGTATCTGGGGGTAGCCCTCCTGCTGCTCTTTGGGATGCTGCGCGCTTTGGATGGTTTTGGCAACCTGCGGCCGCAGCCTGGAGATACTTGGATGGACTTCCTCAACCCGGTAAAGTATCCACCCAGCATCACCTTCAACCTATTGACGACCGGGGTCAACCTTCTTGTCTTGCGGCTGTTCGTTTGGCTATCGGAGAAGCGGCCTCAATCGATGGGTCCACTGGCTGTTTTTGGGCAGGTGCCGCTCTTCTTCTACGTGCTGCACTTGTTTTTGTACGCAGGGCTAGGTAATTGGCTCACGCCCACTGGAACCAGCATACCGCAGATGATGTTGTTCTGGTTTTTGGGTCTGCTGATCCTTTATCCATTGTGCCGCTGGTATAGCGCATTCAAGCACCGCCAGCCGGCAAATTCGGTCTTTAGATTCGTCTAGCCGGTTTTCATGCTAGGCGGATATGATCACCCTCATTTACTCACCCACCAGAGCGGCGTTCCTCACCTCAGCGATATGTGGGAGTCCGGCAAACTTAAGCTCGCCTTTCGACCTGGGGATGGGGTGCTCTATTCCACCCAGGGTTTTGGGGTGCTTGGTGATGTCATGGAGGAAATTACCGGGCAGTCCTATCCCCAGATGGTGAAGACATACATCGGTGAACCGATTGGGTCGACATCATTCGATGCCAGTTGGTTTTTTAGCGCGCCGGGAGGTTTGGTTAAGTCGACGATTGAAGACATGGCGCGCTTTGCCATTGGCGTGATGGATGGGACCTATGTCTCGAGAGACTTGCTAGATGAGGTCGCATTCCAGCGCTACGCAGGTGATCGGTTTGGGGGTATCTGTCTGGGATGGTACTGCAATAATATAGACAGCCCAGACCTGACTGTATTTCACGCCGGCTCGAACGGTCGCCCCAGGGCTTACCTGCGCATCCAACCGCACAAAGGTCTAGCTGTTGCCATTCTGGGCATGGATATGTATGAAGAGGGCAAACAAGATTTTGTTGACTTATCGCTGGAGCTCATGGGGCTTCTCGAAGAGTAAGTATCGATAAGTTTACGCTTCCACCACTTCCCCTTCTGCTACTGGTGTGAAAGTCAAGCCGTCGGGGCCGCGTTCTACTCGAATTGTGTCTCCCACACGCACGTCCCCGGAGAGCA
>JASFVL010000322.1:0-4978 GCA_050049875.1 Anaerolineales bacterium
CGCAGGTACAATTTCCTTCAAGCAGCTCAGAGCGCGCTTGCTCTCTTGCTTCCGTTTGGCTTTAACGTCATTGCGAGCGTTCATCTTGCAATCAAGTATACTCTAATCAACTTGGAATGTAAAACACTGTATACTTGTGCACCACCTTCTTCTGATCCCTGTCGTAGCAGACGGAGAGGGGAGTTACCCCAGGGTGATTGATTACCGTGAGTTGATGACGATCCTCTCCGTACCTCGCCCCAACGGTAGTCCCGCTGAAGGGATCACCCGCCGGGCTTTAACTGCCTGGTTGGAGCGCAAGGGCATTCCCTACCAGCTGCAACCTTTTAAAAAATTCCCCTTCTTCTTTGATTGCCTCGGCGTGTGGTTGATTCTCTCGCGGGGCCTGCTGGCGCTGGCCATCTGGCTGCGCTGGGGGTGCATGAGCGTGCCCATCGCCTTGCTGGGTTCGATCGGGGGGACGCTGAATTACGTTTTTAACTGGCCGCTGGCCACCTGGATCAGCGCGCGCCGGGAAGGAAATATCCTTGTTCGGTTCGGACCCCTGAACCCGGATCGAGAGGTTATCCTCTGCGCTCACTATGATACGAAAACCGAGTTGCTTGACCACCGCCAGCGCACCTTTTTCCTCAAGGCTCTGCCTTGGGGGATCGCGCTGACCCTGCTGTTGGGCGCTCTCGGACCGCTCGAGCGTTGGTTGGCCTTGCGAGTTTCACCTTGGGCGGATCTGGTTTACTGGAGCGCTGTGGTGCTGACCGTCTCCTTGCTCTTTCTGGCCTGGGGGTTAGGGCTGAATCTGAGCCTGGGGCGTCTGTTAAAGCCCAGCCAGAGAGCGGTGGACGATGGGGCAGCCTGCGCCGTTTTGCTGGGCTTAGCGGCGCGCCTAGCACAAGGTGAAATCGTTCTCCAAGGGACCAGGGTGACCCTGGCGCTGTTCGCTGGGGAGGAGGTCAACATGCAGGGTTCGCGAGCCTATCTGAGCGGGAGCGAGTGGTCCCTGCCCAGCGCAGCGGTGAACCTGGAGGTCATGGCCCAGGATGGCGATTACGTCTATTGGGAACAGGACGGCAGCGCCTTGCGTTTGCTGCCCACCTCGCAGCGCCTTAACCGAGCGCTTTGCAAGGCTGTGCGGACGGTGACTGGGAGCGCGGCCCAGCCTGCCGGTCCGGTGCTCAGCGATGGGGGCTCGTTTTTGTCAGCCGGGATCCCGGCGACCACCCTAGGGACCTACGACAGCCGCCCGAAAGATACTGGTTTCCACCGCCCGACGGACAACCCGGATCGCGTCGTCATGGCACGTTTGCCGGAAGGGGTTGAGATTTTAGCTTAGCTTTTGCGAAACTATGTTTAAGTGGATGCTGGTTATTCCCCCGTCATCGGTTCTTCTCCGGTTAAGATACGGCGAACGTCTGGTATGCTGTCTTGGTTGGCAAAAATGGTTAGCTTGTCATGATCCATGATCACCGTATGCCCGTGAGCCACATGCAGCTTTCGCCCTCTGCGCACCGAAACGATCAAACAGTCGGAGGGCAATCCGATCTCGCTGATGGGCTGTCCAATAATCGGCGAGGTGGGGGGGATATCGATATGGACGAAACCGGTGTCATCTAGTTTCCCCAAGCGGAGCACTTCAATTCGGTGCTGATGGTGGGCGCGTTTTACCAAAGCGTGTCTGTAAGCTCGGATTATGTCGCCTCGACGCACTGCCCCAACCAGTTTTCGGCTCCCCTCCCGCTCGACCACAGGCAATCGCCCCACATCGCGCGTCGCCAGGCGGCGGAGAGCAGCCCCCATGGGCTCGCCTGGGTAGGCGACCAACAATCCGTTGGTTGTGGCGATGTCCTCCACGGATTTCCCCTCAATTGTGCCCTTTGCTATCGCTCGCTTTAGATCTTGGATGCTGACCACGCCGACCAACTCATCCGAATCGTTCACCACTGGGAAGCCGTGGTGTTGGGTTCGGTCGAACTCTTCCACTAAGGCACTTAGGGGCATATGTAGCGGGACCACATCCAAATCTGTGGTCATCGCTTCGCCAACAGTCACGGCTTGCATGAGGTCAATATCCTGGCCTTGTTCCAGATGGATGCCCCGACGGGTTAGTTTGAGCGTATAGATTGATTCCCGACTGAGGAACCGGGATACCAATGTGCTCATCACGGTCGCCAGCATGAGGGGCAGTATGATAAGATAGTCGCCGGTCATCTCAAACAGGATCAGGATGGCCGTCACGGGGGCGTGGGCTGCGCTACTGAAGAACGCTGACATCCCTACAAGGGCATAAGCGCCCACCGGGGCGGTGATTTCGGGGAACAGGCTGTGTGCCACCTGACCGAAAGCCTCCCCCATCATGGCGCCCATGAAGAGTGAAGGGGCGAAGATTCCCCCCGATCCACCGGACCCCAACGTGATCACTGTAGCCAAGATTTTAAGCACAAGAAGTGAAAAGGTTATTTGGAGGGCTAGATTCCCCGAGAGAGCCTCGGTGATGCTGTCATAACCCACCCCAAAAACTCTCGGGAAACCGTTGATTTTCGATGATGTGATGCCGACGACGCCCAATAATAAGCCCCCTAGTACGGGTTTAACATAATCAGGCAGGGGCATACTGTCCCAGAGGTCCTCAGAGAGGTAAAGCAAGCGGGTAAAACCAACCGCCACGAGGGCAACCAAGGTCCCCAATATCGCGTACAAGATGAGTTCCCAGGGGCTGATTAGGGTATACGCGGGCACAGCGAAGGAACGCAAGCCCCCCTCAAAAATATGGGCGATCACGTCCGCGGTGACCGCTGAGATCACTACAGTGCCGAAGTAGGTGGCATGAAACTGTCCCAGAATCACCTCGAGAGCGAAGATTGCCCCGGCGATCGGTGCGTTGAAAGTAGCGGCGATTCCGCCAGCTGCCCCGCAAGCTACCAAATTACGCACGCGTTCGTCTGATAGTTTGAACAACTGCCCAACTGTCGAACCCAACGCTGATCCAATCTGGGCGATAGGGCCTTCCCGCCCCACCGAACCGCCAGTGCCGATGCAGATGGCCGAGGCCAGGGATTTGACAACCGCTACTCGTGGGCGAATCCGCCCGCCGTACAGTGCAACTGCCTCCATGACTTCGGGCACACCGTGCCCTTTGGCTTCTTTGGCAAAACGATAAATTATTGGCCCGAAGATCGCCCCGCCAAGGGCCGGGATAATGAGTAGATGATAGGGCTGGATCCCTTCCAGCAAGCCGCCGAAATCATCGTAAGCTAACTTCTGGAAACCAGAAATTAACCGGCGGAAAATGACCGCACCAAGGCCGGCGCCCACCCCTACGATCAGCGATGTGAGCAATAGCGCCGCTGGCTCGGAGAGTTGGTGTTGGTCGAGCCACTGGGACAGCCGCGTGCGGCTGCGGAGTTCGAGAGAAGCCTTTCCTTTTTGGGTAGGTGATTGTGACATAGCTGAGAACTTAGTTGAGATTTTCCGACAACCGAGTATTCTACCACCCTCTTATCGATAAAATGCTTGTGACCTGTGAATGGGTGCACTAAAATGTTGTAGATTCTGCTCGAACCACCGATCCTGAATGCGTAAATGATGCCTTAAGACATTATTTTTCTACAAAGCTTTAGCGCATCCCTGTGGATGGGAACGTGAAAGTGTTGCCTGTACATCACGCGTATATATTACTTGCTTTATGGGGTAACTTAATTTACTGATCCTAGTTAGGTTTTTTTACGCTTCGTACGAGCCGGAGGTGACATCCCCGCCAGTTCCTGTCCAGTTGGTGTGGAAGGACTCGCCCCGCGGGCGATCGACGCGTTCGTAGGTGTGCGCGCCGAAGTAATCCCTCTGCGCCTGGATCATGTTGGCGGGTAAACGCGCCTGGCGGTAACCGTCGTAGAAGGCCAGCGCGCTGGACATCGCGGGGACGGGGATCCCCAACCTGACCGCTTGGGCGACCACCCGGCGCCAAGCCCCTTGTGCTGCTTCAACCTGTTCCTTGAAATAGGGATCCAGCAGCAGGTTTGGCAGCGCCGGCTCGCGCTGGTAAGCTTCCTGAATCTCCCCCAAAAAGACGGAGCGGATGATGCAGCCTTCACGCCACAGAAGGGCGATGCCCCCGTAGTCGAGGCTCCAGCCATATTCTTCCGCAGCGGCGCGCATGAGCATGTACCCCTGGGTGTAGGAGATGATTTTGGAAGCGTAGAGCGCCCCTTCCAGGTCCTGGATGAAGCGCTCCTTATCCAGCTTGGGACCTGACTCGGGGCCGGACAGGACTTTGGAGGCCGCCACACGTTCCTCTTTCAGCGCGGATAGGGAGCGCGCCTGAACCGCCTCGACAATCAAAGTCAGGGGGATGCCCAAATCCAGGGCGTTGATGGCCGTCCAGCGCCCAGTGCCTTTTTGCCCGGCGGCGTCCAGGATTTTTTCGACCAGTGGCTCTCCGTCTGCGTCCTTAAAGGCTAAGATGTCAGCGCTGATCTCGATCAGGTATGAATCCAATTTCCCTTGGTCCCACCCGGCGAACACTGCGTGCATCTCGTCAGCCTGCATATCCAGGGCGGATTTCATCAGGTGGTAGGCCTCGCTGATCAGCTGCATATCCCCGTATTCAATACCGTTATGTACCATCTTGACGAAGTGGCCGGCCCCGTTTTCGCCGACCCAGTCGCAGCAGGGGGTCCCGTCTTCGACTTTGGCGGCGATGGCCTGAAGGATCTCCTTGACGTGGGGCCAGGCTTCTGGCGAGCCCCCCGGCATGATCGATGGGCCGTGCCGGGCGCCCTCCTCGCCTCCAGAGACTCCGGTGCCGATGTAGAGCAGCCCTTTGGATTCGACGTATTCGGTGCGGCGCATCGTGTCCTTGAAGTTGGAGTTGCCGCCGTCGATGATGATGTCGCCTGCTTCCAGCAGGGGAATCAATTGGTCGATGATGATGTCCACCGGCTTTCCCGCTTTGACCATCAGCATCAAACGCCTTGGGCGTTTGAGC
>JASFVL010000055.1:0-15917 GCA_050049875.1 Anaerolineales bacterium
CTCAACCGCGAGCGCAGCATGAGCATCGTCTACACCAGCCACTATATGGAAGAGGTAGAGTTGCTCTGCAACCGGGTCGCCATAATCGACGAGGGCCGCATCATCGCCATGGATACCATCAAGAACCTGATCGCTTTGCTGGGCGGGGGTGTCATCCAAGTTGGCTTGGGGCGTGCAGATGATGAACTCATAAACAAACTCTCAAACCTGCCTGGAGTTGAAAGTGCAGAGTTCACCACCCCGCCTGTCCCGCCACCGCCGGCTGAAGACGAGAGCCTTGAGGGTAAAGAGCGCGAACCGATCTCCACTACTCCTAGCGTGAAAATCGTCGCTAAAAACAGCCAGCAGGCGGTCGTCAATGTGATCAACTTACTCAACCAGCAGGACATCACCCTCACCTCACTGGAAATCCTCGAACCCAACCTGGAGAGCGTTTTCCTGCATTTGACCGGGAAGAAATTGAGGGAATGAGATCATGAGTGCACTCAGTATTGCCTTCAAGGATCTACAGATATTTTTCAAAGATCGAGGGGGTATCTTCCAACTCATCTTGCTGCCCTTGATCTTTATCCTGGTCATCAGTGGGGCTTTTGGGGATACAGATTCGGAGACGGAAGATGTGCGCATCCTCCTGCCGGTGGTCAACCTCGACAGCGGAGAAAGAGCAGAAATGTTGCTCGATGGGATTGAGGCTGCCGGCGGCGTGCACACCGAGTTTTACGATCAGGGGGAAGCCGCCTCCCTGTTGGAGAATGGCGAAATCATGCGGGTATTGACCATCCCAGAGGACTTTACCTCCAGCATCGCTGGGGATCAAACAGTGATCCTGCGGCTGACCAGCCATAGCGACGCCGACTCCGAAGAGACGGAAGCTGTACGCTTGGTCGTCGAGGGAGCTGCGCAGGACTTGGCGTTAGAGAAACAAATCTTGGCCAGCCTGCAGCAGATGGGCGAGATGCAAGCCAATGCGCCGCAAGAATTCCAAGAAGCCTTCTCGGTAGAACGCATCCAAGCCCAGGCTCGGGAACAATTCGAGAGCTCCGAGGCGCGCCCGCTGGTCACAGTGGTGCAGACGCTCCCTCGTCAGGAAGCAGAACGCGAGGAACAGCCCGCCTACAATTTGGTCGCCGTCCCCGGTTTCACCGTACTGTTTGTGTTTCTTACTGCCCAGATGACTGCCCGTTCCATCTACGACGAAAAGAAAGTTGGTTCTTTCCGCCGCCTACTGGCTGCGCCCATCAGCAAAGCCTCACTCCTCGTGGGGAAGGTGCTGCCCAACTTCATCCTGGGGTTAATCCAGATCACCATCATCTTCTTCTTCGGCAGCGTGGTCTTGAAACTACTGGGATTTACAGGGGTCCCGCTGGGAGATGACATCTTGGGTTTGGTTCTGGTCGCTGTGGCAATTGTGCTCTGCTCCAGCTCCATGGGAATAGTAATCGCCGCTCTGGCGCGCACTGAGGGGCAGATTGGCGGCTTGAGCAGCCTGTTACTGTGGGGCATGGCGGTCATCGGCGGCTCGATCATCCCTGTCTTCGTGTTGGACCAATTGCTGGGACCTGTGCCCAAGTTTGTACCGCATTACTGGGCCAATCGAGCGCTCAACAACCTGATGATCCGGGGGTTGAGCTTGACGGATGTGCTCCCTGAGATCGGATTTCTCTTGGGTTTCGCGTTGCTTTTCTTCGCCATCGGTTTGTGGCGTTTCGATTATGACTAGGTTGGAGGCTGAGAATGAAAACATTATCTTACGTACTTGCTGTCACGTGGAACGAGTTAAGATTGATTTTCAAGGATCGCGGTAATCTGGCAATCCTCTTCCTGCTCCCAATCCTGCTCAGCAGCGTTCAAGGCGGCGCTAACATGATGATGGCAAGCGAGGAAGGGGAGACTTCAATCCTCCTGCACGTGGGGCTGGTGAATCAAGACGACGGTGATTTTGGGCGCGAGGTGGTTAACGCCATCATGACGATTAACGAGCTAGACATCAAAACCTACACATCGGTGGGGGAAGCCGAAGAGCTGGTTGCAAAAGGTGAATCCGCGGCAGCCATCATCTTCCCGGCGGACTTCTCGCAGAACATTAATGATTACACCCCTACAACAGTAGAGGTGATTGTGGATCCCGCCCAACCTGAGAGCGCCAGCATCGTCACCGGCATCATGAATCAAGTGGTCGACGAAGCCACCATCTGGGGCGAGGTGCAGTACGGCATCCGTTCCGTCTTCGAGGCATCCGGTTTACTCGAGGAGGTCACTCCGGAGCAGCGAAGAGGTCTGGAAGCGCAAAATCTGGGTGTGATCATGACCCGCTTAGGCGAGATGCGGCGCGACCCGGTCATCGACGTGGTGAGTGAGGATATTGAAGGCCAAGAGACCGAATCGTGGCTCGAAGAGTTCATGGCCTTCATTTTTGCTGGATTCACGGTCATGTTCATCTTCTTCGTGGTCTCCATAGCGGCGGAATCGGTGCTTAAGGAACGCGAGGCGGGCACACTCCGGCGCTTGGTCGCCGCGCCGATCCCGCGCGGCGCGGTCATCGGTGGGAAATTACTGGCTTATATGGTGCTGCCCTGCCTGCAAGCTGTTGTGCTATTCGGTATCGCCAACCTTTTCTTCGACATCTCACTGGGGCTATCACCGCTCGCGCTGGTTGTGCTCACTCTGCTCACCGCCGCGGTGGCTTCATCCATGGGACTGCTGATCGCCACCTTCGCCAAAACCGCGAATCAGGCCTCCAACATCGGTGTAGCTGCAGGATTTATCCTGTCGATCGTTGGTGGAGTCGTTCCCATTGGGGATCAGCCCTTCTCGCGCATGGGAGGCTTTATCTCGATCCTGGCGAGACTGACCCCGCACGCTCACGCCCTGGAGGGATACCTCAAGATGATGGCTGAGGATGCCGGTTTTATGCAGATTCTACCGGAGATGGGCATCCTGCTGGCTTTCGGCGTGGTTTTTTTTGCGATCGCCACCTGGCGCTTGCGCTTTGACTAACCTGTGAAACAGCTCCATGAGTGCTATGCACTCGTGGAGCTAATACATATAAAGAATCAAGCCGCTCATCAGGGGCATGGGCGGCTTGTTGTTCAGCTTTATTCAAATAGAGGGGGATTGTCTAAAATCCTTTTACAAAGGGGTTTAAGGACTTAACATCTGCGTACACTTGTCCATGGTTAAAGTCCTCAGACCACAAGATATTACAATCCAATTGTGCGGCACTTTGTACGATCATGGCATCCCAGAAGGATATCTGATGTCGCTGCTGTATATCAATTGCTGTCAGCACATCTTGTGGTCCAGGAGCGTGGGCTAGCCAGTAAGATAGACTTTCGATGATTTTTGCTGCGGAATCGCTGCCTAATGGAGCAGGTACTTTCTGCGTGACTGTCACGTAAAACTCTTGCAACACTTGAACGCTTAAGCAGCCATTTCCAGATTCCCAAAGTTTTCCAAGCAGCGTTTTTGCTTTGTCATGCTTTTCGCCAGCGGATCGATCATGAGCATATACCAGAATATTGGTGTCCACAAACTGCCGGTCTTGCTTATCTGGCATGTAAGTCTTCCCGCTTCCAACGGATGATACCCTGGGTATCAAGATCAACGTCCTGATCTAAGATTGCCATATGCCTACGGTGGGCTGCCTGATAACCCTCTTCTTGTTCTACTATCTCTTCCAACACGTCCCTCATCAAGCCCGAGATGGAAGTGCCGCGCTTAACCGCTAAAAGCTTCACCTTTTGGATAATATCTTTAGGAATCGACAGAGTGATATTTTGTTTATCCATAATAATCTCCACGTGATTAAGTGTATCACGTAACCACGTGGAAATCAATCCTTAAGCACCCAAATGTGGGTTTTTTTTCTTTTTTTCCAGGGTTGTTCAAAGATCTGAAATTGAACAGTGACTAGATAAAGGGTTCGTTGAATAAATCAACTTCCCAATGAAGGATGGCGTTTGTAAATCCGATTAGCCTCCTATTTGTTACAGAAGACACAATTCTAATTCAAGACTCATTTAATTCTTCACAATCTTGAGTTTCTATATATCCCATGTACTACTAAAATCCAGCCGTATATCATTGAACACTTTATCGATACCATTTATCGTTAGCGAAAACAACGCCTACCATCATGCATATCTTTTGCCTGGGAATAAACCACAACACGGCCGATATCAAAATCCGAGAACGTCTTACATTTTCCCAAAACCGCATTGAAGCTGCCTTGGCAAGGCTGGGCTGCGGCAACAACACGACAAACTCAATCCAAGAAATGATCATTCTCTCCACCTGCAACCGGGTGGAGATTTATGCTGTTGGGTCTGAATTATCCTTTCCTGCGCTAGAAAATTTATTAGCTGAGACCAGTGATGTTGCTACTGATGAGTTCTCCCAACATTTCTACCGTTTGCTTGATGAAGAAGCGGTTTCTCACCTGATGCGTGTCGCTGCTGGTCTCGATTCTCTCGTGCTCGGGGAACCACAAATCCTAGGTCAGGTGACCGAAGCTTTTACCATTGCTCGGAGTCAGGGTACTACCGGAAAAATCTTGTCCCGATTGTTTCAAAATGCGATCCACGCCGGCAAACGCGCCCGCACAGAGACGACCATCAGTCATAACCCGGCTTCAATCGCCTCGGTCGCCGTGATGCTGATCTCCAACGTCGTCCCAGAGATAGCCCGCTCCCAAATTCTAGTGCTTGGAGCAGGGGAAATGGCTGAGCTATCGGTAGAGTCGCTCATCAAACGCAACGCTTCTCAAATATGTGTGGTAAATCGCACCTTACAGAAAGCACAAGAATTAGCCCGTCGTTGGGGAGCTCAAGCGGCTACGTATGAATCACTCTCCAAACTTCTTCCAGAAGCTGACGTGCTGATCTCCTCAACCGCCGCGCCGCACACCTTGATTCACCCCTCTATGGTGAAATCGGCCATGGAGCAGCGCCCACAACGTCCGCTAGTCATTATGGATCTCGCCGTACCTCGCGACGTGGATGTGCAAGTAGCCGAAATCCCTGGTGTATCCCTCTATGATTTGGATGCGCTTTCCACAAACCTGGAAGAGTCGATTGCCAAACGACGAGCAGAAGTGCCCAAGGTTGAAATGATCCTCGAATATGAAAAAAGGGAGTTCATAAAATACCTGGCTTCCCTTGACGTCGTTCCTATCATTGTAAGCATGCGCAAACAAGCTCATTCCATCCGCGCAAAGGAATTGGAAAAAACCATCCGCCGCCTGCCCAATCTATCACCGGAGGCGCAGGAGACCATTGAATTATTAACGAAATCGATTGTCAAGAAGATACTCCACAGCCCCACAATCCGCTTGCGAGAAGAAGCCAACGGACCCAACGCTGCTGATTACGCCAACATAACCCGTGGACTCTTTGGGCTAGATTGACGATCAATGCAAATCACCCGATGACAACACTGACTTTCGCTACGCGCCCTTCCAAGCTCGCTCGCTGGCAGACCCATTACGTCTGCCAGCAGCTTCAACTTGCTTGGGATGAGTTGGTCTGTGAGCAATCCGTCATCACGACCAAAGGAGATCGTGTTTTAAATAAACCAATTCCTGAAATTGGGGGGAAGGGTTTATTCACCTATGAACTTGAACAAGCGCTGCGGGATGGTCACGTTGACGCCGCGGTCCATTCCCTCAAGGACTTACCCACCGAAAATGCCCCCGGTTTGACAGTCGGTGTGATCCCTGAAAGGGCTGACCCTCGCGACACGCTCATTTGCCCTGCAGGAGACACCCTGGAAGAGTTGCCTTCCGGTGCCCGAGTCGGCACGTCGAGCGTGCGGCGGCGAGCCCAACTGTTGGCTATTCGCCCAGATTTACAGGTCCTGCCCCTGCGTGGAAACGTGGACACGCGGCTTCGTAAGGTTAACGAGGGTCAGTACGACGCGATCATTCTCGCCGCCGCCGGTGTAACCCGTCTAGAACTTAAAAAGAACATCGCCCAGTATTTAACCTTTGATTTCATGCTGCCCGCCCCAGGACAGGGGGCATTGGCTGTTCAATGTCGCGAGGACGATGTCCAGACCCTCAGCATACTGCGTGCCATCGATCATCCACCAACCCGTTTAGCGGTTACAGCCGAACGTGCTTTCCTAGCCGCTCTCGGAGGCGGGTGCTCTTTACCCGTTGGCGCGCTGGCAACCGTGAAGGGCAACCAAATCGAGCTTCAGGGCGTGATTGTCTCACCTGATGGATCGGAAACCCTTCGCCTTCAAGACACTCACACAGACCCTCATAAGTTGGGGCAGGAACTAGCGCAACAAGCTTTCACCAAGGGCGCGGCCGAGGTGATGTCATGAGTTCATTACAGGGAAGACGCATTGTCATTACCCGCCCTCGCCATCAATCAAGCACCTTTGAAGAGTTTTTAAAAACGAAAGGCGCTCGCCCAATCCTATTTCCCACCATTCAGATTTCACCCATCCAAGACACTGCTGATCTTGACCGCGCATTAAAGGAACTATCCCGCTACGATTGGCTGGTGCTGACGAGCACAAATGCCGTCCAGGCAGTGTGGACGAGACTCAATGCTCTAGGGATCAAATCGCTCCCAAAAACCTTACAGGTTGCTGCAATCGGACCCAAGACTGCCGCATCTTTAGAAACATACGGCGTACACCCTAACTTCGTTCCGGATACATATATTGCCGAATCCATCTTGCCAGGTTTGGGTGATCTGCAGAGTCGATGGGTACTTCTACCCCTAGCAGATATTGCTCATGACACGCTACCCAATGGGATTCGCTCTTGCGGGGGTATTCCTGACGTGATCACCGCTTACCACACCCTCCCCGCCAACCCCAATCCCAAAGCTCTTGACGAACTCCGTAAAGGTGTTGATGCAATTACTTTTACCAGTGGTTCCTCGGTTCGAAATTTCCTCTCCTTATCCAAACATCACAAAATGAATCCCCTTCATCTTCCCGGAGACCCAGTAATGGCCTGCATCGGTCCTAAAACTGCAAAAGTTGCTCGCCAAGCAGGACTTACTGTGAACGTCGTCGCCAAGGAATACACCATTGAAGGGCTTGTCGATGCGCTCCTGGCGTATTTTACATCCCCAAAAGAAATTTTCGAAGAGAGTATATGATCCAATCCTTTCCCTCCTTTCCCGTTTCCCGCCCCAGGCGTCTCCGTCTAACTGCCCAACTGCGTTCTATGGTCCGCGAGACGGTCTTAACTCCAGATGATTTTATCTATCCTTTGTTCATCCGGCATGGTGCTGGGATCCAACAAGAAATTCCATCTATGCCAGGGCAGTACCAGTGGTCCGTGGACAAGCTGCAAGCCGAAGCCGAAGCCATCGCTCAGCTAGGCATCCCCGGCGTAATTTTGTTCGGCATCCCCAACGCAAAGGATCCGCTCGGTGAAGAGAACTTCGCTCCAGATGGGATTGTGCAGCAGGCGATCAAAGCAATCAAGGATGCGGTACCGGAGCTAGTTGTGATCACTGATGTGTGTATGTGTGAATACACCGACCACGGACACTGTGGAGTGCTGAACATAAAGAGTGAAACACTCGCTCCCCATAAACCCGAAGGTTATGTACTTAACGATCCGACCTTGGACATCTTGGGGGAAGTAGCCGTCTCGCATGCTCGGGTGGGAGCGGATATGGTCGCGCCAAGTGGAATGATGGATGGCATGGTAATGTCCATCCGAAAAGCCTTGGACGAAGCTGAATTCGACCACATTCCCATCTTATCGTACGCTGTCAAATACGCGTCAAGCTTTTATGGTCCATTTCGGGACGCCGCTGAATCACCGCCTAGTTTTGGCGACCGCAAATCCCACCAGATGGACCCAAACAACGTGCGCGAGGCGCTGCGGGAGGCTGCCCTGGACGTGAACGAAGGGGCCGACGTGTTGATGGTCAAGCCGGCCTTACCTTACCTGGATGTGCTCCGACAAGTTCGTGATGCCTTCCCCGCAATCCCATTGGCAGCCTACAACGTGAGCGGCGAATACGCCATGCTCAAAGCCGCGGCAGCCAACGGGTGGTTTGACGAGCGGGGTGTTATTTTAGAAACCCTTACTGCGATCAAGCGCGCTGGCGCCGACCTGATCTTAACGTATCACGCAAAAGAAGCCTGCCGATGGATGCGGGAAATTTAAACAACTGCGAGTAAATTTGAGAATAACTTGGAGTTTTCAATATGCCCCTTTCTTCAAAAAACACACCTCTTGCCCCTCATGCCGCTCAGGAACGAAAGTACCACGACAAGCGCATGGTGCGTGCTGATTTTAACCAAGCTCCCTTTACCATCGCGTGGGAGGTCACACGAGCCTGCGCATTCGCCTGCAAGCACTGTCGGGCGGATGCTCAGCACAAGCGTGATCCACGTGAACTGACCACAGAGCAAGGCTACCAACTTATCGATCGCCTGGCTGAATTTGGCAGCCCAATCTTGATTTTCACCGGTGGTGACCCAATGATGCGGCGTGATCTCTTCGACTTGATTCACTATGCAACAAAAAAAGGACTGCGTTGCTCGCTCACGCCGACCGCTACTGCATTGCCCACCGTTGAACGCCTTCAAAAGGCGAAAGACGCCGGCATCCGCCGTATCGCACTGAGTCTGGACGCTCCCACCCCAGAAGTTCACGATGAATTTCGACAGGTGAAAGGTTCCTGGGAGCGCACGATGCGCATTCTACACAATGCCAAACAGGTGGGCATCAGCGTACAAGTCAACACCACAGTGACAACCTTCAACGTTGATCTGCTTCCCGATATGGTTCCTTTTATCGAAGATGTGGATGCCGTGCAGTGGTCCGTCTTCTTCTTGGTACCCACCGGACGCGCTCAAGCCAAATGGATGGTTTCCGCGGAGAAACACGAGCAGGTCTTCCACTGGCTGTATGACCTATCTAAGGAGGCACCTTTTGATATCAAGGCAACCGCCGCACCCATGTACCGCCGGGTGGCTATCGAGCGCAAGAAGGCTGAGGTAGACGCCGATCAACCGGTTACTTTCCAAGGAGCCGGTTTCCAGTACGCCGACGGCTTAAATCGCCCCACAAAAGGCGTCAATGACGGAAATGGTTTCCTATTCATTTCCCATTTGGGTGAAATCATGCCTTCCGGTTTTCTGCCCATCAGCGCCGGAAACGTGCGGACGGACGACATCGTGGAAGTTTATCGCAACGCACCTCTGTTCCGTGATTTGCGCAACCCTGAAAAGCTCAAAGGGAAATGCTTGGTTTGTGATTTCCGCGACGTTTGCGGCGGGCAACGTGGACGAGCTTACGGCGTCACTGGTGACTACCTAGCACCCGATCCTGCCTGCCTGTACGAACCGGATTGAAACGCATAGGTTATTTATCACTATGGAACCAAATTGGATCGGGTTGACTGCAGCGTGCTCTGCTTTTTTGGGTATTTGGATCGGTCATGTAGCCGTACGCAAGATTGAATATCGCTCACCGTCCATCTGGGTGCCTTCCTTGTCCTCTTTTTTGCTCGGAGCGCTGTTTGAAGCAGGCGCGCTTTTCAGCAGCAGCTTGCATGTCTCGACCGCGGTAGGCATCTTCGGAATGACCTTGCTCTGGGATGCGCTGGAATTCTGGCGCCAACACCGACGCGTGGAAAAGGGCCACACCCCTGCCAACCCAAACAATCCCCGGCATGCCCAGATTCTAGCTGAGTCCGGTTCTGCGATGACAACCGATCTCCTCAACCGTGACCCTATCGGTCGTCCTGTCAGCTTGAGAGAAGCCATTCGGTTGGTCACCGAAAGACAGATATCTGGAAGTTGAACATGAATTTCTTCGGATTACTTTTGGGTTTTGCTACTTTGGCTATTATCGGCCTCGGTTTCATCTGGGTGATTCGCGCCGAATATTACCTGGGCTATCTATGGTGGCCCTACATTATGGCATTAGGGATTGTGCTTACTATCGTTTCTCTTTATATCTCTTCAGTTTGGGGGTCTGCCTTGATGGGTGTTTTTGGTGCCTCTTTGGTTTGGGGTTCAACCGAGCTCAAAGAGCAGGCTGTGCGGTCCGAAATTGGTTGGTACCCCTTCAATCCCAAGAAGAAACCCAATCCGCCCTTTGTAGAGCATATCAAGAGGAGATCAGCGCCTCATCTCTAATGATCAAAATTGGATGATTTTATGACCAAACACATCGTTGTAATTGGCGGCGGAATAGCTGGGTTGTCCGCTGCTTATTACCTGCAGAAGAAGGCCGTACAAAATATCTCGATTACCCTGCTGGAGGCGGGCCCGTTCTGGGGCGGAAAAATCGTCACCGAACGGGTGAATGGCGGGCTCCCTGAGGGAGAATTTGTTATAGAAGGGGGTCCTGACACCTTCGTGGTCACCAAGCCCTGGGGCGTGAGACTGTGCAAAGAATTAGGCCTCGATGACCGTCTGAGGGGAACCAACCCCGAAACGAAGAAAACTTACATCCTCAAAAATGATGAGCTGCACGAGTTACCCGGCGGCCTGACGATGATGATCCCCACCGAATTCGGTCCCATGATTCGCACCAAGCTGCTCTCTTGGCCAGCCAAGATTCGCATGGGAATGGATTTCTTCCTGCCCGCGGCATCTGAAAATGGTGATGAAACCATGGGTGAGTTTGTCACCCGGCGTCTTGGACGCTCAGCATACGAAAACCTAATCGAACCCCTGATGAGTGGTATTTACGCCGGAGACGGGGACAAGCTTAGTTTGCAGGCTACCCTCCCATATCTACGCGATTTGGAAAGCAATTACGGCGGTTTAGTAAAGGGTGCCTTAGCTGTGCGCAGGAAACGCACCCGGAAGGCTAAGGCCAAAGATAAATCCCCCAACCCTACTCCAGGCTCTCGCAGCATATTCTTGACTCCCTTGACCGGATTGGCCGAAATCGTGGAAGCTCTGGTCGCAGAATTGGACGCCGCGGGAGTTGAGATGAGATTGAGGAGTCGAGCGTCGAACATGATACGCGCTGACGTGACCCATGACACCTGGCGCGTGACACTTGACAGCGGGGAACACTTGAATGCTGACGCGATCATCCTGGCGACGCCAGCGTATGTCAGCGCGGCGCTGGTCAAAAATATCGCCCCAGAATTGGGTGTTGACCTATCCGCTATCGAATACGTCTCCACTGCCACGGTGACCCTCGCCTACCGCGAGGGCGATCTGCCACGCCCGCTGGATGGTTACGGCTATGTGATCCCTCGCCGGGAAGGCCGCAAAGCCTTGGCCAGCACATGGACCTCGACCAAATTCCCACACCGAGTTCCGCAGGGTTATGCTTTGGTGCGCGTTTTCATCGGTCGAGCAGGACAAGAAAATCAAATTGCCTGGGATAATGAAGGATTGCTATCCATCGCTCGCGAGGAGCTCGAACTCACCCTAGGGATTACAGCTGATCCCTTGCTGAGACGCATTTATAAGTGGGAGAAGGCTATGCCGCAATACAATCGGGGCCACCCCGAACGGCTGGAACGCATCGATACCGCCCTGGAAGCCATTCCAGGATTGGCGCTAGCCGGAAACGGGTATGGCGGCATTGGCATCCCTGACTGCATTCATTCCGGTGAGCTGGCGGCGAACCAGGTTCTTGACTCGATATCAAAGGGGGTTAAGTGAAACATCTCTCGAAGCGTTCATCCCCACCATGCCAAATTCGGCCTTGCATTATCATTCAAACTTACAAGAAAGGAAAATAAATTTGAATATCACTCGTTCCATAGAATATTTTCAGCGCGCGCAGAGTCTCCTTCCTGGCGGTGTCGATTCGCCCGTGCGGGCTTTCAGCGCTGTGGGTGGTCAGCCGCTCTTCATCCAGCGCGGCGAAGGGCCCTATCTCTACGATGTGGACGGCAATCGCTACATCGATTACGTGCTCTCTTGGGGCCCACTCATTCTCGGACATGCCCATCCCGAAGTGGTATCCACGCTCAAAAAAGTACTCGAACAGGGTACCAGCTACGGCGCGCCTAGCCCTCTGGAAATCGAATTGGCTCGGTTGGTCCAAGAATATATGCCAAAAATCGAGATGATCCGATTCGTTAACTCGGGCACTGAGGCCACCATGACGGCTTTGCGCCTGGCGCGCGCCTTCACCAAGCGACACAAAATCATTAAGTTTGAAGGCTGCTACCACGGTCACGCGGACCTGCTGCTGGTGCAGGCAGGCTCCGGTGTAGCAACATTTGGCTTGCCCGATTCGCCAGGCGTGCCACCCGCCACGGTTCAAGACACCTTGGTGGCGCGCTTCAACGACCCAAACTCGGTATCGGCGTTGTTTGAACGCTATCCTGAAGAAATTGCTGCGGTTATTGTGGAGCCCGTCGCCGGCAATATGGGGGTCGTGGCGCCAGAAGATGGTTTTTTGGAGCAACTGAGGGTGATCACTGACAAGTATGCATCCTTGCTTATCTTCGACGAAGTGATGACCGGTTTTCGCGTCCATCCTGGCGGCGCGCAGACGCTGTACCAGGTCAGCCCTGATCTCACCACACTGGGCAAGGTGATCGGCGGCGGACTGCCCGTCGGCGCCTATGGGGGACGGCGCGATATTATGGAACTGATCGCCCCCTCGGGTCCGGTTTACCAAGCCGGTACGCTTTCAGGAAATCCCCTAGCAATGGCAGCGGGCATCGCTTCTCTAAAGGCTCTCAAAAAGACGGATTTGTGGGAGAAGATGAGCTTCACGGTCGATGAGCTAGCCGCAGGTATTGCTGAAGCCGCTAAGGGTGCTGGAGTGCAAATCCAGCAAAACCGCGTCGGGACCATGTTCGCTACGTTCTTCACTAAAACACCTGTGCGCGACTGGACGACCGCGAAAACCAGCGATACGCAGCGCTTCGGTCGTTTCTTCCAGAGTATGCTGGAACAAGGAATCTACTTAGCGCCCTCTCAGTTTGAAGCTGGATTTATCTCAAGCGTCCATAACCAAGAGACAACCGCGGCAACCATTAATGCCGCATCGAAAGCAATGAAAGCCTCATGATGAAACGAAAAAATATTGGTATGCTCTTAATTTGGTTGGGTGTTTTAATCTGGCTCCCTTACCTTTATCTACTTGCTGATGGGCAAAATCCCTTGATTTACCCATTCTTGGCAGTCCATCTTACCGGGGTCATCGGTGGTAGTCGACTGCGGAAATTGAGTTCCCCCAAACGCTACTCCAAAATGCGCCCCCGCCGGCAGATTATCGGGCGGGTTATGATCGTTTTGGGTGCTGCAACCTGGGCACCATATCTATACCAAAAAGAGATCCTCAACCAACCCGTTGAGATTGCACCCTATCTGACTGTTCATCTCATCGGTGTTCTCGGAGGAAGTCTTTTGTTGGCAAGTTCACCTCTCATGCAGTTCCTGGAGAAAAATCGTTCTTACGGAGATTGAACCAAAATGATAATGGACATTCAACGCGCCTCATCTACCAAGCAGGTTGACACTTCTGAAAAGGGTCGCGCCGAAGATGGAACCATCATATCCTTGAATCGCAGACTCTTCGTACAACTCATGGCATTCGGGAAGGCGCCCGATACCCAGCATCTGATTGATTCGTTGGAGGCAGCGGGATTAAGAGGAGTATTGTATGATGACTTTAATGACCCTTACGGGATCGCGTTACTGACCTTCAGCGAGGATCCAGAATTTTTCGTTACAGCTTTGCGCAGGTATCTGCGTCAGGAGCCATTTTCTTCTTTGGTTCCCAAAACTGAATACACCATGATGGGGCGCACGTACTCAATCGGGTATGAGTCTGATTTGGAAAGAGCCTTGATTTCCCGTCCTATCGAACGAATGACCGATCCTGCCCTCCCTTGGGCAATTTGGTATCCGCTGCGCCGCTCCGGTCAGTTTGAGCAATTACCATCTGAAGAGCAGCGCAAGATTCTAAGGGAGCATGGCGGCATTGGACGATCCTATGGTGAAGCTGATTTAGCTCACGATATTCGACTGGCGTGTCATGGACTGAATAAAGAAGACAATGATTTCGTCATCGGTCTGTTAGGACCCGAACTGTACCCACTTTCTCGGATTGTTGAGCGCATGCGTAAAACCAAACAAACTTCACAATACCTGACCAACCTCGGCCCATTTTTTCTCGGCAAGGTAGTCTGGCAAAACCGCGAGATATAGATTATGACAAAAACGGATAAAAACCCTACGGAACCCACCTCTCGCTTCTTGCGAGCCTGCCACCGGCTGCCAGTGGATGCCACCCCCATTTGGCTGATGCGGCAAGCTGGACGCTATATGGCTGAATACCGAGCTCTGCGCGAAAAACACAGCATGCTGGATCTAATTCGTTCTCCAGAACTGGCGGCTGAGGTCACCCTGCAACCTATCAACGCCTTTGACCTAGACGCAGCGATCATTTTCGCGGATATATTGCCTCCCTTAATCGGTATGGGTTTGGATCTGGAATTCATTCCTGGGAAAGGACCTGTCATCGACAACCCGATTTCCAGCACTTATGATATCGATCTATTGGGCACTCCGCCCGCGGCGGAGAAGTTATCCCCAACCCTGGAAGCGATCCGCATTGTGACCCGCGAATTGGAACCGAGAGGCATTCCACTGATTGGCTTTGCCGGGGCACCTTTTACCTTGGCATCTTACGCTATCGAAGGCGGCGGCTCGAAAAACTATGCCAAGGCAAAAGCTTTGATGTACAGCGAGCCGGCTGCCTGGGTACGTTTGATGGATAAGCTGGTCACCGTGCAGGTTGATTATCTGCTGCAGCAAGCCCAAAGTGGGGCGTCAGCTTTGCAGGTCTTTGATTCCTGGGCTGGGCTGGCGCTTGGTAAAGAAGCCTATCAACGCTATGTCGCACCCTTCAACACCAAACTTTTTGAAAGGCTAAAAACTGCCGGGGTACCGCTGATCAGCTTCAGCACCGGCACAATTCCTTATCTGGAAGATGTGGCTGCCTGCGGTGGGGATGTGATTGGGGTTGATTTCCGCATGCCTTTGGGGGCAGCCTGGGAAAAAATCGGTTTCCAACACGCCATTCAGGGTAATCTTGATCCCATGACCTTGCTTGCTCCCTGGAACGAGTTGCAGCATAATATCGACCGTGTCCTGGAAGAGGCCGCTGGGCGTCCTGGACATATCTTCAACCTGGGCCACGGTTTGTACAAAACCACCCCTGTCGAGAACGTCAAACGATTGGCCGATTACGTGCACGCAAGGACAAAGCGATGAGCGTGGAATCTCCCATTGGCATTCTGGTCATGGCTTATGGTGGGCCAAACTCGTTAGATGAGATCCCCGGTTATTTGGCTGATATTCGTACTGGCCGTCCGACCCCTCAAACTGTCGTTGAGGAGATCACCCGCAACTATCAAAGCATCGGCGGGAAGTCTCCACTGCTGGATTTGACTCAACAGCAGGTCGCGGCTATTGCACTGCGTTTTGATCCGCAGAAATTTAAGTTTTATCTGGGGATGCGCCACTGGACACCTTGGATCGAGGAAACCATCGGCGAGATGCTAGCTGATGGTATCACCCAGGCCATCAGCATCGTGATGGCGCCGCATTTCAGCAAGCTCAGCGTGGCTAAATATCAGTCCAAAATAGTTACTGGTTTGGAATTGTATCGCGGCCAAATTCGGTTTTCACACGTCGAGAGCTATCATGATACTCCCGGTCTTATCCAAGCATTTACTAACCGCGTCCATGAGGGACTCAATCGTTGGACGGAATCCGAGCGAAAGCAGGTGCATGTGGTCTTCAGCGCCCACAGCCTGCCCACAAGGATCCTGGAGATGGGTGACCCCTATGACAGCCAACTGCGCCAGACCGCAGCGCTGGTGGCAGACAAGGCTGGTTTGAACGAGGGACAGTGGTCTTGGAGCTACCAGTCCGCTGGACGTAGCCGCGAACCCTGGTTAGGCCCCCAGTTGCAGGAATATTTACCAGAACTGGCT
>JASFVL010000323.1:0-4960 GCA_050049875.1 Anaerolineales bacterium
CGCGACTGCAGTTGCAGACCCGGCTTATCAGGCGACGGCAGCGGCTTCGCGCTGCCTGAGCGATCCCTCGGCTTTCAGCCTGGAAATCATTGAGGGGCCGGAATTGAACCCCGACCTTGGTACATTTTACATCAGAGGGGATCCGGTATTCAGCGCCACTGCATCTTGGACGGTAAGAAATACTGGCGAGTGTGATTGGGAGCAACTGGCAGTGGTGCCGTATGAGGACGCCCGTGAAGTCAATTATTCCTTTTGGGGCGAATCTGAGCAAATCGAGATCAACTCGGAAAACCCGCTGGAAGTGGGTCAGTGGGTCAAAATCCTGCTATCCTTCCCATTGCTGAGCGCCCGTGACATCGATGAGGCCTGGTCCTTGGTTGCCAATGGGGTCCAGATCCAGAACCTGCCTCATCTAGCCTTAGAGGTAGATGATTGGATCATCGTGATCAACCCCTCGCCGACTCCCACACCCAAGACAGGAGGCAAGCCACCCACCACTGAGCCGAAGCCGACGGTCAAGCCATCGCAACCGCCGCCTACTGCGCGTCCGTCTGAGCCGCCCCCGACCGCCCGGCCATAGCTTATAATTGGGTCTAATAATAGACCCACATTCCCAAGCCCTGCGAGAAACCAGGGGATAATAATCATTATGGGAACGATATAAGGAGGATATGCAATGAATAACAAAATATTCACTCGTTTGGGCATGATTTTGATCATCAGCGTACTCGGTTTCGCTACACTTTCCTGGCAAAGCGACCAGGCTGTTATGAGTGTAAAAGCCTCCCTTGAGCAGGCTGGCTCCGTATTCGGGGTTCAGATAGATCCTGAGATCAGCAGCACCTATGGTTTGGACGCAATCGCTCCAACCCAAACGCAAACCCATTGGGTACGCGATGTGAGTATTGAGTGGTCGCAAGTTGAGCCTAACAAAGGAGACCGCGTTTGGTCGGGCCTGGATGAAGCCGTAACGGAATATCAGAACGCGGTTAGCAATGGTTTAACTCCCATCCTGATGGTGAGAAAAGTGCCCACCTGGGCTCGTCCCCCGGAGACGGCAGCCTACTTGTGCAGTCCCATCAAAGAGACTGAATTTGGCGCCTTCTCTGACTTCATCGATGATGTTATGACCCATGATGATTCCCCATTTAAAGGATTCGAGCTTACGTATTGGGAGCTATTCAATGAACCTGATATTGATCCCGACGATCTTAGTCCAGACACCTTTTGGGGAGACTGCTGGGGAGATGCAGACGATCCATATTTTGGGGGAGAAACCTACGGCCAGATGCTGCAAGAAGTATATCCGGTCATCAAGGGTAATAACTTGCAGGCTCAAGTGATGGTCGGAGGCCTTCTGCTGGACTGCGATCCTGAAAAACCACCAGATGGAAAAGACTGCACCCCTTCAAAGTTTTTGGAAGGCATCCTGGTCAACGGTGGTGCCTATGACGGTGGCGATTACTTCGACGGCGTCAGTTTCCACGCTTTTGATCACTATTTCAATCAATTGGGGGATTATAGAAATGGGTATTGGGATGCGGCATGGAATACGACAGGACCCAGTGTTATTCCCAAAGTGAATTATCTCCAGGACTTGCTGGAAGAGTATGGCTACGGAGATAAGTTCCTGATGAACACAGAAAGTGCGCTCTTGTTTTGTAATGGCTGCTCATCTGACCCGGACTATGAAACGACCAAGACATACTACCTCGCCCAGGCGTATGCTGCTAGCATCGCTGTTGGGCTAAGAGCTAATATCTGGTTCGACGTGCATGGAGATTGGTCTATTCGCGAGACTGGCCTGCTTGATATTGACACACTTGATCCGTTACCAGCCTATTACGCTTATCAATTCGCCAGCCAGGAGTTGGAGGGCGCGCAATACGTGCAGGACATCACCGCGTATCCGGGAGTGGCCGGCTATGTCTTTGACCTCGGCGATCGCATCGTCTCGGTGATCTGGTCCAGGGATGGTCAGGATCACGACATCACGCTGCCAGAAGTGCCTTCAGCGATCTACGAAGTGGATGGAACCTCACGAACACCGGCAAGTGACGTGACCGTGGGTCTCATGCCCCTGTATATCGAGACCCAGGAGACCATCAACCAGGTCAATGTCTGGTTGCCGGCGAACTTTAAGAACTACCCGAACCTGGCTAATGGTGATTTCGAGCAGGGGGCTAAAGGCTGGACATTAACGGATAAAGGGCTGCCAGCTCAGGTGATTACCTCCAACCAGGGGGAGACGATCGGAACCCGTGCGCTCTTGTTGGGGGATCCGGATTACCCCTGCACCAGCGTCCCGGTGGGGTCCGCTGAAGTCAGCCAGAGCTTTGGGGTCCCGTATGTGCCCAACGCGGCGAACATCGAGCTGAGGTTCAAATATGTGGTGTACACTCAAGATTCCAGCTTCGATTCCTTTGAGGTGCACATCAACAATGCACCGACACCGGCATTCTTGGCCAGGAATCTCTCGGGAGGTGCCCTATCGTGTGATACCTGGTATCGGATACCAGGTCCTGGCAATCCAAAGGGAGGCAAAACATCGGGTTGGGCGACCGGTTCGGTGGATTTATCCAGCTACATTGGTGAGGTCATTACGGTATCCTTCCAGAACCACAATACCACGGATAACACCTATAACACCTACACCTATTTGGACGAGGTCGAGATTGTGATCGAGGATTGAGTTTGGTATTCGTTCAACAGAATCTTGGAGGTGATATGGCCGCCTTTGGATTGAGTGCCTGGCTGCAGGCTCTTTCATCCAAGGCGGTCTGATATTCTGATACCACCCAGTTGCTCCCATAACGATACCCTGATTTATGAGGTTGACACATTATCAATCAAGAGTTCGTTATACCAAGGTAATCTCACCTTGAATACGGTCGAAATATTAGGTGTTAATGTATCCTGTTTGAGTCTTGGGGAGATTTTGGATCATGTTCTCTTATGGACCAAGCAGGAGAAAGCACGCGCGATCTATTACGTAAACGCGCACTGTCTAAATGTAGCTGTGCAAGATCATGCGTATCGCACGATCCTAAATTCGGGCGATCTGGTCTACCCTGACGGTATTAGTGTGGTTTGGGCGAGTCGCTTATTGGGAGCCTGCCAGCTTGAGAAAATCACCGGTCGTGATTGGATCGATGATTTTTGCTCCATGGCAAAAGAGAACGGTATCAAAATTTACATGCTTGGGGGCAAGCCAAGTATCGTTCAAGAAGCACGAAGAAATCTTCTCGGAAAAACCGCGGAATTGCCCGTCGTTGGCGCGCACAACGGATATCTCAATGGCGAAGAGACAGAGGACGTTGTCGAGCAGATCAACGCGAAAAGGCCGGATGTTCTGCTGGTTGGGATGGGCACACCGCTTCAGGAGAAATGGATTTACGAAAACAGGAATCGACAAAGGGTTCCTGTCTGTTGGACGGTGGGCGCGATGTTCAATACTGTAGCCGGTGCAGAGCCGCCTGTGCCACCATTGATGAACGCTTTAGCCTTGGAGTGGATGTGGAGGCTGCTCCTGGATCCAATTGGTAAATGGAGAAGGTATTTAATTGGCAATCCACTTTTTATCTATCGCCTCTTGCACCAAAAGTACCGTAAAATGGTGGAGCTATGAGGTTCCTTTATCAGAAACCTTACGAAAAATGTAAAACACAACCTGATAGGGTTACTGGATCACTAACGGCAGGTAAAGCGGATAGCTGATTTCTCCTAAAAGTGCGAAATCCCCGGTGTGATTGAACTGGATGGTGAGGCGCTTGGCGTTCATATCCAGCCAGCAGTCCGTGCAGGGCAGCAACCCGATCCACTCACCACTTCCCACATCCCAATAGTATAGACCCAGGCTCGATTCATCGGTGATCCCGGCGTTCTGCCAGTCGCTATCTAGATAATCCAGGGTCAGGGTATACGGCTGTAAGAAGTTGGTGAACGGGTTGCCTAGATCGTCCACAGCCTCCAGGTTGAAGGCATTCTCGGCAAAGACCAGGTTTCTGGTAGCATCCGCAGCATTTAACTGCGAGCTACTCAAAGATTGCAAGGTGCCGTAGGGGGCGGTCTGCTGGGTGAAGGTCACAGTGACATTCGAGTTGACTGACCCGGCAGGAAATTGGAAGGCGGTCTGTCCATCTGGTGAGAGCAGGTATCCACCGCTCTCCGGTGTGACTTGGCTGGTGACGGTGATGCGCACAGCATCACCAGCCGCGTGCCAGAACCCAGCCCGCAAAGCTAGACTACTTCCCGAAGTTTCGCCTATGGCGGAATGCTGGGCGATGCTGCCCCTCAGGGACAGGGTTGGCCCTGAAGTTTCTCCGCCGCCCCCGCTGAAGGAGTATCGGCTGAGCAGCGCTTGAATGACAGGCGGGGTTTCTTGTCCGTAGAAGCGAGCCACTCCAAAATCGTCGTTGCTGCCGTTATTGGTAACACCGGCGGCCACGATTTTACCGTCCGCCTGCACAGTCACCCCCAATGCCGAATCGTCACCTGTCACCAAGGAACTATGGACAATTCCATCGATTCCAAATTCATTGTCCATCCCGCCAATCCAGTTCAGACGCATCAGCGTGAAATCGTAATAACCAGATCCATCGAAATCACCCCGGCCCGCGGCCACGATCATGTTATCCGGCTGGATGACTACATCACTGGCGTACCCCCCATAGCCAGGGGAGATCATCACATAACCCGTATCGCCGAACCCGGGGATATCCGGGGTGCCATCTGACTTATACCGGGCGATGCCAAAATAGTCGTAACCAGCCTGGGTGATTTGCCCGACGACAACGATTTTCCCGTCCCCCTGGAGCGCCGCGCCAAAGGCGATGGACTCATCACCCGCGCTGGTGAGCGCAATTCCCCCATCCCCGAAGGAGGTATCCAGGCTGCCGTCGCTGTTGTAGCGCAAGATAGCGTAGCTGGGGGCGCTGCTGCCTTCGCTGGAGCGGTCTTC
>JASFVL010000324.1:0-4950 GCA_050049875.1 Anaerolineales bacterium
ATCTCGTTGATCACCTGGGTCGTCGATTGGACCAGCACTTGACTCTGGGTGGCGAAGTCGGTTAGATCAACCCCTTCTAATCCAAGCGTCAATAAGGTTTGTACGCGGCGCACGCCGTAACTGGTCAGGGCAGAGATGCTTAAAGTCATCCCGATCAGGCGCATGATGATCACCAGGGAGGAGGCGACCCCCCGCTCTGCGGTGCCGACCGCATTGACAACCGCCGTGGCGATGGGTGATATCGTCACCCCAACGCCAATCCCTGCCAGCAGCAAGCCTACCAGCATTCGTCCCGCCCCCAGGTAAAGGTCCCAGTTATTCAGCAGGTTGGGCAGCCCGGCGTTCATCAAAGCGACCACCCCTTCGCTGACGTGTTCGCTCCACCTTGATACGCGCCAGAAACCAAAACATGCCAGCCCTGCCCCAAAGACCGTCGGCCAGCGATAGCCAACGCGGCCTGCCAGCCAGCCACCGAGCAAGGAGGCAAACGCCATAGGGATGGTGAAAGCGGACAACAAATAGCCCGCTAGTAGCGCAGCCTGGTTGAGCTCCAGCCCGTACAACACTGTCGGCACTGTGTTGATATACAGCGGAACACTGACCAAGCCCGCCATCACGCAAAAACCCATCAATAAATTTACGAAACTGGCAGCGGAAAAATTCCTCTTCCTGTAAGCGTTCAAGTCCAGCAGCGGGCTGGCAGATCGCCTCTCAACGTAGATAAAGGCGATCAGGCAAACGATCGCGACGATTAACCACCCCGGGGAAAATGCCAACCCCTCTTGGGACGGGTCGAGAGCCAGGCCCGGGGTAATATCAATGCCCTTGTTCAACGCCAGGTTCAAGCCGGTCAGGAATCCAGAGATCAACGTCGCCCCAGCCCAATCGAATTTCCCCTTCGTCGTGCTTGGAGGCAGGTTGCGCAGCGCCCAATAAGTGAGCAGCAAAGCGACCCCCGCCAGCGGTACGTTAATCCAGAAAAGCAGCGGCCACTCGAAATACTGCACCATGACCCCACCGTAGAGATGACCCAGCACCCAGCCGGAAGTGTCCACCCCACCGATGATCCCCAAGGCAAGGGCGCGCCTCTTGGGCGGGTAGATATCCCCCATCAGCGCCATGCTCACCGGAACCAGTGCCCCTGCCCCAAAGGCTTGCACCACCCTGCCAAAGATCAAAGCGTGAAGCGCCGTAAAAGCCCGGTCCGGGCGCGAGCCGCTGAGCGCCCTTTCAACGCGGTAAAAGAAATCCGCCGGCGCGCCGGGGGCGGTCGCCACCAAGATCGAACCAACGATAAACACCGAGAGGCAAATCGTGTACACCCACCGGCGCCCCCACAGGTCCGAAACCCGCCCCATGAAGGTCATCGAGATGGTGTATGAGAGCAAGTAACCGCTGACGATCCAGGAGGCGTCATCGATGCCCGTCTGGTAGGGCACTTTCAGGTCCGCTAAGACCGGCGGCAAGACCGCCGAGACGATGGTCAGGTCCAAAGCGCCGATGAAGATGGGCAAGCAGACCAGCGCTAAGATCCAGCCCGGATTTTGTACCCTCGAGGCAGGCGTGTCGGGTCCGCTCCCTGTTTGGTCGAGATTTGGATACCTTCTCATCATCATGCGGTGCGGATTCGTCTTAGCCCCCAAAGCGGAGGCAGAGCACAGGCGTTGACATCATGGTTCAGGGATGGTCACCGGTTGGTTGTAATCGAAAAAGTCAATCGAATTGACGTCACCGCTTTGCTCCGTCATCTGGACGCGCACGATGCGGTCCGTGGTCACATCCAACCACAAGTCGAGAGGTACGCTGGCTTCAGAGGTGACCGGCGTGAAAGCCTGAAAAGCGGCTGCCTCCACCACCCCGCTCAAGTGGCGGGTTTGGCTTTCTTCCAGCGATTCCAAGCCCAGGTCTTCTGGCTCCTGCACCCCCTCCCGCAGGATGTGGGGTATCCCAACCGATGCGTCGAACAGCGCAAGTGGGTTGAGGGTGATGTTGGCGGGCATCTCCCCAAACGTACCGGTGAGTGGGTTGCTCATATAGTTACCCTCCGGCAGCCAAAGCAGCTCCAACTCCAGAAGGTTGCCGCCGAAATCCACCTTGGCGCGGGCGTGTACCGCATCCGGCGCTTGGTAAGCCCCTTCAGCTTCAACGAATTTGAGCCCCAAATCCTTATCCAGGACCACTGGATCCCCCTGCCGGGTTAGTGTAAATTTCACGCTCTCAACAGCTCCCATTGCCCCCGCGGCCCTTTCCAAGTAATCGCTCGGCGAAGGGGTGGGGGTAGGCGTTGGTGCTGGCGGTTCCCCTTGGCAAGCGGATAAAAGCAACATCAATAAAAATATGAGAACGAACCCACATCTTGTTTTCATCTAAGCGCCTCCTGTATTCCTTCCTATGGATTTCTCTTGGCTTACTTATTTCGATTGTTTGCAGGTTGTTGTATCTCCATCCAACCTCTAATAAAACTGATTTAAACTCACTCACCAACTTCAGCCCCCAAATCCTCCAATTTCTCCTTAACCATACTAACCCAATAGGGGATATCCATATCCTCGTAAGCCTCCAGCGCCTGGTGGAGCAGGTCTTCTGCTCGCTCCATATCACCCGGCTCCCCACGGGCGATGTGCACATCAGCCCACAGCATCAGAATGCGCGCCCAACTCGGTCGAGCTTCCATTTGAGCATAAATCGAAGCAGCTGCCTCAAAAGCCGCTAGGGAATCTTCCCAGCGCTCTTCAAAGTAAGACAGTCCAGCTTCCGCGGATTTGAAACTTACCTCATTCCATATTGTTGGGTTAGACTCGGCAAACTCATGTGCCTCAGCCAAAAGTTGATGGGCATCATCAAATTTACCCTGATGAGCATAGACAATACATAAAATGCAGCGTGGCTCAACCTTATCCCCCATTCCACGATCACTGAGTTCGATGGAGGTCCCCAAAACAGCTTCTGCTTCGCATAAGTCGCTATGCTCTCGCATGCGGTAGAGTTCCAATTGAATATGAGCTATATTTATTAGGTCAAAAAATACCTTTTGAAGATCACCTCGCCCACTAATATAATGCTGCCTTTTCCTCAGCAGTCGGAGGGCATCCATCCACTGACCTCGGCTGATCATCAATTGAGCCCTTATATCGCTGGGATATTGCTCTGTACCCCCAAGATCAGTTATCCTGCTGATTATATTTTCAAGTTCAGGAAGAGCCTGCTCAACGGAAGTCAAATCACCCAGTAATAGTGAGGAATCTGCTACATTTCTAATAGGTGGAATTGACAATGTCCCTATCTTTCGGTCTAGCTCCAAGGACCGTTTGTAATGCTCGCGGGCGTTGCGGATGTCACCAATGTTTTCAATTGTGTATCCCAAATTATTTTGAGCCCGGGCAGCGATGTCTAGCAACCCAGCAGCTTCAGCGATCTCCACAGCCTTTTCCAGCGCAACCAAAGCCTCATCAGGTGGTAAGTCTGGGAGCAACCCGTAGGTAGCTAGAGCGTCGGCTTTGACATCCACAGCACCCAAACGGTCAGCCATCTCCAACGCCTGCCGGCAAAAGGGCTCAGCCTGCTGCGGAAATCCATTGAAGAGAAAAACCCTGCCGGCTTCATGGGTGAGCATTGCCACCTCACGGCTCTCGGGAGCAGACTCGATCGCTTCCAATCCAATTTTACAGAGCTTCAATCCTTCTGCCGGTCCTTCTGCACTATCAGCTGCGCGAGCCGAACGGGCATATAGTCTGGCAATGCCATTGAGTCCCTCAACACCTAAGGAGCGATACAGCTCAATCCCTTCATGCCAAACCTGGATGGCTTCATTGAAGCGATTCTGTCCGAACAAGGCCTCGCCCAATCCGGATTGGACTTCTGCTAGGTCCTCCGTGGTGTAAGCTAAATCCAAGGCCTTGCGGTAGGACCTCTCCGCCTCCTTATGGGCGTATGCGCTCAATGCCTGCTTGCCCGATAGCAGCAGGTAATGCAGCTCCTTCTCTGGGTTTTCGGCGCGCCCGTAATGGAAAGCCAATTGCACGGCGATCTCATCCGCTTGCTCCTCAGACAGCTCCTCCAACACACCGGCGATCTCCCCGTGCAGCAGGCGGCGTTCCCCTGCGCTGAGATCGTTGTACAGATAGCGTTGGATGAGCTGGTGCGCAAAGCGGTAGCGCGACAGCAGCTTGCCGTTGACCCTGAGCTCATCCCGCTCGTGCACCAAGCGGTGGCGCTTCTCCAGCTCCTGCGACAGCTCCCGCAGGGTGCGGCGTTCTTTAATATCCTGCACCTGCGCCACTACCTGGGCGGTGAAATCCTCCCCCTCCACGCTGGCCACCGAGAGCAGTTCCCTCAAATCGGCATCTAAGCGCCCGATGCGCTCGGCGATTACGGCTTCCACCCGGGCTGGCAATTCATTCCAATTCAGGGAGGGTCCCTGCACCCACCTGCCAGCATCATCTTGGACCAGGTCGCCGCGCTCCTGCATCGTCCGCAGCAGCTCAATGGTGAAGAGGGCATGTCCACCGGTGTGCTCATAGAGCGCTTGACGGAAATCAGAGCCTAACCGGTTGGGCTCGCTGTCCAAGAACGAATCGATAAAGGTTTTTCCCTCCGCTTCCTCTCCAGCGCCAAGATCAATGATAATTTCGCCAAATATCCTTTGGATCTCGTTGACGATGCTCTCTAAGGGGTGTCTGCCAGCGTCCCTACCCAGAGCGACCTCTTCAGGCCGGTAGCATCCCACGATCAAGATGCGGTCCCCTTCCAGCCGCCGGCACAGGTGGAACAATAAGTCAAGGGAGGCCTGATCCGCCCACTGCAGGTCGTCCAGGGCAAGGGTGAGAGGATTATCTTTGGCCAACTCACGCAGAACGTTGGTGCACTGCTCGAAGATTTGGCTCTGCTCCAAACCGCTGAGCGTGGATTTCTCCCGTTTAATCAACGCTTCCAATTCAGCCACACTACCAG
>JASFVL010000325.1:0-4949 GCA_050049875.1 Anaerolineales bacterium
ATAGCGATTGCTACTTGTTTAACATAAACCAACTGTCCCCCAAAGTCAGGGTGCTCTGTCCAGTAACTATCGTGGGGATCGAAATTGCCCTGAGGGTTAATAAAAGAGATGTGCATATTATTCTCCACAAATAGTCATAAATTGAAGGGCCCACTGAAAAATTATTTCCAAGCTGAGATGGTGTTATATGTGGGGGTGCGTGTGGCGCACGCACCCCCACATATAAACTTCTCATTGAATATCTGGTTGAAATCTATTCGACGATTTTGGCGTAGATCTCCTCCCGGTTGATATCATCTGGGAGTGGACCCACGGATGCGAGTTTTCGCTCGACAATTTCTCGGGCGAAGAGTGCGCTGTGTTTCAATGAATTTCCATCAATCAAAGCAATCAAAAAACCCGCCCAAAATGAGTCACCTGCCCCGGTTGCATCAACCACTTCGATCTGGCGAGAGGGGATAAAGGTTATTTGACCATCTTCTGATAGCATAATACCTTTTGATCCCATCGTGAAGACAACCGTTTTTGGACCCATAGCATGATAAAGCTGGATATACTCTTCAGGAGACTGACCTTCACCAAAAAACCTTTGGGCGTCATCCAGAGATGGTTTAATGATCGACGCGTATTTCATCATTTTAGGTAAAATCACTTTCGCCTCTTGATAGTTCGGCCAAATCTGTGGACTGTAATTTGGATCCAAAGAGATGATTTTATCGTGTTTTTGGGCGATTTCAAATGCTTTTTGAATGCTAGAACGCGATGGTTGACGCGAGAGGGCAAAGGTGGAGGCGTGCACAATCTTGGCGCGTTGAATTGCTTGTGATGGGATTTCATTGGGCTCGATCTTATAATCTCCGTTGCGAGAAGCCTCAAAATCGGGTGTCTGGGAAGTCCGTGAGATGAACATAAAACTGGTGTGGACACGGTGATCCATGACAAGATATTGAGTATCCACCCCTGACCGTCTTAGTTCTGATTTTAGAAAAGTGCCGAAAGCACCAATCCCACATTTGGCGATCAGGGCTGATTTCCCCCCAAGTTTGACCACATTCACAGCGATATTGGCTGGTGATCCCCCCAAGTATTTATGGAACGTGAAGGCATCACGTAATGTCTCGGCTTCTTCGAGGGAGATGAAATCAATCAAGATCTCACCAATTGTTAAAACATCCAAATCACCGGGAGGTATTTTCATCAGGTTATTGACCAGTTTCAAGGTTAGTATTGGGGGTTCCGTCTAAAGGTATCCCTATCGAGCTTTTGCTATCCACAATATTAAAATCTCTAGTAACAATAATATCCGATAAGTTCTTGAGCTCTTTGACTACTTCATGCTCTCTCTGAAGTACTTGAATTCTAAACAAATTTTGTGGTTCTTTTCCACGCATAATTTGAGCTTTTTTGGTTTCGTGATAGGTTAAATCTATGAATATCTTAAGATCCGCATGTATTTTAAGTGCATATAAACCTTCCAAGAGGAGGTATCTTATCCCACTGAAGTTTGTAATCAGACGATCTTCCTGGTCTGTCAGAAGGTCGATACAGGGTAAGGTTGATTCTTTGTCCTGCTTAAAATCTTTGACGTTCTGTGCTAGCAAATCCCAGTTGTATTCAGAAAGCCCTACGCTGCTTATACCGTTCTTAATTCTCCATGCAGTTCTTTCTATGGGGGAGATTAAATAATAATTATCTGTGTGGAGTATTTTAGCTCGTTCGGCTCTCATTTTTAATTCTTTAGCGATCATGTGAGCTAATTCCGATTTCCCTGAGCCAGATTCACCGCTGATTGCTATAACGATCTTATTAGATTGGATTTGAAGAATTTTCTTGATAATTTCTTGAGCGGCTTTTTTATGATTCTCGGTAATCAGAAGAACATCACCTATCATAATTGTCTCCTATGCATTGTTGAGTTTGAAGGTTATCCATTTCATGGGCTTGAGGGTCATTTTTTTATCATGTACAAATAATTTAATTTCCTTTTTGTTCTCGGATTCTACTTTCACAGATAGATCGTTGGGTGTTATTTTACATTGATACTGTTCGCCACTGAATTCGAAGTTAAAACATATTTTACGCCAATCGTTGGGTAAGCGGGGGTTGAATCTCACGATCTCACCGCTAAGATCTACCCCGGCGTATGATTTCAACACCAGAACAGCGGTGCCGCACATAACGCCGACATGAATACCCTCTCTGGTGGTCCCGACTTGAACATCTGCATAATCGCTGATAAGAGTGTCCTTATAGAGTTTCATGCTGAGATCCATATCCCCAATCTTATTGGCCAAGTGGGCATGAACCAGTTTGCTTAAGGTAGATCCGTGAGAGGTGCGAGGGTAATAATAGTGAAAATTTCTCTCCAGAATATCATCTCGCCAATCATATCCGGCACCTTTAATGATTTGTTTGATTTCATTGAGATTAAGATTGTAGAAGATCATCAACGTATCAGCTTGTTTTGCGACTTTGTATTGGTCCGGAGATTTTCCCTCCGCTTTGAGGATGCGATCCATACGACTGATGTTTACGTAGTTGCTGGTGTAATGATCCCAATCCAATTCTTCTAAATCAAAGTAACCCTCGAACTGCTCTATGATGTAATCCTCGGACATGGGTATGTGGATTTTGGTGGCAATATCTTTCCATTTGGCGAGTTCTTCTTCCATCAGGTTAATCTTCTCTCGGATTCTAATTCTGGAGGGCTCATCCAAAAGGTCTAAAAGAATAAAAGCTTTGTTGAGGGTCCATGCAACCATTACGTTCGTATAGCTGTTATCTTTCAACCCACCGTCTTCCGCGTATGGATATTTCTCATGAAATTCATCTGGACCCATAACTTTATCAATTTCGTAACGTCTCGTGTCGAGATTAAAGCGGGTCTTACTCGCCCAGAAACGGCAAATTTCTAGGAAAATTTCGGCGCCGAATCGGCTCAAAAATTCAATATCTCTAGTAATCCAACCATAGTACCAAATGTTATAAGCTATGGCTAATGAAACATGTCTCTGTAGGGAGCTGTGATCTGGTCCCCACTCACCAGACATGGGATTTAAATGGATCACTTGAGTCTCCTCGCGACCGTCACTACCACTTTGCCAAGGATACATCGCTCCTTTATAGCCGTGTGATCTGGCATATTCTCTGGCTCGGTTCAGCCTGCGATAACGGTATAACAGTGCAGACTGGGCTGTTTTGGGGAAATGGAGCGTGTAGAAAGGAAGGATGTACATTTCATCCCAAAAGATGTGCCCGCGATATGCTTCTCCGTGCAATCCCCTAGCTGGGATGCCGGCATCTATATTTGCATTGTGGTGTGAGGCAGTGACCATAGAGTGATACTGATTCATGCGTAGCAGCTTCTGTGCCAGGCGATCCCCATCGATTTTAATGTCAATCTGTTCCCAGATTTTTGACCATACGGAGAGGCTGCTATTTTTTACTGGGTCGAAACCAGTGATCTTTTTGAGTGCTTCAATTGCGATATCTTGTGGGTTGTTCTCAATATCATTATCTTTTGAAGTATAGATGGTGACCATTTTCTCAACGCGAATTTTCGTTTCTTTTTTCGCTTCGAGATTAAAAGTTGTGAATATCGCTCCTGCTGTTGTTTCTATAGAAATTTCTGGATCTATTAGCTCATCGTTCACGTAAATGAGATGTTTGGCAGCTTCTGCAATTTGGATCGCTGATTGGTTGGTTCGTACAAGCAAGTAGATGAGATCCTCTTGATTTCCTTCAATCATAGGTACCAAATGTGTTGAACTGAGTTGGCTGTACCTCTTCACGCCAGCATTGCTGATCCTGCCATTCAAACCGGAGCGGATGGCAATTCTCCCTGAATAGTTTTGAGGTCTGATGGTGTATTGCAATCCTGCCAAGTGGGGTTCAGCCATGCTTGCTAGACGTTTGGACTCAATAAGGGTTTCGCGTCCTCCTTGATCTCTAACCAGCATCTTCCTAGAAAGCATTCCGGTGCGAAAATCCAAACTGCGGTTGAATTGGAGAATCTCAACGTCATTAGGGTTAAACCAATCCCCGTCCTCGATTTTAAAGGTGATCGGTAACCAATTAGGACAATTAACAAAGTCTTCGTTTACAATCGTCCTGCCACTGATGGAGGATTCCAAGCGGTTGTAAACTCCTGCAATGTAAGTTCCCGGATAATTGGTGTCATTTGAGCGGGTTTCTTCCATAGCTCCGCGGGTCCCAAAATAGCCGTTGCCGATGGCACACAGCACTTCGCGGGTACCTTCATCTGCCTGAGAGTAATCATAGAATTGAAGAGACCATTTACTATCCTCGATACCTTCCGTAAACCACTTCTCCAAGGTTTGGATATCTATCTCCCCCAAATCCTTTACAACGATGTCGGCGCCGTTTAGAAGCAGCTCTAGGTCATTCTCCTCTCGGGCGACGCCCAGAACGAGTCCGAAGTTACCGTTTGCACCTGCTTGAACGCCTGATACAGCGTCTTCTACAATCACAGTGCGATCGTATGGAACAGCTAGGTTCTTACAGGCTGTTGTGAAAATATCAGGTTCCGGCTTGCCTTTTAGATTAAGTTCAGCAGAAACGACTCCATCGACGCGAGTCTCAAATAAGTGCGATAATCCGGCTGAGTCCATTACATTTTTAGCATTTTTACTGGATGAGGCAACCCCAACCCGTATGTCCGCCTTCTTTAATTCTTTAATCAGGTTAACAGTTGTTGAAAAGACTTCGATCTCCTCTTGTGTGATCAATTGATTGAATAGATAATTTTTACGATTTCCTAAACCACATATCGTTTCCTTATCGGGGGGATCGGACGGATCACCATAAGGCAATTTGATGCCTCGAGATCTTAAAAAGGAAGCCACCCCTTTATATCTCGGTTTTCCGTCAACATGTGAGATATAGTCTTGTGCGTGGGTGAACTCACGAAATGGTTCCCCGTTTTGTTT
>JASFVL010000326.1:0-4940 GCA_050049875.1 Anaerolineales bacterium
ATAATTTCCGCCAGGATACTAACTGCAATCTCTTCAGGTGTTTCGGCATTAATCTCCAAACCGATTGGAGAATATACTTGCTCAAGCTTGTCCTCCTGAATGCCCTCTTCATGTAGTTTTTTCTTCGTCATAGTCCAACGCCTTTTTGATCCAATCACACCAATATAGCCGGCGTTGGAATTAATTAATGCTGGTAACCCCGGCACATCGATATCGACACCGCGAGTGGTCAATATCAAATATGTCCAAGGTGTAATCTCAAGATGTTCCGGTAATTGACTCATTGGAATAGAATAATAAGCATCCGCACCAGGGGTGGATTCTGGTGAAGCGAATTCGGGTCGATCATCTGTAACAATCACCCGAAATCCCAACCATTTAGCTAGATGTACCACAGCTTTGCCAACATGCCCTCCTCCAATGATTACAATTTGAGGAGCTGGCATTACCGGTTCAACGAATACCTCCATCTGCCCACCGCATACACCTGGATCACCTTGTTCAGGATCGACCATCCGGTACGTCACAATTCGAGCTTTGCCATCTGCATACGCATCAAGAGCCTCTGCTATTACGCGACTTTCCATTTCCCCACCCCCTACCGTCCCTTCTATGCGACCATCAGGATAAACCAACATTTTACTTCCGACATTTCGAGGAGTCGACCCTTCGCTACGAATGACGGTGCAAAGCACTCCGGGTTCTCCTTTTTTTTCAAGCTCTAACACTGCTTCGAAAATTGATTCCATCCTACTACCTTCCTAACTTTCCAACAAACCCAAAACCACAGGCACAAGTTGTTTCTTTCTTGAGACAACATCTTCAGCTAACCGAGTGCCATCCGGCTGGAGAGGATACGGTAGGTCTTCTAGTGTTGGGGGGGCATTTTCCATTAATATACGGCTCGATCCCCGCACCACATCGGTAACCATCAACATTGCAAAGTTCACACCCCGGGCAAGGCGTAATTCGGTTAATGCTCGCGAGAGTGGTTCCAAATGTTCACTCAATTGCACCAGGTCAGTTACTTCAACTTGTGCAATGGCAAATTTATTATCTCCATGTTCATAAAGTTTCAGATCACCACTAACGATTTCGCTTGGTTTACGTGTTTCCAAACCTGCTCCTGCCTTTAATACCTGCTTGCCAAAAGATTCCAAAGTTTCATCTTTAAGAGGGCTATCCCAAGAAAAAGACCAGCGCCCTAAACGATCCGCGGCAAGGTGATCTCGCTTGGTTGATGTGGGTGAGGATAGCATTAAAGTATCTGATATCAAACCGGATAGGAGCATACCAGCAATTTTGGGGGGAGCACTTAAACCTGCCTCCTCAATCCTTTCAGACACCAATGTGCTGGTACTACCAACAACGTCCACAGTAAATCTAATTGGCATGCGAGTGGAATGATTCCCCAAACGGTGATGATCAAGAATCTCAAGTATCTCAGCTTCCTCCATCGCGCCGATGGATTGCTCAGCTTCGTTGTGATCAACTAATATCAAACGTAAGCGCGGTGGATTCAAAATATCCCTCTGCCGGCAGACACCTTGATATTTTCCAGCCTCGTCGACAACGAAAAAATTATTGCGTTCTTCCCTTAGGATCCTAGGTAAAATGTCTCGAATGCGCATACTTGATTGAAAGTGGGGAACCTTGGTGTCCGCAGCTTCGTGACAAGGGATTTCCAAAATTTCAGAAATCCGTATCTCTTGACGTTTCGGGTGCGGCCCGATCATACCTCCTAGGAATTCAAATAACGTCAAGCCGGTGATCAATCCATAAGGTGTGCCGTCATCGTTAACAATTGGAGCGACACCACCTGTACGACTGGCGATTGCCCATCCTTCTCGTAATGGTCGATTAGGGGTGATGGTATCCATGCGACGAGAGACGGATTCAAACCGCGGTGAGGCATCCGTGAGAAGAAAAGGGGTATCCAGCTTAAGGCGATTGAGTACCCAACTGGTTTGTGGATTAAGCGCGCCTGCTCGAGCAGCAATCACATCATCCCCATCTCGCTCCCGCAGAAGCCATGCATATCCAATTGCAGCAGCAACTGAGTCTGTATCGGGGTTTACATGTCCAACAACGTAGATGGGATTCTTCATAATATGTCGGGACAACTTGGTCTAGGAATATTTCTACCTATTGTGCGCTAATCGATGGATGGAGTATATCTGCTTTCTGTTAATTTACTGAAGATCCTTCGAGTCGGGTAGGCAAAATCAATATCGGAATGTTTTGCAAATTCCTCCAAGATATTCTCCCAGATGATATGAGAGCTTCCTCGCCGATCTCGAGGCCCACAAAGATAACGAATGGTCAGAAGCACACCACTATCTTTTACGCTTGTGTAAACAATCGGTTTCAAATTAGCATAATGGATTAGATACCCTTTTGAGTATTCTTCGATATGATCCTTTAGTTTATCACTATCACTGACTTTTATTGCGTGTTTGTCAGAAATTTTCCCTAGGATCTCTTTTGCTTTTGCCCAATCACTCTCAAAAGTAATCAATACCGGAATCTCATTCCACAGATATTCGATACCTCGAGAGAAGTTTGCTAAAGACTCGACAAATACTTTTCCATTTGGGATATGGATGATCCGACCTGTGCTCTGGTCAGCATCGACCCAATTGCCAATCTCGACTATTGAAAACTGAAAGACACGTTGGTCGACAACATCGCCAGCATCATCACCTATTTGTATTCGATCACCAACCGCGAATGGATTTCTCCACAAGATGAATATCCATCCGAAAAAGTTCACGATGGGATCCCTCATCGCTATGGCTAAACCCGCGGATAGCAATCCAAAAAATGTGAATAAGGATTCCAAACCCTCTTCTAACCATATTCTTCCCACTAAAAGAACCCCGAGAATGGAAAGAATATATCCAACATTCTTCCTCCATTGATAGCCCAAACGAACATCTTCAATTCTTTCAATAAAGTAACGCAGGATCAGTCGGTAGATCAACCAAAGAACGATGAGCGTTATTAAGGATTCAAGGAGCTTAACCTGAATATCTGGGGGGAGTCCAAGCGTCTCCTGAAGCCAGTTGGACAACTGATTCACCTAACTCCCCCCTTTGCACGCATTGCTCGCCAAACTCTCTCAGGCGTTATTGGATTTGAATCAATTTCTACTCCGCAAGCATCGAGAACAGCATTTCCAACTGCTGGGGCGACGCCATCCATCGGTATCTCAGCGACAGCTTTGACACCGAAGGGGTGCGATGGTTCAAATGTCTCAACAAAAATCGTATCCATATCTGGCATCTCATGGGATCGAAATATGTGATAATCTTTCAGATTGCGCTCTCTAGCACGCCCTTTATCATCATAAACCATCTCCTCACAAACAGCATAACCTAACGCTTGGGTCATACCGCCTTCGATCTGTCCCGAAGCAGTGATCGGATTGACGATCACACCACCATCCACAGCCATTACAAGCCGATCAACGACCACTTGACCAGTTTCAATGTCGACTGTTACTTCGGCGAACTGAGCTGCAAAAGGAGGAGGAGCCACTTCTGACATATAAGAGGCGGTGCCCATAATCTGCTCTTGATTTTCATGGTGTAGGGAATGATGCCCGATCTCCGCATGAGTAACAAAACGCCCATCACTGGCAACCGCTTTGCCATCTATCAGATGAATATCCTGCGTTTTGATAGATTCGATTTGTCGTTCCTCTTCATCCGCCTGTTGGTTCAGAATATCGGCAGCGCGGGCTTTAATTCGGTTAGCAACTTTTTCCGCTGCATGAACAACAGCGGTTCCGGATATATAGGTCGTACTGGAGGCATAAGCTCCCTTGTCGAAGGGCGTAAAATCTGTATCCGAGGAATAAACGATAATATCCTCCAAACCAACCCCAAGAACTTCTGCTGCCATTTGAGCTAGGACGGTATCACTTCCCGTGCCCAAGTCGGTCGCTCCAATAAGCAAATTAAAAGAACCATCCTCGTTAAGTTTAATGTTTGCTGCGCCCATATCCAAATACGGGATCGCCGTACCTTGCATAACCAAGGCGACACCAATCCCCTTTCGGAGATTGGGCTGCCCGGGTATTCGATGCCACTCCTTGTTTTTATATTTCTGATCCCAAGATATGGTCGCCTTACCTTGACGGGCGCATTCGACCAATCCACAGGTTTGAATCGTTTCAGGTCTGGGTTCGCGGCCTTCACTCCAAGCCGTGCTAAATGGATGTAATTCCCCAGCACGTAGTGCGTTCTTCAAACGAAATTCAATCGGGTCCAGATCCAGTCTGCGGGTGATTTTCTCCATATGACGCTCTACAGGCCAAAATCCCTGAGGCACACCATAGCCCCGATATGCGCCGGATGGTGGGCGATTTGTATAAACAACATCTGCATAAAAACGAATATTAGGGTTTTTTCGATAAACTCCATCCCCCACGTATAAGGCCATCGATTTATGCCCCGTATTACCTGTTACAGTAACCGCATGAGCACCATTTGCGCCCGTATCGCTTAGAACGACCATTTGATTAGCGGTAATCGTCCCATCTTTTAGAACACCCGTTTTCATTGAGATCTGCATGGGATGCCTTGACCGTGCTGCAATAAACTCCTCTTCGCGTGTATATTCGTATAGTACAGGTCGCCCAGTTGCAATGGTTAAATGCGCGGCAACATCCTCTATCATCACCTCTTGCTTACTACCAAAACCACCTCCAATGCGTGGCTTTATCACTCGAATGCGCTTAATCGGTAATTGCAGAACAGGAGCCAACTGCCTACGTACGTGAAAGGGAACCTGAGTGCTCGTTCGAATTACCAAACGGTCGTCTTCATCCCAATATGTGATTACGACATGAGGTTCAATGTGCGCTTGATGGACCTTCGGTACTTCATAATCGCCTTCGAAAATATAATCCGCTTGGTCAAAACCGCTTTCAACAT
>JASFVL010000327.1:0-4935 GCA_050049875.1 Anaerolineales bacterium
TAAGGTGCTCCAGATATGTCTGAAACGCCTCTTGGGTGAAGATATAGTTCTCAACCAGGGCTTTACTGCCAGGTTCAGCGGCCTGTGTATAGACCAGATTGAGATAGATCATGTCGTAGTGGTCATCCGCACGTTCGACAAATGTCCGCGCCTCCCCTTCCACTAATTGGACCTCGGGGAGATCGAGGATGCCACCATTGTATTGCGTGAAAGCGCGTGTAGCTTCGACAACCGCGGGATTAACTTCTACTGCAGTGATCTCGCTTGATCCCGCTAAAAGCGCTAAGAGCACGTCTTTGCCACCACCTGCCCCGATCACCAAGGTTCGCCCAGCAGAGCCCACTGAAAACGGTAAAAACTCAATGGTGTCTTTGAGGTGAGCCCACTCTTGGAGACGACCATCAAAGTGGTACATGTAGCTGCCCGCACCAGCGTCCGTGAATATAAATTTCTCCTCTGGGTTTGAGGTTTCAATCACATCCACTCGGGCAAAGGGACCAAACTCCGTATGCACGATTTTTGCTGATTGATTGCGGTCCTTAAGGATCTGGACCATGGTCTTATCGCGTGGAAAGCTCACTAGCTGAGTTGGCGCGTAATCAATCTTCATTGCGACGAGGTTGAACCCAAGCAGGCCTCCAGTGATCACCAGGACCAACAAAGCCGCCATCGAATTGCGCCGATCCGAAATCAGATCGGGGGAACTACGAGTGAGCAATACTGCAGCCAAGCCCAAACCCATCCCCAGAAGAAGGACAACGTTGAAGGGGTTAAATATTTTTAATAGACCCAGAACGGTAACAACACCAACTGCAGCACCGCCCAGGTCCGCCCCGTACAGCAAGCCTCCATATTGGCCGAATCTCGAGAATGCCAGAGCTGAAAACAAACCGATTAATATGAAGGGAATTAATGAGACTAAAGCTCGCGGCAGAACAGATTCTGCGGAGGGCAGCCAGGCGATGACCAAGACCACAAGGGAAAAAGACAGGCTGAGAACAATCAGAACGTTTTGGGGCAATCTATCTAAGCCACCATTGGATAGCCTTATCGTATGCGCGTGTTTTTGAGTGCGGGATGTTGTAATAAAACGCCCCGTTGCTGCGCCTAAGCTCAACCCCAATACCGCTATGGAGATGGCTAAAAAAACATAGTGGTATTGGAAATACAAAGAAAACAGGCGCGTGAGCGTAATTTCATAGATCAACCCGGCTGCTGAAACCAAGAACAGAGCAATTACAATATGGTTACGTCGAGATTTTTTGGGAGCCGTCACAGACCTACCTCAGAAAAAATCAAGGGAACAAGATATTATTCGACGCGCTTCGGTCGATAAGGATACGAGCCTTCTGCTGCTTCCTGCAAAAAAACCTTGCAACACTTGTTTGACCATAGCTGCCGAGACTTGGATTTAGCGATTTGCGCAACAGCCCGTAAATTGAATTCGACGCGCCTCTTCGGGCTTTAGGCTCACGATTTCGCCCTGATTACCGAATCTCACTCGACAGGTCAATTCACTTGGGGAGTTGTTCTCCAAAGTACAATCAACGCGGTTACAAGTTTTGTCAAACTCAGACGAAACATTTAGACCGACAGCGAGCAGTCGATGGAACTTTGCATGCTCCCAAGCGGGAGGTATCGCTGGGAAAACATGGATCTCATCTTCCCTTGATTGCAACAGCATATTGTGGATAGCGGTACAGACTGCTCCTTGGGCTGTGCCAAAATATTGCATGTTCCACTGACCAGCCTGCATCACCTCGGTCATCCCACCGTGCATACAAATCGTTGGTCGTGTAGTCTCAATGATTTGCCAAGCCGTTTCACCATCCCCTTGAAGTGCGAAAATGGTTGCCAGCACCCCCGCTGCCCAGGGGAAACCGGCTTCGGCGCTGTTACTGTGGCTGATTAGATGACCCCGATTTCCCCTTAAAAAAGCCTGGGCTGTATTTATGGCCCGGCTATCATCATCATCGATGACGCCCATGGGATAAATCGGTGCCAGAGAGCTCATATTTAAGAGTTCGTTGTCTTCCGAGGCCTGGAAGTAAAATCCATTATACAACTCATCTAAGGTCTTCTTCAGCTCCTCGGCAATGTGTGCGCAGCGCTGGCTGAACTCATTTTGCACGCCCAGAATTTGAGCAGCCACGCTCGCGTGATGAAAGATTGCGATGGCACCGGCGAGATTGATACCATCGTTGCGGACTTTGACGGGACTTTCGTGCACACCGACCCAATAACCCACTTCGTACCTGCCCTGATGTTCCTTCACGATGCAATCCAAAAAGAAACGCGCAAGTCCTTCTAAAATTGGATAGAATTCCCACAACATATCCACGTCTCGGGTGAAATCATAGTATCCCCAGATTTCGTTCGCGTAGGAAGCGTTGTTATGCATCTGATATTTTTGGTGGAGCAGCGTTCCGTATGCTTTGCGGCCATCGTGTGTGATTTCCCAATCCCATTTCAAACCTTCGCAGCCAAACTCCTCTTGAGCGTGGCGTCGGGCGTGAGCCAGCGTATGCTGAAAGAATCTGCAGCCCTCCAAAGCCTCGTACCGATGGTTGGCTTCTAGCAGGGCACGTTGGGGAAAGAAAGAGTCCCAAAAAACGTGAGACGACCAGGTGCGTCGGAGATTGTTCACCGGGATTCCACCCGTGTCCCGGTTCTGCATGGATTTGAACAGATACATGCTGGATTCATAAAAGTATTGGAACTGTTCATCAGGGATTTGAATCTGAGAAACCGAAAAGAACTTCTCCCAAAAGGACAAATGCGCCTCTCGCAAAGCAGCATAACCAAGAGCAGCCCACTCTTCGAGCCAGTTCGTGTTCAACACCCCTTGACGGTCATCGACAATTGAATAATATACGCTGAAAATCCTTCCCCGCGCGCTGATCATGCGATCGTTTCCGTCAACTCCGAACCCGGTTGGTATGGGTTCCAAAGCCAGACTCATAACCCCCTTGGTTTCACCTAAATCATAACTTCCATGGGGCGATGAATCCGACATGGAAAGGGCGTAAAAAGGGTCCGTATCCCAGCCTTCTTCCCACCAAACACCTGGTCCCATCCAAGCTTGGAATTCCACCTCTTGGCTAAAAGAAAATCGCTCCACCAGGAGCGAGTGGGTGGCGTGCAACCACGTTACTACTTCACCTTTCACCAATCCATAATCGACCCTGCTATAAAGTGAGCCCTCTTGAGGGACAAAACGCTGCTCGCTGGTTTGAAGCTTCAGACGTTGTCCTTGGTGAAAGAGTTCATACCATGTCCGACCTAAAGGGGCAATCTCATACCAGCCCGAACCCTCCGCGTGGATTAAAGGCCTATCGATAGGAAAACGACCAGCCACTTTTACCAATTTGTCTTCAGGATAATACCGATCGGACTTGTACCAATAGCAGCGATCGACGACGACCTTATCCGGCACCATCGATCCGGTTGGACCGATCAGGACCGCATCTAACCCATTCCCCAGGAAGCAATGGTAATAATCAGGGGGTAGGTCCATTACCTACCGGCCATCCCTGTCAGAGTGATCCCTTCAACGAACGCCCGTTGTGCCAAGAAGAATAGAATTAATACGGGCATCATCGTCACCACCGATGCGGCCATTAACTGATTCATTTTGACATTAAACTGACCGTTGAAGTAAGCCAAGCCCACGGAAACCGTGTACTTATCAATTTCATTCAAGTAGAGCAAGGGGGAAAGGAAGTCATTCCAAATGTCCTTGAAACTCAAAATGGTGATCACAGTCAAAACTGGCACACTCAGCGGCACAATCACGTGGCGAATGACTTGCAGCGTACTGGCTCCGTCCATATAAGCCGCTTCTTCTAATTCCCGAGGGATCGTGGAAAAGAACTGCCGCATCAGGAAGATCGCGTAGGCTTCTCCAAACCAAGCCGGCACAATCATCGGTAAAAACGTGTTGATCCATCCCAATTCGCTGAAAAGGATGAACTGGGGGATCAGTATGGACGGGCGGGGCAGCATCAGTGTCGCCAACAAGATGACAAACAACACATTTTTACCCGGAGCGCGCAGCCTTGCAAAGCCGTATGCGACAAGCGTGCTCGATATTAAACGCCCAGCGATCATAGCCACTTCCAAGATCATCGTGTTTTTAAAGAAAATGTCAAAAGGAAGCAAGGGATTACCGAACGCCTCTTCAAAGTTCGACCACTGGATGGGATCGGGGAGCCATTGCGGGGGCCAGATAAAAATCTGGTATTCTGGTTTCAGGGCTGAAGTCAGCATCCAAAAGAAGGGGAACAGGAAAACCAGACTTAACAAAATGAGCAACCCATAGACGATCACCGCACGCGCCCCATCCAAAAACCGCTTCTGTTGCCAAAAAGGAATATCTGGTGTGATAGATCGAGCAAGATCAGTTGTGGACATTTTATTCACCCCTTTCAGCTTCGTAATAAACCCACAGAGCAGAGGAACGCAAGATGATCAAGGTCATCACCAAGATGATGACAAAGAGCACCCACGCAAGCGCCGTCGCGTACCCCATATTTAAAAATTCAAATCCCTGCTGGTAAAGGTGTAATAGATAAAAGAGGGTGGATTTTAGAGGGCTGCCAATGTCGCCAGCTCGAGCCGTTGAGATAACAAAAGCCGCGTCGAAAGTCTGAAAGGATCCAATCACCGACATCACAAAATTAAAGAAAATAGCAGAGCTGAGCATCGGTATGGTGATATTGAAAAAGCGAGACACCCGCCCGGCCCCATCGATCTCAGCAGCTTCGTACAAATGTTGTGGGATGCCTTTCAAACCCGCCAAGAAAATGAGCATCTCCCCCCCAACATTCCAGCCACTCATGAGCACCAATCCCCAGAGTGCCCATTTAGGATCATTGAACCAACTTGGCCCGTCGATGCCAAACAATTCAATGAAATTGTTGACCGGACCAAACT
>JASFVL010000328.1:0-4924 GCA_050049875.1 Anaerolineales bacterium
TAAAGCCCTGCTCGACCGCATCGCCAAACTGACCCTGGACCCCGATGTCAACTTCGCTGAGCTGCGGGAGTTCTTTGAAGCGATGCCTCGCACTCGACGCATCTACGCTAAGCTGCGCATGTTGGGCGTCATCGGCGGCGTTGGGCTCGCCAGCCCGGATGACATGCAACCCTCCGGGGTGGACAGGTTGGCAACCATCTCAGATGATCAGCCTGAAGATGTAACCACCGAGCAGGGGATTTCCGCGGCCCGTTTTACCCACTCCGATGAGGATCTACCTCCCGACCACCCCGCTCAGCTCCAGCAGCGTGCCGGCCCTGGTTTAGGTGACATCATCGTGCGCGGCGCCCGCCAGCACAACCTGAAGCACATCGACGTGCACATCCCGCGTCACAAGTTTGTGGTCATCACCGGGGTCAGCGGCAGCGGAAAGTCCTCCCTGGCTTTCGATACCATCTACGCCGAGGGACAGCGGCGCTATGTCGAGAGTCTCTCTTCTTTCGCCCGTCAGTTTATGGAGCAGATGGAGAAGCCCCAGGTCGACCAGATCACCGGTCTCAGCCCGGCTATCGCTATTGAGCAGAAAACCATCAGCCGCAATCCGCGCTCCACGGTGGGCACTGTCACCGAGATTCTCGATTACCTGCGGGTGCTCTTCGCTCGCCTAGGTCGGCCCCACTGTCCCCAGTGTGGGCGTGCCGTCCAGCCCCAAAGCGCCCAGCAGATCGCCAACCAGCTTGCAAAGCTGTCGGCGGGGACACGCTTCCAACTGCTGGCGCCCATCGCTCGGGAGCGCAAGGGTGCCTTTGTCAGCGTGCTGAAGAAGGCGCTTAGGGACGGATACACGCGAGCGCGCATCGATGGAGCCGTCCATGACTTGACCGCGGGCATCCCCGCGCTGGACAAGAAAAAGAAGCACAATTTGGAGTTGGTGGTGGATCGCTTGATGGTCCCAAAGCGTTCACAAGGCGCGAATGGGGACTTCCCCACTCGCCTGATGGACTCCGTCGAGACTACCCTGCGGGCGGGGAAGGGGTTGCTCGTCGTTGACTTGGGGGACGAGCAGATCATCCTCAGCGAGCACAATACCTGCCCAGCGTGCGACATCAGCTTTCCCAAGCTGGAGCCGCATCTGTTCAGCTTCAACTCTCCATTGGGGATGTGCGACGAGTGCAACGGCTTGGGCGTCAAACTGCAGGTGGATCCGGATTTGATTATCGATAAGCCTCATCTCTCCCTTTTGGATGGCGCTTCGCGTTGGTACGGGGAGCTGCGCAAATCCACCAGCCGCTGGCGGATCAGGAACTTGGAAGCCATCGCCGAGCACTACGACGTCGACCTGGAGATGCCCTGGAATCAGCTCCCCGAAGCCTTCCGCAACATCATCCTCTATGGTTCGGATGGGACCAAGTTTCGCTTCAAACATTCCTCTGAAGGGCGCGACGGCGACACCTGGAGCTACGAAGGTCACGCCGAGGTCAGGGGCTCGGTCTACCACATCAACCGCCTCTTCCGCCAGACCAAATCGGAGTACACCCGCAAACACTACATGAGCTTTATGAGCCGATTACCCTGCCCTAAGTGCGACGGCGAGCGCCTCAACCCCGAGGCGCGTTTCGTTACTGTGGGGGGGCAGCGCCTGCCCGAACTGACCTCCTGGAGCATTGAGGCCATTCACCAGTGGGTCTGCGGCCTCACCGACCAGCTCGATGAGCAGGAGCGTCAAATCGGCGGCGAGCTCATCGCTGAGATCGGAGAGCGCCTGGGCTTTCTGCGCAACGTAGGGCTGCACTACCTGACCCTCGAACGCTCTGCTCCCACGCTCTCCGGCGGTGAGGGCCAGCGCATCCGCCTAGCCAGCCAGATTGGCAGCGGTCTGGTGGGCGTGCTCTACATTCTCGATGAGCCCTCTATTGGCCTGCACAGCCGCGATCACCGCGCCCTGCTGGATACCTTAATCCACCTGCGCGACATTGGCAACACCGTGTTGGTGGTGGAGCACGACGCGGCCACCATACGCGCCGCTGATTGGCTCATTGACCTAGGACCTGGTCCTGGTGTACTGGGGGGTGAACAGGTCTTCGCTGGTTCACCCGATGAGATCATCCTGGATCAGAACTCCCTGACCGGGCGCTATCTCTCCGGCGAGTTGAGTGTCACCACCCCCAACGGGCGCCAGCGGCGTACCCCCTCGGGGTGGCTGACCGTGAAGGGAGCTCGTCTCCACAACCTAAAAAGCATCGACGTGAGCTTTCCCCTGGGGGCGCTGATCTGCGTTACCGGGGTCAGCGGTTCGGGTAAGAGCAGCCTCATCGCCCAAACTCTGCATCCTGCCCTGGCGCGCATCCTGCACAGCGCGAAGATGGCCACCCCCGGACCCCACGATGGCATCGATGGGTTGGAACAGGTTGATAAGGTCATCAATATCACCCAAAATCCGATTGGGCGCAACCCGCGCTCCAACCCCGGCACGTACGTCGGCGTGCTGTCTGAGATTCGCAAGGTGTTCGCCGAGATGCCTGAGGCCAAGGCGCTGGGCTACAAACCGGGACGTTTCAGCTTTAACGTCAAAGGGGGGCGCTGCGAAGAATGTAAAGGCTATGGCTCCAAGAAGGTAGAGATGCACTTCCTGCCGGATGTGTGGGTTAGGTGCAGGGTGTGTGAGGGCAAGCGCTTTAACCGGCAGACGCTCTCCGTGACCTACAAAGGGACCAACATCGCCGATGTGCTTGATATGGACGTGCAGGAGGCGCTGGATTTCTTCCAAAACCACCCCAAGATCAAGCGCATCCTGGATACACTGCACGCCGTGGGTTTGGATTACCTTAAACTCGGGCAGAGCGCTCTGACCCTGAGCGGCGGTGAAGCCCAGCGCGTCAAGCTGTCCAAGGAGCTGAGTCGCGCCTCCACCGGGCGGACGGTCTACTTCTTGGATGAGCCCACCACAGGCTTGCACTTTGCTGACATCCAGCGCTTGCTCGACGTCCTCCACCGCCTGGTGGACGCTGGCAACACGGTGATCATCATTGAACACAACCTGGATGTGATCAAGACCGCCGACTGGATCATCGATCTGGGCCCTGAGGGCGGTGAGGCGGGAGGCTACATCGTCGCCCAGGGCACCCCAGAGCAGGTCATCACAGTGGAAGGGAGCTACACGGGAGCGGCTCTCAAGGAGATGTTTGCGCTGTCCCCCTCATCAGGCGAACCTAGCCTTGCTTGATTCCGAATGGGTTTACTGGTACACTGTATTTGCGCAAGGGAAAACTGGCGATGGATACAGACACACAGGAGATTTTTGACTATCTAGAATACATTTCCGCTTCCAACGGCGTGGTTAGCCTGGTGGGCACAAGCCCGGCGGGCTCGATTGGTTTGAAGGCGCTGATCACCAGCGTCGACCGGGACAGAAACGAGATTGAAACTCTCTCCCATGAAGGCGAGGAGATCCCCTTCTCCTCATCAGATCGTATCGTCTTGAATTGTGTTTTGTTCCCAAGACCTGTGCGTGCCAACGTGGGGGAGGTTTGGCACCAAACTCAAGCGATGACTTTGAATGAACTCTCGTACGGTTCAGCCAGTATGGGATCCCGCTCCCAGGAACGAGTTCAGCCCAAAGGAGCTTTGGAAGTTGGAGTCACGAGAAAGGGCGGCAGCCAATATACGGCAGCAGTGGCTGATCTCTCCGTTGAGGGTGTTTCGTTGTCTTTTGACGCGCAATCTTTCCCTCATGGACAGCTGTTTAAACCGGAGGAATTGGTCAATTTGCACTTGGACCTTTCTTCGAGGGAACGACCTCTGGGGGGACAGATGTCCCTATCTGCCGAAGTGGTCTATGTCAATCCGATGAACGCCAACCAGCGTTTCCGGGTCGGTTTTCGAATGTATCCCGACGAACGAGAAACGCTGGCATTAAGACGCTATATTTTTGATCGACAGACGGAGATTTACAACGCCCTGAACACAGGGATATAAAGAGCGTATCCGCTTCTCGTCGCTGAAGGCCTGACCGCGGTCGGGCCTTTGTGCGTTAAAATCCAGTCGCTCACCTTGTCCGGCGGGCGATCACCCCGACTCCGAAGATCAGAATCAGGACCAGCCCCAGCAGGATGTAAATCTCCACTGCCACATCCGCCCAGGAAGCGTCGCGCTGGGTGATCTCGACAATGGGGTTGATGATGTAATACGTAGGGAAGATTTTGCCGATCCATTGGGGGATGCTGGGAAACAAATAGACCAGCGCCGGGGCGTAGAGCAAGATCCCGAGGGCTTTGACGGTGGCGAACAGGCTGTTTATGTCCTTCATCAGCGCGCCTAGCAAAACGCCGAAGGCGCCCGCCATGAATGCCGCCAGGGACAATATCAGCAGTAAAAGGGCCGGCTGCTCTCCGAAAGCCCGGTTGATGATCAGAATCAGGATCCCCATCACCAAGCTTAGCAGTGCCCCCATCAATCCCTTGGCAAGATAGACTTCCTCCAAGGAGGTCGGCGTGGTGACCAGGGCGCCCAAGGTGCGCTTACCCTTCTCATCCACCAGGGAGGTGGCTGGCACCAGACTGCCGCCGATGATGACCGCCATCAGCACCACCAAGGGTAGCAAGCGCTGCTCCCAGGGGACGCTTTCAATATCCCCAACAGTGCGGCTGATGATCTCCACCGGCGTCTCCTGATCAGCGGTCTCTCTTATCAAAGCCACCAGGGTGGCCCCTAGGATGGCGCGGTTCTTCAGCAGGCTCTCGCCCCACACGTAAGCCAACAACTCTAGCTTTTGCCCTTGCTGGAGCACATCGTCGAAGCCTTGGGGTAGCACGACGCCCAGGTCCACCGCGCCGCGCGCCACTGCCTCCTGCAGTTCATCACCCGAGGAGTATTCTTTTAGAATGATGGAGTCCATCGTTTTCGCGGAGCGCGATAACTGCGAGCT
>JASFVL010000056.1:0-15753 GCA_050049875.1 Anaerolineales bacterium
CTCCTTTGAAGCCTTGATGGAGTCGGTTGGGTCGAAAGGGAAGCCCCTAAGGTAGCCGGGTATGGCGGCAATAACGATACCGACTGCCAGAAAAAGAAGGGCAAACCAGACCGCGTGTAAGATCCTCCAGCGGTTCTGAAATCGAGTATCTGATTCAGGTTGGGAATTCATGGTATATGCGTCCAATTCGGAGACGTTAAAACGTTGAAACGTTCTAACGTTTTAACGTTCAAACGTTCAGAAGATTCACTTTCGCTTGTCTTGAGCCACAATTTTGCTTGCTCTGGCTGCATGGTCTCCTCCACAACGGCCAGTAGTGCGTCCGATAACTGCTCCAGATCGACCTCATCGCGGGCTGTCGCGGCGAAGCGGGCTAGGGTTCGTTCGGCATCGTACTTTGCCCTGTAAAAGCGGCGGTCGATGAAGTCCTGGATGCGCCCCCGCAGGGGATTGAAGAGGGCGGCGATTGCCAGGGTGGAGAGCACTGTAATAAAGGGGGAGTCGGCGCTCCCGGTTAGGCCGCTGAAAATGGATTGGATCAATACCACACCACCAAAGTAGATCAGGGCGAGTATCCCAATCAGAAGGGTGTACTGTAGCGTGCGGCGGATGATGACATCGATATCCCACAACCGGTAACGTAAGATGGCGATGGCCGAGGCGATTGCTATACCTGCGAAACTCATAAGCATGAGCGAAATGCCAAACAGGAAAACACCCGTCGGACCTGTATTTTGGCTACTTTGCCCCAGTATGGAAAGGAAGAAGCCGGGCGGAACGAAGACAGACATGTAGACAAACCATTTGAGCTGCTGACGCTCAACACCTCTGGCTTGCTTCAAACGTATGAGAAGCGAGAACGTCGCTGCTACGAGACAGAGAACGAGAGCGCCAGCCCCTATCCACCTCAGCGGGTCCAGAACTGCACCCACAGGATCGCCCACGGCAAGCAGATCGGTGGGGAACGGGAAGTAAGCAACTGGAATTGGCTCTAGAATGTTCACAAGGATGGCGATGCTGGTGGCACCTGCAGCAATCCAGGCTACGATACCCCATCGGAGAGAAAGGGGACGGCCGGTAGGGAATAAAAGCAGAAGAAGAGTAATCATGAATATATCCAGCGTCCCGCGGGATAACAGATACAGCCAGACGATCGCAAATTCCACACCCGGAACTGAGCCTGGATAGGTGATGAAGCCATAATAGGCGTAGCCCCAGGAAAAAATGTCCAGAGCGGCCATGATGGGCAAGATGCACCAGATCCAACCGATGGGGTGCTGTGGGTTTCTCGAGATAATCAGAGCGCCGACGACAGCCCATATGGAAAGAACCACCGCTTCCAAGAATTGTATGGGCAAAGCTACGCCAAATGTGGAGGATTTCGTGACGACCTGAAGCGCAAGACCTGAACCCTCCAGGATGGCGTAGAGCCCAACGAGGGACCAGGCAATCCAGCGGACATTCCGTGCGCTCAGTATTGTTTTCAAACTATTTTTTATATCCATTCGCCTCAGCAATTTGTTCTATCACTCCTTCAGCCACAGCGAGAGGCTCTCCGGCTGCATGGTATCTTCGACCACCCCAAGTAGTGCGTCCGACAACTGCTCCAGATCCACTTCATCGCGAGCAGTAGCAGCAAATTGAGAGAGAGTCTGTTCAGCGTCGTATTTGGCGCGGAAAAAGCGCCGGTCGATGAAATCCTGGATGCGCCTCCTCAAGGGGGTGAAGAGGGCAGCGATCGCCAGGGTGGAGAGCACAATGGTAATTGGAGATTGCTGATTGCTGATAGCTGAGAAGATTCTTTGCAGTGAAAAGATACTACCGAAGTAAACTAACGCCAGCAGCAAAGAGAGTGTCGAATACGTCAGCGTGCGGCGGATGATGATATCAATGTCAAACAGTCGGTAGCGAAAGATCGAGATTCCAATTGAGAGCGGGATGATCATCGCCACCAAGAATACTAGATGAAATTCCAGCAATGTTTGTAAATCGGGAGGCAGAAGAAGAGGTGCTAGTAAAAAGACAATGGGGAAAGAGGACAAGATGACGGTTAGACTGTAAAGCACCCATTTGGTTTGCTGGCGCTGTTCCGGTGTCGATACCTTGATATAACGATAGACCTGACCAGAAAAGGCGAAGATGGGAGGCAAAAGTAAGGGTAATCCAAAAAGAAGCAAAAACCAGATGAATTCGATATCCGTATTTATCAGGACTACCACGAAGGCTCCGCTGAAGATGATTGCAACCCAGCGCATCCAGCGTGGGGAGAATCTTCCATTTGGAAAAATAAAAACAAACATGACCAAGAAATAGAAGGATAGAGTAGACAGCACCTCATAGACACCGTAAATCAACTTCTCAAGGGTGAAGATAAATGGATAAGGTAGCGGCGCCTCAGGTTGGAGGGAGGCTAGGAATCCCATCACCAGGGCGAGTGAAGCCACTAATCCTGTCCAATCTCTAGAGTTACGCGGCAGTACGCGTTTAACGTAGACCAGCAAACCCACCACAATTGAGACACCCGCGCTGAGGTATTTTAGAAATAAGAGATAGTACATAGATACCTGTCGGGGGACAGCAGGGCTGATCGCAACGGCTAAGCGTACCAGATTCATGTCCCAATAAAGGAGGTGGAATCTAGGCAGGTAAAAGATGAACAGTGCCAAGGTCAGCAGGATTAATAGCCCGGCACTCAGGCGGGCGACTGTAAATGTCAATGCTGACCAACGTTCACGATGACCCGGAAGCTTTGGTGTATTGATTAAATCTTCAGCGTTGGAAGAATCTTCTCGATTAGAAATCGCCATTCAGAACCGCCAGAAATAAGGCTTCAAATTGCATAGCTTTAGCATGCAAAGCGACACGCACAGGATGACCGCTTTCGCTTGGATAAGTGTAACCGAGTCTAGAATCTTTATACTGCTCAATAATGATTTTCATCTCTTCAAATGTAGCCAGTTCGGGATTAGTATAGATAGCCGCGGTTAGAGAGTCCCAGAATTGAAATCCACCCGAAGTGACAAAGCCATAATTTGCTCCCAGCATACGGTAGACAAAATCCGCCTCGGGGGTGTGGCGATTTTCCTGGATACACCGGTAGAAATCAGTTGTGATGGGAACATCTTTGGTAGCGTTGAGAGGCACCATGGTAATCGGCACACCTGAAGCCAGGACGATGTTGGCTGCGGTTGGGTCGATATAAATGTTCCATTCAGCAAACTGGTTGTCAATGCCTACACCTGAAAGGCCAACATTGCCTGGAGTGCGCACTGCACCGCCCATGATGTAGATCGAATCCAGATTCTCAACCATGTTTGGGGATGTTTGTAGGGCTTTAGCCAGGTTGGTCAGCGGGCCAAGAGCGATCAGAGAAACCTTCTGGTCAGATTCACTTACAACTTCAGCGATTAACTGTTCCGCTGGTATCGAGGAAGGCGGATTTGGATTCTGTGGCAAGCTGAGACCGTATAAATCATCAGCTTCTTGGCGCCAGGTTTTGGGAAAAGTGTGATCTCCTTGGAGAGGTGTTTCCATCCCACAGGATACTGGTAAATCTTCAATGCCATGCAACGCTAGCAACCCTTGAGCGTTCGCTACACCAGGGGCGCAGTGCGCCTCACCCGTCCCTGAAACGGTAATCGCCTGCACCTCGACAGCAGGGTGCTGCAATAGGTAGAGTATGGCATGGGCATCTTCGTGGGCCATATCTGCATCGATGATTACGGGGTGCAGCTTTGCCTCCTGATGAATGGTGGGTGGAGAGAGTGGCACGGAACAAGTGGTGTACGCAGCGTTTGCCTGCCAGATATAGGCTTGAATGAACAACACCACCAAGCCTAGTGTAATACCACCCAAAATTACCGGTCGCGACCACACTCGTCCGGGGGAGTCCTTGTCCTGTTCCCGGCACAACGAATACCACAAAGCAACTCCCAGAGAAATCCAACTGATACCAAAAATAAAGAAAGCCAACTGCTGCATCCACGCAAGCCAGGTGTCGACGTTTAACACGATTACTACCACTATCGTGATGAGGATCAGAAACGGCAGCCCATTGCCTCTCTTGAGAGGCTTGAATCGCAAAGAATCAATGCCATACAGTACCAAGCCGACAGGGGCTGTGAAGAAACTGACTAAAAAGATCTCCCAAGGGAGACTTACCTGGCCGAGATCAAAGAGTTCGTCTATGATGACGAGAACCAGAATGATGCTTAACCCTGAAATTGCGAACCACAGCCCAAACCTACCCAAGCGACTAACGCCTCCATAGACGAGTAATCCAACAATAGCAACCATCCAGGAGAGTACTAAAACAGTTATAAAAATGATAAAAGAAAACTCTAACTCCAGTTGGAGGGTAAACGCGAACAAACCTCCAAAGATCGCGCCCAGGCTGCCAAGATAGACCAGTAAACGTTTGATTTTCATGATGATTCCTCAGTTACAACTATTATGTCATTATGCATCTGAAATCGGCTTGCTACGGGGTAACGAGTGAAGCCACAAACTTACCCTCTCCGGCTGCATGGTGTCTTCCACTACGCTCAGGAGGGTGCTCGTTAACATGTCCATATCCACTTCATCGCGGGCGGTGGCTGCGAACTGGGCCAGGGTTTGCTCAGCATCATACTTGTGGCGGTAAAAACGCCGGTCGATGAAGTCCTGGATGCGCCCCCGCAGGGGATTGAAGAGGGCGGCGATAGCCAGGGTGGAGAGTACGGTGATAAGCGGGGAGTCAGCACTCCCAGTCAGGCCGCTGAAAATGGATTGGATCAGTACCACGCCTCCGAAGTAGATCAGGGCAAGTATCCCAATCAGAAGGGCGTACTGCAGCGTGCGGCGAATGATGATGTCGATATCCCATAAACGGGAGCGCAGGATGGCATTGGCGATGGCAAGACTCAGGGCAATCTGTCCAAATAAAATGACGCTGAAGGCCACTATGCGGGCGGCCATGATGGTCCTAAGAGGTTGCTGAAGGTAGGGGAGTAAACTGACTGGCGCGATCACGAGAAGGTCCAGACCGATTGTCACCCCTAACCCGTAAACCACCCATTTGGTTTGCTGACGTTGTGTTGGGGAGGACCGATACCGGTAGCGGTAAACCTGAACCGCGGCGATGATCAATAGCCAAAGGATTGCCCAGGCGAAGACCAGGGCCTGTGTCTCCGTTACCCACAGCAGGCTGGCGGTGATGCGTAACGGCTGGAACAGCGCGGCTAGAACAATGTATACTGCCCAAATGAACCCCAGCCAACGGGTCCAGGAGGGGATGAATCGCCCATCAGGAAACACAAGGAAGGAGAAAATAAAACATGTCAAGCCAATCAAACGCAGCATGATGAGGAGATTTTTCCAGACAGGAGCGGTTTCCTCCAGAGCGGTGGTTAGGGGACTGCTGATGAGTCCTAATGTGGTCAACCCTAAGGCAAACAAGAGTACAATAGGGTCTTCTGAGCGGCGGGAGAAAAGGAACGTGCTGATGGCCAGGAAAGCCAACACGCCTACGCTCTCCAAGATCGTGAAATATAGAGCGTAGAAATTGGTAGAAAACCCCAATTGTAGTAGTGCTTCTGCTTCTGATGGGAGCAATTGGCCGGCGGGGGTGTTCGGGGTTGTCGTCACCGTGGCGAGTTGCTGGTAGCGCGGCAGGATGGAGGCGATCAATACAATTGTGGAGGCCAGTGCCACGAAGAACCAAAGAACGCGACCAAGCCGCAGTTTTAAGTGAGGAGGTAGAACAAAGGAGGATTTCATGAAATCCTTCCCAAGTTCAAGCTGCTGCCGGGTACCCAACCCAGGCCAGTGCGGTCGATGGTGGTAAATACAGGCCGTGTCTTCATCGGGTTACTTTTCCTCTGGAGGGTGGGTCTTTTGTCCTTCGGTTATCGACCTGAGCCATAACGACCCATGTTCAGGCTGCATGGTCTCCTCCACTACACCGAGTAACGCTGTCGACAACTGTTCCAGGTCGAGCTCTTCGCGGGCCGTGGCGGCAAAGCGGGCTAAGGTTCGTTCAGCATCGTACTTTGCACGGTAGAAGCGCCGGTCGATGAAGTCTTGCACACGGTGGCGCAGGGGGTTGAACAGTGCAGCGATGGTTAGCGTGGAGAGCACAATGGCGATGGGTGATTGCTGGTTGCTCATGGATGAGAAAACGTTTTGCAGCAACAAGATGCTGCCGAAATAAACTAGGGCTAGCAACAGCGATAGAGTGGAATACGTCAGCGTGCGACGGATGATCAGGTCGATATCCCACAGGCGGTAGCGCAATATGGCGACGGCGAAGGACAGGGGAAAGAGGATGGTGGCTAGCCTTAAAATGGTGGTTCCCCCTATCCCGAAGAGGAACGATGATGTGAAAAACGAAGCGCCAAGGCGGTTGTATAGAATGTTGGGCACCTCGACCCGGCGAAGGGTGGGCAGGACTACAAAGGGCAGCACGTATTGGAATGGCCCCAGCACCGCGGCAACCAATCCCAGCACGCCCCACTTGGTCTGCTGGCGCTGGATCGCGCTGGAAACATTCTGGTAGCGGTACAACTGGGCGTATAAGCCCGCAAAGGACCATACCAGCATAATGGCGACGGTTAGAAATTGGAGGCTAAAGGACCAGGCGGAGAATCTTGGGGCGGTATGAGGGAACACCAAGGCGAAGAGGATCCAGGCAACTCCCAGGTAACGTGTCCAAAGAGGCACGGGGCGCCCATTGGGGAATAGGTATAGGGTATATACGCTGGAGATTAAGCCGATCGAGATGACCAAATTGACCAATAAGCTGACCAGCGGTTGGGTGCTTTCCGGTGGGTACAGCACCGAAAGCGGGATGATCGCGCCGTTCGTCACCAGAGCAAAGGCGACCAGCAGCGCCATCCATTCCTTGGGTTTACGCCAGAAGATGACGACCGCGATGGCTTGGTGCGCCAAAGCGATAGCGAGATTGATACTGATGGTGTAGGCGGCGTAGGTGGAAGCTTCAATTCCCAAATCCTCCAGGATGCGTTCGTCTGGCGCCTGCATAAGCAGTTCGAAGCGGGTAGGGATCCCGACAATGAGGAGTACCAGGATGAGTATGTTCACGACGACCCAGGTCACCCGCAGTAGCTTGAGCCAGGAGTTTGCGCCCTTCTTGGGGTGGGTCTCTTTGGAACGTTTTGACACGGTCGCTTCGTTTGGATGGGTCATGAGGCCTTTATTATTCGGGGGGAGGTTTTACCGCCGGCAGCGTTCGCAGGTACAGCCAGATGGCCTTCATCTCTTGGTCGGTCAGGTTGCGCAAACGCTCCCAGGGCATCTTTTCCGGATCCAGTTCGATGCCTTCGGGAGTCTCTCCGGTGCGCAGAGTGCGGATGAAATCTTGCTCTGTCCACTGGCTCAGGTCGCCCCCGGGTGTTAGATTCAAGCCGCCGGCTGCCACGCTAACCCCACCGGTGAAGTCCGCCTGGTGACAAGCGGTGCAGGCTGTTGCCAGGTAACGCCCGTATTCAACGCTGGCTTCAGGTTTTGGATCAAAAGTGTGATCGTGTTGGTGGTCGATCACCTGGGCGGGCAGCAGGGTGGGGTCTGTCAGGATGAAAAAACGGGTCAGCAGTCCGACCGATGTCTCGGGGAGTTGATTATCCACCGGGGGTAGGTTTTTGAGATAGGCGGCTATCGCGGCGAGGTCGCCGTCGCTCAGGTTTTTGTAGAAAGACGCCATCACGTACAGAAGTGGTTTACCATCCCTGCCGATACCGTGACGAGCGGCTTGATCCAAATAGGTGATGTCATCCCAATAGCCGCCTTCAAGACCGCCTTTTCCAGGAGTCAGGTTGCTGGCTGCGATCCTCCCAAAGAGGGGGTCGTCATACAGGTACCTGCCGGACAGGTCTGTCCCGTGGCAATCCGTACAGCCCAACAATACGGTTGTGAGATGCTCTCCGTGGGCGATGTTTTCTGGGTCTGCGGGGATTGGAATCATTTCCTGGGGGATGTTGTAGACCCGGTTGAGCTTCGCCTCGACGGAAAAATAGACAAACCCCAAGACTGTGCCAGTCAGTGCGATGATAAGCACTACAAAAATGAGCAAGAGCCTGCCCGTTTTAGACAAGGTTCTTCCTTTGGAATTTCCCTTGGGTGGTAAAGCCTCGGTCTTGCACGAGGCAACTCATCCAAGGAGAGATCGAGCTTGGGATTATCATATTTTCATTTGTGCCCATACCTGGCGTCCCAACCACCACGCCAAGAGGAAATCAACCAGAGCGAGCACAGGGTGCAGCGCTGAGATAAAAGGCAGGTCGGTTCGAAACCAGATCAGCAAGACCTGCACGATCAATACGACCAGCAGTAAAAAGGTCATCCACTTCGCCCGCCGGGAAACCTTGGCGGGGAACATGATGATCAGCATGAGCAGCAAGGGCAGTGGCACTAGATAACCCACCTCGATATGGGTCGTCCAGGTGATTTTCTTGGCGACGGCTGCCAAGCCAGCCAGATATACCTGCGTAAATATTCCAGCAAAGAAAAGCCCTAAAAGGCTTAAATAGGCGATGCGAGCGGTTTTGGTTAATCGAGAGATCATGCAAGTCTCCTAATTTGTTAAATGTGGATTTGCCGCTGCCATAACCCTCTCCTCAGGATGGCGTATAGCATAGCGACTGGGATTGCCAGCCAGAGTAGCAGATAGACGCTGAAAGAGAATAGGAAGGAGAGTCTGCTGTCAACGATGGGGACGACCTGGAGCTCAGGATCGACAGCCATTCCTATTCCTAAGAAAATGATGACGACCAGGGTTACGAGGAGAGCGATGATCACACTGCGGATGCGCTTTTTCTCAACAAGTTCTGATTCCTTGTAGCGGTTGATCTGCGCGAGCGTGGCGCTCCCCAAGCCGCCCGCAATCATGAATACCAGGGCTGGGGTGTTCCAACTGTTGGGATTTAGGGGGGTGTTGCTGAGAAGTCCGCTAAACCAAACCAGCAGCCACCCGATCCAAATGGCGGCCAGCCCGCGCGTCCATCCGGGCTTAAAGCGCCCATCAGGGAAGATGTAAAAGAGGATAACTAAGGAACCCAAACCGAACGTGCGCATGATGATAGGAAACCATCGCACTAGCGGCAGGGCGTTCATCGTTTCGCCTGGCAGTAAACCACGAGTCATGAAAGCTCCCCCAAATGCCAGCAACGAGAGAGCCGCAAAGCGGGACATCCAGTGGTTTGCCCCTTTCCAGAAGATGGCAACCACCAACCCGGTGTACAGTACGATGAAACTAACCGTGACTATATTCACGAAGTTGGTCAAATCTTGAGCGCTCAACCCGGAAGCTTGGAATAGCTCGTGGATAGTTTTGGGGATCAGTGGAAACTGGGACACTAACTTGGCGCTGCTTGAGAGGCTGAAGATTAACCCCGACCCCAGTAAAACCAATCCAGGTAGACTGATACGACCTGCTGCCGGGTCGTCGAAACGTCCCTCCAGTCTGGGATAGATCAAGGTTTGTGCAACCCCAAATGTTACCGGGAGGGGGAAAAACAGCAGGATGCCCACCCACGGATCGACCAGTTCCAGTTCGCCGTCCTCAATAAGCAGAAAAGGGAGCACGACGAAAATCACTCCCAGAATAATGCCATACGCAAACCCTTTCCATCGTTTCGGAAGGGGCAAGAGGCGCCGTATCCCAGTGTAGATCAGCGCGAAAGGGATTCCGAAGAAGGCGCCGACCAAAAAGATGGCGAGGGTGCCTCCGATTGAGAAGGAGGGTTCTAACCCTCCTAACACGGCGACCATCCTCATAGAAAAGCGCGAGACCAAGCCAGCGATCGCGCCCCCGGCGATTCCCGATAATGCCGCAATTCTGAATTGATTGAAGTCGATGGTGGTGTATTTTTTGATCGTCGCTGTTGCGTTCATAGGATCACCTCATTTCTACATCGGTATCTACCTAACACCTCCCAACTGCATAACTTCTGAGATTATAAAGAGACTCCGTATTTAAAGCGTTACGATTTGCGTTACGAACTGGTACAGTTGGAGTAAAATATTAACGATCATGGAAGAAGAGCGCAAATCTACCGTAAAACTGTTCCTGCTGGGCAGGCCTCGAATCGAGTCGCACGGTGAGCCTCTGGATGTGGACACCCGTAAAGCCATCGCACTGTTAGCCTATCTGGTGGTCTCGGGCGAGACCCACACTCGCGACACCCTAGCGGCTTTATTATGGCCGGATTCCGATCAAAGCCGCGCCCGAGCTGCATTGCGGCGCACCTTGTCGGTGCTTCGCAAAGCCTTAAACAAAGACGTTCTGAAGGTGACTCGAGAGAGCATTGGGGTGGACCCGGAAGCACGGATTTGGTGCGACGTGAATGAGTTCCGTCGGTTGCTGGCTGAATGTGAGACCCATGGTCATCCCCCCTCGCAGGTTTGCGCCGCTTGTATTGCGCCCTTGGAAGGCGCGGTGGATTTATACCGCGATGATTTCATGGCAGGTTTCACCCTGCGGGACAGCTACGAGTTCGATGACTGGCAATTTTTCCAAGGGGACTCGTTGCGCAGGGATTTGTCCAGTGCCCTGGAGAGGCTGGTGGAAAGCAGTGTGCAGCGCGGTGATTTTTCCATTGGGATCGAATACGCCCAACGTTGGTTGGCAATAGACTCCCTTCACGAACCAGCACATCGCAGCTTAATGAGATTGTTCGCTGCTGCCGGTCGGCGCAACGCGGCACTGCGCCAGTACCAGGAATGCTCTCGATTCTTGGAAAAAGAACTGGGTGTCTCACCATTAGAGGAAACCACGGAGCTGTACAAGGAAATTAAAGATGGTCACTGGGAAGAGGTCAAAGATCGAAGCACTTTGACCAAAGAACGTCCGGTTATCTTGGATTCACCTCCCCCACTCCCTTCGTATCCTCTCAGCCCGACGCAGTATCCCTTGATCGGTCGCGCTGCTGAGTGGGCGGTTCTCCAGAGCAGCTATGCGGCAATCAGGGAAAGCGGTCGCTTCGTCGTTCTTGAGGGGGAAGCTGGAATCGGCAAGACCAGGTTAGCGGAGGATTTCTTGACCCACAGCCGCCAGAACGGCGCGATAACGATCTCCACCCGTTGTTATGAGGGCGAAAGTGATTTAGCCTACGCACCCTTTTTAGAGGGTTTGCGACTGGGGATGGAGCGCGCTGGTTCCACCCCTTGGTGGCAGAAGCTCTCACCTCACTGGTTGAGCGAGACAGCCCGTTTAGTACCCGAGTTGGCTGATCTCAAAGCCGATTTACCACCCCCCGCGCCCATGGAAAGCCCTGGCGCAATGACCCGCTTTTATGAAGGGGTTTGTCGAGTTTTCCAGGCTTTATGTGGGCAAGGACCGCCCGGTATTTTGTTCCTCGACGACTTACAGTGGGCGGATGAGGCCTCGCTTGATTTGTTAACCTACCTGGTGCGGCGCTTGGAGGGGCGCCCGATGCTTGTGTTGGGCGCCTGGAGAGCGGTGGATCTGTCGCCGGACCACCAGCTACACTCCTTGCTGATGGCGGCTCAGCGAAGGGGTGTTGGCGTGAGACTGCAGCTCTCTCGTTTGAGTGAACCCGACATCGCTGATCTTATCCAGGCGGTGATAAACTCGGGCAGTGAAATCCCTGAGGGGATCGGTGAAAAGCTGTTCAAGGAAACGGAGGGGCTGCCATTTTTCGTTGTGGAGTACTTATCCGCCCTCAGTAAAGAAGCAGCTTTGCAGGATGGGGATTGGCGCATGCCTCACGGGGTGCGCGGACTTCTGCGTTCCCGACTCAGCCCGGTTAGTGAGGTCGGGGCGCAAATCCTACAAACCGCGGCAGTGATCGGTCGTTCTTTTGACTTTGACATTCTAAAGAGCACCAGCGGGCGCGGCGAAGAGGAGACGATTGAAGCGCTGGAGGAACTCATCGAAGATGGGTTGATACGTGAGGTGGATGTATTCGAGGAGCCATCTTTCCAATCGCTTAGGAGTCTAGTTTACGACTTCAGCCATCACAAAGTGCGCGAACTGATCTACCAAGAGCTCAGCCAAGCACGCAGCCGGCTGCTACACCGCCGGGTTGCCCAAGCCTTGGTAAAGCGCTTGCAAGCTAACGGAAGTCAAGAATTAGCTGGACTAATCGCCCATCACTTCAAACAAGCTGGAGAGGGGCAAAAAGCAGCGCTTTATTTCCAGCAAGCGGGTGAACACGCCAGTACACTCTTTGCCAACGCTGAGGCGCTGAAACATTACCAGTCCGCCCTGGCGCTTGATCATCCCGATGCGACCCAAATATTCATGGCAATTGGGGATTTACATACTTTGAGGGGGGAATACATCGAAGCGATCTCTAGTTATGACAAAGCGATCCCCTTATGCAGCCCAATGAGGCGCGCTGAGTTTGAACGTAAGTTGGGCAGTGTACACCATCGCCTAGGTGAGTGGGAGGAGGCAGAAGCGCATTTCAAGCTCGCTCTCAAGGCGCTGGATGAGGAACAACAGACGGTCGAGCAAGCCCGCTTGCTTGCGGATTGGAGTCTGATGGCGCACCAGCTTGGCGATGAGGACGGCGCTCGCGCCCGAGCTCAACAAGCGTTGAAACTAGCCAAAGCCTCCGAGGACCCTCAAGCTCTGGCTCAGGTGCACAATTTGATGGGTATTTTAGCCCGCAGCCGGGGAGACTTTGAGGACGCGCTTTTCCATTTAAGCAACAGCCTGGAGCTCGCCGAAGGCTTTGAATCCCCCGGGCCTCAGGTGGCGGCTTTGAACAACCTGGCTCTGGCGTGGGGTGATTCGGGTGATACGGAACGCGCTTTGGAGCTGGCTGAAGCTGCTCTGAGGCTGTGCGCATCTCAGGGGGACCGCCACCGGGAGGCTGCCTTGCATAACAATATGGCTGATCTACTCCATAATGCGGGCAGAACGGAAGCTGCCATGAGCCATCTGAAGCGCGCCGTGGCGATCTTTACCGAAATTGGGGCCGACGCAGAGACCTGGCAGCCCGAAATTTGGAAATTGGTGGAGTGGTGAAAGGAGCGCGTGGCGGGAAATCTTCCCCCTAGAATTTCTGCGTTTCACTGGCAATCCACTGAGAAGTTAACCAGGTTGGATTTAATTTTGTTGGGCTCGGAGATGGCTACCTGCGCCCAACCGTTGACCGAATCTTCGATCGTCAGCGTGTAGGCTACATCCAGTTCATGCCTCCCTCCGCTCGTGAAGGTAGCCACCTGGGAGCCGGGCAGGGAGAATTCAAAACCTGGAGCATCCGTCCCAGCCTCAAACTTATACATGTAAGAACCGGCACCCTGGGAGACGATCAAGCTGGAGAAGTTCAGATTGACCGGACACTCCCCGCTGTAGTTGGATTGGTCCACGCCCAGCGAGATATCTGTGACTCTGGACCCCTCGGTGATAGGCGTTGGAGGGCTTTCTGTGCCCTCTCTAACCACGATGATGGTCACCCAAAAGGGTTGGTTGACGTCCCCTCCGGTGCCAAAGCGGTTGCCCTCTTCGTCTTGAAGGATCCAGAAACCAGTGTATTCCCCGCCTTGCCCAGGTGTGGTTAGCTCAACGGAGAGGTCTATGGTATCCCCTGGGGCGACCTGCTGAGATAATTTGATCTGGTTGGGACCTCCCATCTGCTCGCCGCGCTCGAAGACCAAGGCGAAGTCGGTCGTCCAGGTGGATTCACCGCTGTTGAGCAGCCGCCAGGTTTTGACGAAGTTTTCCAGGGGTCCGTAGATTGTGCCGTCGGGTACGGTCACGTCTTCCACGAAGGTGAGAGCGTCGGTGCCAGTCGAGGGGGTGACTTCTACTTCTGGAGGCGCTTCGTAGGAGTCCCAGTCGAAGGTCCCCTCAAAAGAGTCATCATAGGATTCCAAAATTTGCAGCAGCACAGGTTTGGTGTTTTCAAGGTAGTCTTCGTAAGCGTCTGCCCCTTGACCTCCTCCCCCATAAGCGATCTGGGTGCCGTCGGGCAGCGCGATGCGAAACATCTCGCGGTGAGAGGTCTCGCCTTCAGCGATGTACTCATGACCCGTGGCGGTGTAGGTACCCGTCCCGAGGGTGATGTCCTCTTCTTTTGAGATCAACTCCCCGGCTCCGACTCCGGTGGGTCCGCAGATGGAGTAGCGAAAGCCCGCGTTGGTGGGGGCGGAGAAATTGACATACCCCGATTGGTATTCCAAGGTTACGCACAGACTTTCCCCGTATTGTTCTTCTAATTGGGCAATATAGTCATCCAAATCCATACCTTCGGGCAATTCCTCGGTGGGGACCCCATCGATACCTCGCTCTGTGAGCGTGGCGCTCTCAGGATAGATGAAACGGTAGCCGTAGAGACGGTTGGTGTAAACCGACCAACCTTCTGGTGGTTCGAGGGTAGGCACCTCCGGGGGTTCGGTTTCCTGGGGGATGGCTGTATCGCTTGGTGACTCTGTAGGGATAGGGCTTTCGGTGGGTGGTGCAATTTGATCCGGCGTCTCAGTTGGCAGGGAGGTGGGGCTTACGCTGCGGGTACAAGCAGCCAAAAGCGCGAGAGTTAAAGCAGATAATAAGATGTGGGTGTAGGTTCTTGACGGCAGTGGGTGCATTTCTCCTCCAGAAACGCAAACAGGAATTCAAGGGCTCATTGGTCACGTTTATGCCTTGATCTTATTTTAATCGAAAATATTGGCCACCGGGAAGTTAATAGCGACTTTTGCATAGAGATTTTGGGGGCAATTGTCGAATTTCTACTTTGGTCTATGCACCTTCAAACTCAGTTCTCCTTTAAGCACAAGTAGCCGTCCATTGGACGGCTACCCGGCGCGCTGCGGCTCCCTATTTGCTAGCGAGGAGGGATGCCGCAGCGCTGAGTAAGTCTATATTACTACACATAGGACATCACCTCCTCTACTTAGGATGGCTATTTTGGGCGGCGGTCATTAGTTTTAAGGTGCTATGATACGCTCGAACCACCGCAAGTGGTTACAGTATGGCATAGATTCCCCATTCCGTCAATAGTGCTGCACTTAAGAGTTTGGTAAGAATCGCGCAGGCACGTTCCAACCCTACAACGCTTCTGCCGTGATGAATAGCCTTGAGATGCAGGGATATGGGTTTCTGATTTTGTCGAATACGCTTTGCATATACATTTTACTGAAAGTATCGCGTGTGAAATGAAGTTGTGATATACTGGAATTGATGTCAGGAACATAGCTTTTGGTAGCGGAGGTCAGGTGGGATGGCGACCTGGCTAACGTAATGGCAATCAATGAAGACCGCTGACAAGGTGTTAGCGGTTTGATTTTTTATGGGAGGTCAGTGCGTTTATATAGGAAACTCAGCGACGATCGCCTGCTGGTGTAGGCAGCAGAGAGCTATACTGGATTGAAGGAAGCCAAGGCGCCCCTGGAGGAATTGTAGTAGCTTGCATTGGGTGGCAGTTCAGCTGAACAAATTTTAGTAAGAGGCTACTATGGACGATTTGAGCGGTCAGGAGATTCGGGGATATAAGCTGGTCGAGCGCATCGGAGCCGGCGGCTTCGGTATCGTCTACCGTGCTGAACAGCCCGCCTTTGACCGCCAGGTGACCATCAAGGCCATCCTCCCCGAGTTCGCCAGCCATCCCGAATTCGTGCGCCGCTTTGAGGTCGAGGCTCGTTTGGTCGCCCGGCTTGAACATCCCCACATCGTGCCGTTTTATGACTATTGGCGCGATGAGCTGGGCGCCTATCTGGTGATGCGCTGGCTGCCGGGTGGCAGCTTGCGGCTCGCGCTTGAGAAAGGCCCATTGGACGTCGATGCTGCGG
>JASFVL010000057.1:0-15703 GCA_050049875.1 Anaerolineales bacterium
GGGGCGGAAGAGAATTTGATCGACTTTTCGGGATGGGAGTGGATTGTTTTTGCGGGACATTGGGGTGAAACCGCGCAGCAGAGCGATTTTGCAGGCCCCTATGGTCCTGCCTACAAGGGCAAGCAGTGGGAGCACCCCTACGCTTGGGGGATTTCCCAACCGCTGGACACAGACATATGGTATGCCAACCGGCTGCGGGTTGAGGTAAAGGGAGATGCTGCAAATATCAAGCTAAGCTCCTCAAGAAGTGATTTATTGGAATCAGCCGATGCTTTGGGTGGCTTGGCGCTGCTGCATAGAGACCCAGTTGCGGACGAGATCATAACAGCAGAAATTGAAGTTGCGCCAGGGCGACCTTACAGCATTGCCGCTACCTGGCCAGATTCTTCTCTTTCTCAAGTTACACACTACTATTTTAATGACTTGCCGTTGAGTCCAACGGGGCGCGCCACGCTCACCTTATCAGCAGGTGAAACGCCAAGCTTAATCATCGCAGGAGAATCCCAAAACATTTCCCCCCTATCTATGGAGACAGAGACGCTCACCTGGGATGCTCCTGATTTGGTATGGGTGGTCGGTTTTCTGCCACCTTCCGACGTGCTCAAGGGTTTGGTCATCTCTTTACTGGCGGGCTGGCTACCCGCGTTTCTCTACGTAGGCATACTTTATTGGGCGGACCGCTATGAGAAGGAACCAGCCAACCTTCTAGCAGCCGCATTCCTTTGGGGAGCTTTCCCAGCCCTTATGATCGCAGTGCTTGCGCATCTCTTTTTCCATTTGCCTCCCGAGATGTTGGGGGCAAATGCTGTTGATGCAATCTGGACGGGGTTCGTAGGACCTTTAGTTGAGGAAGCGCTCAAAGGAGCCGTCGTTCTCTTCATCGCTTTGCGATACCGCAGGGAGTTCGAAAGCGTGTTGGATGGCATTATCTATGGAGCAATGGTAGGTATCGGTTTTGCTATGAATGCCAACATCGTTAGCTACCTGGGATCCTTCCTCACCCGCGGGTATACAGGCTTGAGCTTCACAATTCTTCTTGAGGGAATATTTTTTGGACTGAACCATGCTCTCTATTCAGCGATTTTTGGGGCGGGATTGGGATACGCCAGGCTGTCGACGAAGCGCTGGGGGAGGTGGGTGTTCCCTTTTGCGGCTTACCTGCTAGCTGTACTCAGTCACGCTTTGCACAACCTGGCCCTACGCAGCGTTGCGGGCTTGAATCTACTTACGGTTGGTTTAACACTGACGGGGGTGCTGATCGTTGCTTTATTAGTAGTATATTTACTAAGGCGGCAGCACAAATGCTTGCAGGTTGAGTTACTCGATGAACTGCCTGATGAACTTTATCAAACCGTTTTGAGACCCGCGGCAAAGGCAAAGGCACAATGGCGCTCACTGCGAAGAGGTAGTTTTCGCGCCTGGCGCAAGACCCGATATCTGCACCAACTGTGCGCCGAGTACGCTTTCAAACGAATGCAAGCACGTATCTCCCCAGAAGAGGATGATATCGCTACGCAAGCCAAAGCCCTCCGGGAGGAAATCAGGGTGTTAATAGAAAAAAATAAGCTGGGTTAAAGAAAATCTCTTTCAAGCGCATCGCTTCAGAACCGTTAAGACTCTTTTCGGTATGTATAAAAATCACAATCACCTCTCATTGCCCACCGAGGAGCGAGGTCTGACCTTTATCAATGGTGATCTCAGCGCGATGCCCGATCTCCAGCCAGACCTGGAACACCCATTAAAGGATGGTGACCGGGTAGCGTTTTTCCATTTACAGAGCATGTGGCCAGCGCAATACCGGCATGGTGTTGATTTGGCTCCGGGAATGACTGCCGAAATGGATCGGGGGAGAAAATTATTCCACCACCGTAAAGATTCATAAGAATCGCGAGCTCCCTTTCGAAAATTTACTTGACGAAGTGGGAAAAATAGTATATAGTAAAGATACTTAATTCACTGAATAAAGTAAGATGCGTAAACACCCTCTCGGCAGTCGCGACCTTATTCGCGCCATAAACCGCTCCGCGGTCTTGAACACCATCAAAACACACGGGGCCATCTCGCGCACCGAAATCGCTCGACGCACGGGCCTCAGTGCTGCTACGGTCACCGGTATCACCGCAGAACTCATCCAAAAGGGCTTAATCTTTGAAAAGGAAGAAGGAGATTCACGCGGCGGTCGTAGGCCTATCCTCCTAGCCATTAATCCCCGCGGCGGCTATGTCGTGGGGATCAAGCTTATGGAGGAGCGGGTCATCGGCGCCATAACCGACCTGGAAGCAACCGTCATCACCAAACATACAAGCCATCTACAAAATCATTCTTTGGACACTGCAGTGGATACGCTGGTGGCGGTTGTTGATGCGCTTGTGATGGCGGTGGGTATCGATAAACAGCAACTCCTGGGTATCGGTATTGGCCTTGCCGGGATCATCGACGCAAAAACAGGTGTTTTGCGGCACTCACCCATATTTGGCTGGCGTGATGTTCCTTTAATAGAGGTTCTTCGATCCCGCATCAATGTTCCAGTATACATCGATAACGACGTCAATACCCTCACCCTCACGGAGCAATTGTTTGGTGCGGGACAGGGTATTGACAATTTCCTCACCGTGACGATAGGTCGGGGAGTCGGAATGGGCATTGTGGTTAACGGGCAGCTATACCGGGGGGCTAGCGGTGGCGCCGGTGAGTTCGGTCACACGGTGATGGATCCTGATGGTCCCCTCTGTGCCTGCGGTAAGAAAGGTTGCATTGAAACCTATGTTTCCGACCCAGGACTGTTGAGACAGGCGTCAGAATCGTTCGCCAGAGGAGAATTGTCCCAAAAGGCAAATAACGTCAATCAATTGATCGCCCTCATCGAAGAAGGCGACCCGGCTGCGCGAGCGATTTTTATGCAGGCGGGGGACAAACTCGGGCAGGGCATTGCCAACATGATTAACCTGCTGAGCCCCGAAGAGATCATCATCAGTGGAGAGGGGGTGCGGGCCGGTGAACACTTATTCGCACCGATGCGTGAGTCCATCGCCAAACACGTCATGCCAGGTTTGGCACAGGACACCGAAACACGCATCGACGTTTGGGAGGACGACGCCTGGGCGCGCGGCGCCGCAAGCCTGGTCTTGCAAGAGCTGTTCAAATCACCTTTGCATGAAGAGAAGGTTCCTCGTTCTGCATGATCATCCCTTATAAATTTTTTTGCTGAAGATATTTTATTCATTGAAAAAAGTCGCCCTTTTCCACGGAGGTGCAAATGGACGAAAAAAAAAGAAACAGTCATTCAAATTGCCGTTCATCCAGATTCAACTTAACATACCCCGGAGGTCATGAAATGAAAAACCACAGGTATCTGATGAGTGTTCTCAGTATGTTGTTCGCTCTGGCTCTCATCTTGGCGGCGTGCGCACCGGCTGCAACCGAGGAGCCAACCCAAGAGCCAGTGGTAACTCCAGAACCTGAAGAACCAGAAGAACCAATGGAAACTGAAGAAATGCCAGTCACCGTAACCTACTGGCATACGATGAGCGATCCGGAGACCGCCCAGCTTGAGAACGTTGTGGCGGCTTTCGAAGCCGCTAACCCGGGCATCCAGGTCGAAACCACACGCTACGCCTACGATGACTTCAAGTCCGCCTTGCTGACCGGCATCGCCGGCGGCTCCGCACCCGACACCGCCCGTATGGACATCGTCTGGGTCCCCGAGTTCGCTGAACAAGGTGCCCTCCTGCAGTTGGACGGCACCATGCCGGGCTTCGACGACATCACTGCCGGGACCTTCCCCGGGCCCCTGGCGACCAACTTCTGGCAGGGCCACTACTACGGCTTGCCCCAGAACACCAACACCCAAGTGCTGCTGTGGAACAAAGCCGATTTCGATACTGCCGGCATCGCTGCCCCTCCTGAGACCATGGAAGAGTTCGCTGATGTCGTCTGCTCTCTGACGGAAGGCGAGACCCAGTACGGCTACGCCCTGGGAGGCACTTACTTCTGGGCGCCCGCCCCGGTCTTCTACGCCATGGGCGGCAAAATCGTCGATGAAGACATCACCACCGCCGATGGCTACATCAACGGCCCCGAGAGCGTCGCTGCCTTCACCATGCTCACCGACCTGTTCAATCAGGGCTGCATCTCGCCCAACCTGCTGGGCGGCGGCATCGGTACCGCCGACGGTCACGCCACCGGCCTCTACGCCATGATCATCGACGGCCCCTGGATGGTCGATATCTACAAGGGCAATTACCCCGACTTCGAAGTCAACTTCGCTCCCATCCCCACCGGCCCCGACGGCACCACCAGTTCGGTGGTCGGCGGTGAGGACGTGGTCATCTTCGCCGACAGCCAGAACGCAGATGCCGCCATGAAATGGACCGCCTTCTTGCTCAGCGAAGAATCCCAGAAGATGATGGCCGAAGTCGGTGTCATCCCCACCCTCTCCAGCCTGATCGGCGACCCCGCCATGCCCGCCTACTTCGATGTCTTCCTGAAACAGCTCGAAACCGCCCAGGCACGCGTACCCCACCCCGCCTGGGGCGACATGGACGGCGCCATCAACAACGCCTTCCAGCGCATGCTGCGCGGCGAACAAACGCCCCAGCAAGCCCTGAACCAGGCCGCTGCAGAAATCAACGAAATGCTTGGCGCACCCCCACCAGAGGTATCGGAGGAACCGGTCACGATTTCCTACTGGCATACGATGAGCGATCCGGAGACCGCCCAACTCGAGAACGTTGTGGCGGCTTTCGAAGCCGCTAACCCGGGCATCCAGGTCGAAACCACACGCTACGCCTACGATGACTTCAAGTCCGCCTTGCTGACCGGCATCGCCGGCGGCTCCGCACCCGACACCGCCCGTATGGACATCGTCTGGGTCCCCGAGTTCGCTGAACAAGGTGCCCTCCTGCAGTTGGACGGCACCATGCCGGGCTTCGACGACATCACTGCCGGGACCTTCCCCGGGCCCCTGGCGACCAACTTCTGGCAGGGCCACTACTACGGCTTGCCCCAGAACACCAACACCCAAGTGCTGCTGTGGAACAAAGCCGATTTCGATACTGCCGGCATCGCTGCCCCTCCTGAGACCATGGAAGAGTTCGCTGATGTCGTCTGCTCTCTGACGGAAGGCGAGACCCAGTACGGCTACGCCCTGGGAGGCACTTACTTCTGGGCGCCCGCCCCGGTCTTCTACGCCATGGGCGGCAAAATCGTCGATGAAGACATCACCACCGCCGATGGCTACATCAACGGCCCCGAGAGCGTCGCTGCCTTCACCATGCTCACCGACCTGTTCAATCAGGGCTGCATCTCGCCCAACCTGCTGGGCGGCGGCATCGGTACCGCCGACGGTCACGCCACCGGCCTCTACGCCATGATCATCGACGGCCCCTGGATGGTCGATATCTACAAGGGCAATTACCCCGACTTCGAAGTCAACTTCGCTCCCATCCCCACCGGCCCCGACGGCACCACCAGTTCGGTGGTCGGCGGTGAGGACGTGGTCATCTTCGCCGACAGCCAGAACGCAGATGCCGCCATGAAATGGACCGCCTTCTTGCTCAGCGAAGAATCCCAGAAGATGATGGCCGAAGTCGGTGTCATCCCCACCCTCTCCAGCCTGATCGGCGACCCCGCCATGCCCGCCTACTTCGATGTCTTCCTGAAACAGCTCGAAACCGCCCAGGCACGCGTACCCCACCCCGCCTGGGGCGACATGGACGGCGCCATCAACAACGCCTTCCAGCGCATGCTGCGCGGCGAACAAACGCCCCAGCAAGCCCTGGACCAGGCCGCCGCAGAAATCAACGCATTGATCGGTCAGTAAGCTGCGATAAAAGTCCTGCCTCTCGGTGAGTCGAGAGGCAGGACTTTCGCCCAAATGCGCTAAAATACCAACAAGCCGACATCGTCGTTCCACGCGCATACAATGAAACGCAGTCCAACTCAAATCCTGACCGCCGCGCTGTTCATCCTGCCCGCCCTGCTTCTCTTCATCACCTTCTTGGTCGGGCCGATGATCTATTCCTTTCGAATCAGCTTTTACGATTGGAAAATCGTTAACCCAGAACAATCCGAGTGGGTGGGTCTGGCAAATTACGCGGACGCTTTGAGAAACCCGATCTTTCGCCGGGCGGTGCTCAACACCTTGGCCTATGCCCTGGTCACCGTCCCGGGCCAGATGCTCATCGGGCTGATCGTGGCCGTGCTGCTGAACCAGGACATACGCGCCCGCTCTTTCTTCCGCGTGGTGTACTATTTGCCGGTGATCACCTCTTGGGTCATCGTGAGCCTGCTCTTTGAATATATGTTCAGCGGGCAAGCTGGGTTGGTGAATTACTTCCTGCGCGACGTCCTCCATGTGATCCCCAAGAATATCCTCTGGTTGGCCGACCCAGTGTTGACATTCGTGCCGATCCATCTTTTAGGAATCTGGAAGGGAGTTGGGTGGACAGCCATCATCTTCTTAGCGGGATTACAAGCCATTCCCGAGCATCTTTACGAGGCTGCCGAGGTGGACGGTGCCGGTGGGTTGGCTCGCTTTTTCAACATCACGCTACCCCTCCTAAGACCGACCATGGTGTTTCTGGTCGTCGTGCTGACCATCGGCGCCTTAAACGCCTACATCTCCAACCTACTGATCACCAATGGGGGCGATCCGTTAGATCTGACCCACTTCATTTTGACCTTGATGTATGAAGCCACCTTCAACCGCCTAGATTTCGGGTCCGGCTCGGCCATCAGCTATCTTCTCACCGTCATCGTTTTCGTTATCAGCGTCGTACAAATTCGGCTCCTGCGCCAACAAGTGGAGATGTAAGGTGGGACTTCGACGACAGCGCTCGCTCTCAAGATTGATCACCTACGCCTTGCTGCTGGGGGGCACGGGGATTGTCTTTATCCCGTTTTGGTACATGCTGATCACCTCCTTCAAGCCGCAGTCCTACATCTTCGAAATGCCGCCGCGCTTGTGGCCCCAAGAGATGACCCTAAAAAACTACAGCGAAGCTTTAGGCAAAGACCTGTTTGGGCTCTATTTCCTGAACAGCTTACTGGTCGCTGTCGCCACGACCACATTGACCGTATTAATTTCATCGCTTCTTGCATACGCCTTTGCACGCTTGAAATTCCCTGGGAAAGAGCCCCTCTTTTACTTCTTTTTGACCGGCATGATGATCCCTCCCGTGATGCTGATCATCCCTCAATTTATCATCACCAAGCAGTTGGGACTGCTGGATTCTCATGTAGGGCTTGTGGTGGTTTACATCACGATGAACCTCTCCATGCAGACTTTTCTGCTGCGCGGTTTCTTCGAGGGCATCCCCAAGGAACTGGAAGAGGCCGCCTTGATCGATGGCGCCAGCCAATGGAAGATCTTTGCGCGCATCGTAATACCGCTTTCGCGACCGGGATTGGCAGTGGTGACGATTTTCACCTTCCTCTACAGTTGGGACGAGTTCCCCTGGGCTCACGTCGCCATCAAAGAGACCACTCGCCGCACGCTCCCCATCGCCATCGCCCTCTTCCAAACCCAGCATCTCACCGAATGGGGTCAGGTGTTCGCCGCTTCCATTGTCGCCCTGATCCCGGTGGTTCTGGTCTTCACCATCTTCCAGCGCTATTTCATCCGCGGCATTGCCACCACCGGTTTGAAGGGCTAAGCGATGGGCATCGCCGACCTTTACCCTCTCAAGGGTACGTTCAAACCGGGTGAGACCGTAAAACTGCGCATCGAACTGCAAACTCAGTCCGCTGGGGAAACCGTCATTCGCCTGAGGTTCTGGCATCTGGCGGAGCTGATTGACACACTTTCCCACCCGATTTCGCTGGTACCGGGAGATCAACAGCTCACCATGGAGTGGTCTCTGCCCCCAGTGACGCCGCGCGGCTACGGGGTAGTGACTGAACTGATCGACGATACCGGGAATATGGTCAGCGCAGCCAGCAGCGCCTTCGATGTGCTTTCAGAGTGGACGGCGTTCCCCAGATACGGCTTTTTGACCGATTTCACACCCGCTCGCGACGATCTGGAAGTGACTCTAGACGCATTGGTGCGCTTTCACATCAACGGCTTACAGTTTTACGATTGGGGTTACCGGCACGATTGTCTACTCCCTCCTACGGAGCGATATCACGATCCCCTCGGGCGGATGCTCTCATTAACCACGGTCAGAAAATCTATCCAGACCGCCCACCACTTTGGAATGAGGGCCATGCTCTATCTGGCCGTGTACGCCGCCTCGTTGGAGTTCTGGAAAGACCATCCGGATTGGGCGCTGTACGATGAGAGCGGCCAACACCTGACCTTTATGGATTTCTTGGGATTGATGGATCCCACATCCGGAAGTCCGTGGATATCCCATCTCCAGAATGAGTGCGTTCGGGTGCTTACCGAGTTGCCTTTTGACGGTCTGCACGTGGACCAATACGGCGATCCAAAGGAGGGTTCCAACATCAGAGGTGAGCCCGTGGATCTGCCGAAAGCCTTTGACCAATTCATCCACGCACTCAAAGGGACGTTTCCCAATAAAAGTGTCACCTTCAACGCGGTGGGCAATTGGCCGATCGAGACCCTGTCAACCTCTCCCCAGGATTTTGTCTACATCGAGATATGGCCTCCGCGCACCCATTACCGTGACCTCCCCGAAGTCGTTTTGAGGGCGCGCAAGCTCTCCGGAGGTAAGCCTGTTGTAATCGCCCTCTACCTCCCGGCGGACCGACCCGCTAACATTCGTCTGGCGGATGCCTTGATATTTTCTTGCGGCGGTGCCCGGATCGAACTCGGTGAGCAGGCACGCTTACTCAGCGATCCATACTTCCCCAAGCACCAGGCCATCCCCGAGGGTCTTAGAAAAGCACTGCGAAGATATTATGATTTCGCCGTACGTTATGGAGAATTACTCGGTCCCTTCGCCGGGCACGGATCCACTGAGCAAATAATCACCCCGCCCGGAGTTTGGAAAACCCTCCGCATCAGCCCTGGCAAGCTGGTCCTCTGCCTGGTTAACCTGACCGCTTTGGAGGATTCTGGCTGGGATCAAGCTCACCCTGCTCCACCTTCACGGATCGACGTTCCCGTGAAAGTGCCCGTTCCTGCACCTGCTCGTCAGGTTTGGTGGGGCAGCCCAGATGGGGGCAATTTAAACCTCCAGCGGGTGGATTGGCGCGCTGATGGTGACATCGTGCAAGTATCCTTGCCCAGCTTGGAATACTGGGGGGTTCTCGTTTTTGAACTTGACGATCAGGAGCATGGATAGAACATGAGCCACTTACGCCAAATCAGCATCGAGATCATTTTGCAGCATCAAAGTTCAAGCGGGGCCTATCCAGCCAGCCCGAATTTCTCGACCTACCGCTACTGCTGGTTCCGAGATAGTGCCTTCATCTCCTACGCCATGGATTTGGTTGGAGAGCACGCCAGCGCGCAGCGTTTTCACAATTGGGCAGCCTTGAACATCATCAAGCGAGCGGACGTGGTCGAGCGAGCTGTATCGAAGGGGCGCAGCGGAGCGCCGCTCGAGGCAGCCGATATCCTTCACACGCGTTATTCTCTCAACGGCGCCGAGGTTGAAGAAGACTGGCCCAATTTTCAATTGGATGGCTTCGGAACCTGGTTGTGGTCTCTAGCAGAGCACCACCGGCGCAGCAAAACAAAAGTTCGCCAGAAGTGGCTCGACGCCTCCCAATTGGTTGCCGATTACATTTCCGCTCTCTGGCGCCGGCCTTGTTTTGATTGTTGGGAGGAATTCCCTGACAAGGTGCACCCTTACACCCTGGCCGCAATCTATGCTGGGCTGCAAGCTCATACATCTTTGAGCGGAAAAGATCACAGCAAGACAACGCGGGATATCAGCGCGTACCTGGACAAACACGCTGTTTCGAACGGGCATCTTGTCAAATATATCGGATCCAACGAGGTAGATGCCAACTTATTAGGACTCGCCGTACCCTATCGCCTGAAGAACCCTGATGACCCCCTTATCCAGAGTACGGTGAAGAAAATCGAAACCTATCTGCGCTCCGGTGGTGGCGTTCACCGCTACGCCAAAGACACCTACTATGGTGGCGGTGAGTGGATCCTTTTAACCGCCTGGCTTGGCTGGTATTACGCTCAAATCGGTGAATGGAGCCAGGCGCGGACCGCGCTCAGATGGATTGAAGCGCAAGCCGATGAACAAGGTTTTCTCGCTGAACAAGTCCCTGCGTCGCTGATCGACCGTGCTTTCTACAAAACCTGGCAAGAACGTTGGGGAGAGATCGCCAACCCCCTGCTTTGGTCACACGCCAAATACATCATTCTGGCTGAAGCCTTGGAAAACCAACCGGCAAATCATTAGTCTGGGGGTTGTTCCCGGAAGTCGAAGACAACTTTAATCGAACCGGTCCGCTTGTCTTGCGATGTTTTAATCGCCTCTTTCCAGTCCTCCAAGCGGAAGTAGTGGGTGATCAGCCCAGCAGCCGTAAGCTTGCCCTTCAACAGCAGCTCACAAGTTATATCGTAGGTGCTTCGCCGGGACCCGTTCCATTCCTCTATACCGTGGATTAATATTCCAATCAGGTCCACTTCCTTATACCAGATCGGCGACAGGTCCACGCGCATGCGCTCCAGATTGGCTCCCGCCATCACCACAGCCCCTCCCGCGCGAGCCCAGCGCAGACTGTCCTGCACCGTTTGGGCGGACCCAACGCAATCATACACAACGTCGAAGCCACCCAAAAGCATCCGGTTGTTAAGCTGCCCGGTGTAAAGTTTGGCATTTGTGATCCGAGCCACCGCTTCGTATGGATCTTCATCGGAAATGACCTCATCTGCTCCCAGTTGGCGGGCCATCTCGATCTGCTGGGGATAGCGGGCCATGGCGGCGATCTTACAGGAAGGCGCTAGCGCTCGCACCGCTTGCACCACGTTCAACCCAACCATACCGCACCCAACCACGAGGACCTGTTCGTCGGGCTGGGGCAATTTTGCCATGACTGAACGCACCGCCACAGAGAGCGGTTCGACCATCATGGCCGTTTCGTCGTCAAACTCGTCCGGCACGCGGTATACCTCGCTCACGTGCGCCGTAAAGGAATCCCCCCAACCGCCGCCGACTCCAATGGGACCGCGGCCCAGCGATGCGTTCTCGCACAATTGGTAGTTACCCTGAGAGCAATGCCGGCAGAGCTGCTCGAGCTCCTGACTCAGACAGGTGGGTCCCCCCGTCACCCGGCTATCCATGATGACCCGGTCCCCCAGCTGCAGGGATGTCACCCCCTGACCGACCTCGCTGACTTCGCCAATCACCTCATGACCCAAATAGAGCCGGTCGGTGCCCGGCAGAGCGACACCAGCGACCTTTGAATCTATCTTGACGAGAAACAAGTTCATATCGGTGCCGCAGATGCCGCCAAGCCGGTTACGTACGCGCACCCAGTTCGGACCGGGCAGGGGCTCGTCGGGCACTTCTTCAAAACGCGTTGGCGCCAGCGCTGTATAGACAATGCCGGGCCAGATCGGCCGCAGAGCACTGGTCAGCAAAATCTTGGGAATGTTTTTATCAATGTAGATCGTGCGCATTTGGCGTCTTCCTTATCTGACTTTGAAAATTGCAGTCCTCCGACAAATTAAGCCTCAGCTCTCTACCTGAAAGGGTACAAAGAAACTTCCGGGTAGACCGGAAGAAAGCGTCATCATTCTAACATTTGTAAACAATCCACAAAACCGGAGAAATAGGCAAGTGTGCACCCAAATGTTTTCGCAAGGAATACCGTTGGTTTTGGGTGCGCACACAAACAACAATTATAATCGAATGCTGCCCAAGCAGTTTAACAATATCCTGCTCTCCTTTATATTCCCAATTTGACAAATCCGATTTAAATTACTATAATTCTCCAGATCAACCACATTTTAGAATACAAGTGTGCATGCAAGACATGTCAGAGGGAGAGAAGATGTAGGTTTTAGGCGTGGGTGGCGACGCCACCCACGCCTAAAACCTACTGTATTCCCTTGGACAACATCTGGGTGCACACGAATACAAACAAGGTTTCACCCGCTTATGGGGTGACTCAAAAGAGAGGCAATATGAAGAGGCGTCGCGTATTATGGATCGTTTTGGTGGCAGGCATGCTCGTGGGGCTATTACTAACTGGATGCTCGGGTGACTCATCAGCGACAGAAGATCCGAGTGCGGGATCTGCCGAGCCTGAGCAAGAAATGGAAGAACCCATGGAGGAAGTTGAGCCCAGGGATTATGGCGTGCCGGATGAAAACGCTAATGTCACTAATCCCATCCCGGCCGATGACGCTAGCCTCCAAAGGGGCGAAGAGACCTATATCTCCTCTTGTATCAATTGCCATGGAGAGGAAGGGCGAGGGGACGGTGTGGTTGGAGCCACGCTGGATCCGAAGCCCGTTGATTTCCGCGCTGAGCACGTCAAGGATCTCAGCGATGGCGAGTTGTTCTACATCATCACCAACGGTGTCGAGGGAACCGCAATGCAGGCTTGGGCACTCTTCGATGAGGAAAAACGCTGGGATCTGGTCAATTACTTGCGCACGTTCCAGGAGTAAGCCCAGCTGCGCCTGGCAAATATTTGTCCGCTCTTTCCAAATGTGGAAATGGGATTACAAAAAACCTAATTAAAAAAACCACTCCAAGCGATTCGGAGTGGCTCTTTTAAACTTTAATATCCCACGGTTACCTGGCTCAAACCATGCGATTTCGTTTTTTGGAGCATAAATTGTCCACAAAAATCGTGGTCAATGGTTAGTGGGCGTGATCCCCATCATGCACGTGACCGTGGGACATCTCCTCTTCCGTCGCATGCCGCAATCCAACGACTTTGACGCTGAAATGAAGCGTTTCACCTGCCAATGGGTGATTGAAGTCCAATGTTACGGACTCTGGATGTACCTCGAGGATTTTTGCTGTGAAGGTCTTCCCCGTCTCTTCATCCTTCACAGAGACGGGCTTTCCCTCAACGAGTTCGAAAGAAGAAGGGAAATTTTCCCGATCCACTTTGATGATCTCATTGGGGAGGTGTTCCCCATAACCCTCCTCAGGCGCGACGGTCACATCTTTCTCATCGCCTACGCCCATGCCATACAGCGATTTTTCCAATCCAGATATGATTTGATTATGCCCGTGGATGTATTCCAAAGGGGCATTGTCCTCAGAACGACTGATTTCTTCGCCGTCAGATAGACAAAGCACATACTCAAGACTAACAACCATCTTATCGTTAACTGTCTTTTTTTTATCACTCATAAATTACCTTCCAGAAAAATTAAACCGACCGAACTTAAGGAGTCTGGTCGGTTGATTGGATCCTACTCAGAACAGAACTAGCGAAAGCCGAACCGTATTATACCTGATAAAAGTGGACGGTTCTATTGATCGGGGTCTATCGCGCCTAAGCTGGTCTCGCCACACTTAACCTCGTAACAGCGATGGGCGAGGTCAACCAGGTCCGAATACCCCCAGGCGCCCTGATCGGTAACGTGCCGTGCCAAGCCCGGCGGCACAGCCTCGATGCCTAGGTAGGCTCCGCTGATCGCACCAGCCATCGCAGCAGTTGTATCGACGTCGCCACTGACAACGATTGACGTTCGAATGGTCTCCATGTAGTCCTCGGGACTCCTGAGGAAAGAATACAGGCTCCATAGAACGCTTCCCACCACAAAAGGCGAAATCCCCTCCCAGGCATCCTCATAACCCGGGTCAACTCCACACTTGGAGATTGGCACCACGGCATCTGCAGGAGCAAGCTGGATCCACCCACGCAGTTGGAGGATGTGCTGCCCGAAGGCCTCATCGATCACCATTACCCACTCAGCTAACTGGTCCAGCCAACTCTCTGTGGGTGCTTGGTTTTTCAGCGCCAGCGCAACGCTGCCAGCGATCGCAACCGCCCCAGCGGAACAGCGTCGATCAGCATGTGTAATCCGGCCCTGGTCATCGGCTGCCTTAATCAGCTCCTCCGGACTGTCGTAGAAAAACAACCCTATCGGAGCAGCGCGCATCGCACTTCCATTGCCGGCCGACGGTGGGGGAGTCCCCGCCTCTTGCCACGGAACGCCAGCAGCTAAGCGGCAGGCAGCCTGATCGGTGGCGCGGCCGCGTCCGACGATCCGTTTCTCTTTAAATATCGCTGCAATTCGTCTCGCATAGTCCTGAGGATCGAAACCTTGGCGCTCGACGTAGCTCAGCATCAGCTCGCGCGCCAGTTGGGAATCGTCCGTGTACTGACCGAAGCGGAAAGGGCCACGACCACGTAACGGCATCTCCTCATTCGCAAGGTATTCCTCCACATAGCGCTGACAGACCCGCGGCGGGAATCCTTCAACGGGAAAGCCCAGCGCGTCTCCAAGGCATTGCCCGATGATACAACCGCTAAATCGTTTTCTGTTCATGAAATAGAAGAAGGTACCTATTGTCTCACGACCACTGTGTTAAGCCAGGTCAGCTCCAGACACATTAGACCGCACTCACCTCTTCGGTGAACCCCTACCCACATCTACATTGGGATAATTGCGAGCGTCTCAAACTCATTGTGACCACATATTCTGGAAAGTTCAACTTGCTCCCCAGTGAAAAGATGGTGAGGAAACCCACCAACCCCTGCCAGTTGGTCATCATCTACTGCGCGTACGTCCTTCAGCGCTGTGATCAATGAGGCGACAAACCCGGTTGTGTACAGCGGTTCGATCCCCACCGCCACTAATGTGCGCTCAACCAACGCCACAAACTGGCGCACCTCCCACGTCACTTTAATGCTCCACTTGAGGATATTCGTTTGCCTAATCTGCGAGTAGAGAGTCTGAAGCGATAAAGCAGTCATTGAAATTGGTTTTATATCAACCAACGCATCCCTCAAGGCTATCTGGAATTTCTGGATCTTGTGCTCGTCCCGGCAATCAAACCTCTGGCATGTCAAATGAATCTGTTCGATTGGATTTCCCCCAAAACTTGTTTGCAGAGCGATCTGACGCTGGCGCAGTCGCTCGATTTCTTCTTTCCGGGTGGGCTCAAGCAGCACACAGATATCTTCCAGCCTTGCTGGACGAACGAAGTGCTTGGGTTTTCCGTGATGAGTCGGTTTCTCCACGGATGATGACATCACGCCAACCTTTTACGGGTTATGGGCTGTCTATAAGCGATAAGTTACCTGACCAATCTGGATCTCGATCTACCACAGTATTTATCCCTTTCAGAAATCCACGCGCTTCATCAACGAGCTTTACGGGGATCATCTCAATGCGGTTATTGTAGAGCATCACCTTAACCTTATGCCCTGGCTTTATCCTGAGCAACTTACGAAATCTAATTGGGATCACCACCTGGTACTTGGGAGATACTGTTAAGGTGGATAAGGAAAACGTATAATGATGGCAGTGATTGTCGAGGACACTCGGGACAAGATGGATGGATCAGGGAGCTAATTCGTATCTCGGAGCCAAAGTTCAGCCCCGCAACATGGCAGCACCTCAACCCGGTGTACGCCCTTCGCCAAGAGCTGCCCCAACGGAGTCGCGAATTCATAGGTTTGACCTGGCTCGACCGACACCTCGATTCCCGCAAGTGATATCTGGATCACTTCTTCTCTCTTGTTGATCACCCTGAGGAGCTGCTCGGGACGGACGAGCGCGCAGCGAGGGTCTGGAATATCTGGAAAGATCGTGATGGTGACGACCTCCCCGTCCATACCACCGCATATACCCGCA
>JASFVL010000329.1:0-4910 GCA_050049875.1 Anaerolineales bacterium
AAAGAAAGCAACCATCAAATTTCGATCACCTGCAACAGAGGAGAAAATTAAATCTCTCTTAGCAGAGATAAATTATCCTGTGGAGAATTAATTTTTTTTCCACCTAATTACTCATATAATATTTGAATTAAAATATTACAAACTAAATCCCAATCGAAAGTTTATGACCGAAACAAAGCAGTATACTCTTCCCATTACGGGGATGACATGTGCTAACTGTGTAGCGACTGTCGAACGCAATATTAAAAAGGTGGATGGAGTTATTTACGCTAACGTAAATCTATCATCTGAGCGAGCGACAGTTGAATTTGACCCCAATACATCTAGTCTTAAAAATCTCTTGGAACGGATACAAAGAGCTGGTTATGACGTTGCTTCGGGTGAAGCCGATCTAATTCTTCGAGGTCTAAGTGACGACAATGATGCAAGACGGTTAGAAAAAACATTAAAAAAAATAGATGGTGTATTAGATACCCAAGTATCTTATGGTACTGAAAAAGCGCATATCCGCTATATCCCTACGGTAGTTAGTCAAGTTGATCTTCGACGTACTGTAACTACTGCTGGTTTTGAAGCTGTTGTTACGGGTGGCGAGTTAGAAGATGTTGAGCGCTTAGCCCGGGAAGAGGAGATCGCTAATCAAAAAAATTTGTTAGTAGTGGGATTAATCTTCACGATACCGTTGTTTATCCTCTCCATGAGCAGGGATTTAGGAATTCTTCCAGATATTATTGTGCAAACTGAATGGATGGATTGGTTAATGTTAGCCTTGGCAACCCCAGTCCAATTTTACGTTGGTAGGCAGTATTATATAGGAGCGTACAAATCACTGCGGAATGGTACTGCCAATATGGATGTACTTATCGCAATGGGTTCATCCGCAGCTTACTTCTATTCCATACCAGTTGTACTCGGTGTTCTATCCGGCCATGTTTATTTCGAAACTGCGGCAGTTATTATTACGCTGATAAGGTTAGGAAAATTCCTTGAAGCGCGCGCAAAGGGGCGCACGAGTGAGGCAATAAAAAAGCTGATGGGATTGCGTGCAAAGACCGCTAGGATATTTCGAGATGGCCAGGAGATGGAGGTATCTGTTGAAGAGGTTCAGGTGGGGGACCTAGTTTTGGTTCGTCCGGGAGAAAAAATACCTGTTGATGGTGTAGTGATTGAAGGTAGATCTAGCGTGGACGAGTCGATGCTCACTGGCGAATCCCTTCCCGTGGAGAAAATCCCAGGTGATTCTGTAATTGGAGCTACTCTAAATAAATTAGGGAGATTAAAGTTTGAGGCTAAGAAGGTTGGTCGAGAAACTGCTCTAGCACAAATTATCCGGCTTGTCGAAGAGGCACAAGGAAGCAAAGCACCCATTCAAAAGTTAGCCGATCAAGTCTCAGCCATTTTTGTGCCTGCGGTAATCACGATTGCTGTGATTACCTTCCTTGTCTGGTATTTTATTCTGCCATTACCATCAGATGCTGAAATCAACCTATTTACTCGTGCGTTAATTAACATGGTCGCTGTGTTGGTTATTGCTTGTCCTTGTGCAATGGGTTTGGCAACACCAACTGCAGTAATGGTCGGCACAGGAAAAGGGGCGGAAATGGGAGTATTGCTAAAATCTGGAGAAGCCTTGGAGAGAGCAGGTCGTCTGACAACAGTTGTGCTAGATAAGACGGGTACGATCACGAAAGGTCAACCAGCAGTGACAGATATTAGAACTAAGGGTTATTCTGAGAACGATCTGTTGAGATTAGCCGCATCAGTTGAACAAGGAAGTGAGCATCCCTTAGGTGAAGCAATTTGGGCTGAAGCAGGAAATAGGGGTCTAAATCTTAGCCAACCCGATGACTTTCAAGCTGAGGTGGGAAATGGTGTTATGGCGAAGGTAGATGGGCATCAAGTGCTTGTAGGCAATCTGCGAATGATGACCTCACGGAATCTTTCACTTGATGGCCTGGCTTCGGATGTAGATCGATTACAAAACGAAGCGAAAACAGCTATGTTAGTAGCGATTGATGGATCCGTAAGTGGTGTGATTGCTGTTGCAGATACCCTTAAAGAGGGTTCTACAGAAGCGATTGATGAACTACATAATATGGGATTATCAATTGCCATGATAACAGGTGACAACCAGAGAACGGCGGAGGCGATTGCCTATCAAGTTGGTGTCGATCAGGTTTTTGCGGAGGTACTTCCGGGGGATAAGGCGGCAAAAGTTAAGGATTTGCAAGCATCTGCTGAAATCGTTGCAATGGTTGGAGATGGGATAAACGATGCCCCGGCATTAGCACAAGCAGATGTGGGGATTGCGATCGGAACTGGAACGGATGTTGCCATCGCAGCTGCCCCAATAACATTAATTAGTGGGGATTTACGAGGTGTGGTGCGAGCGATATCTTTATCCCGCAAGACTCTTAGAACGATTAAACAAAATTTATTTTGGGCGTTTATTTACAATATAATACTTATTCCCGCAGCTGCTGCTGGGTTTTTAAATCCTATGTTGGCAGCTGGAGCAATGGCGTTTAGTAGTATATTTGTTGTCAGCAATAGTTTGCGTCTACGAAACTACCAAGCCGGGATATAGAAAAGCCCGTGTGATAACTTCTCTCACGTTTACTTACTAGAAATAAAATCTTCAACCATTTGTCTAGCCAAATCATCTCTAAATTGCTGTGGTGGGGATTTCATAAAATATGCAGATGGTCCAATTAGTGGTCCGTTTAGCTCATTATCTAAGGCTAATTTAGCGCATCGCACTGCATCAATCATTACGCCTGCTGAATTTGGGGAATCCCAAACTTCTAGTTTCAGCTCAATGCTGAGTGGCACATCTCCAAATGCACTACCCTCCATTCGAATGTGACACCACTTCCTATCTGTTAACCAGGGGACATAATCGCTTGGTCCAACATGGATATTATCTTCCCCTATGTCATAAGGTAATTGGCTGGTCACCGCATTCGTCTTGGATACTTTTTTCGATTCTAAACGATCCCTCTCAAGCATGTTGTAAAAATCCATGTTTCCACCGAAGTTTAATTGATAGGTCCTATCAAGACGAACACCACGGTCTTTGAACAGGTTGGTGAGAACCCTATGTGCTATTGTAGCTCCTACCTGGCTTTTTATGTCATCCCCGATTATCGGTAGCCGGCGTTCTTGAAACCTTTTGGACCAGTATTCTGAACTAGCGATGAAGACGGGGATACCATTGACAAATGCGCAACCTGCTTCTAGCACCTGTTCTACATACCATTTAGTCGCCATTTCAGATCCAACGGGTAAGAAATTTACTACAACGTCGGTTTGTGTATCTTTTAAGATTCCCACTATATCATCGGTAGGACCTGGGGCTTTTTCCACTACCTGCTGTAAATATTTTCCAAGTCCGTCATGAGTCATCCCCCTATGTACTGGTATTCCCAAATGGGGAACTTCAACGAACTTTTTGGTATTGTTAGGATGCGCGGAAATGGCTTCACTTAGATCCAAGCCAACCTTGCTGGTGACTACGTCAAATGCGGCTGAAAACTCAATGTCTCTGATATGATAACCGCCTAAGGTAGCGTGCATTAATCCAGGGATGTCAGCACTATCTGGTGCATTCTTGTAATATTCAACCCCTTGAACTAAAGCTGAAGCACAATTTCCTACTCCGATGATTGCTACGCGAACTTTTTTTCCCTTCTCTGCCATGATCCTTCCTTTCGGATTCCTTGGGATAAATTTTTATTTTCTTGTGGAATGTATATTTCTAATCTTCGCGACCAATTGATTAATATTAAAGCCACCAGTTAGAATTATTTTAGTCTCTTGATCGCATTTCTGAATGCTGATATATTCTCGGTTATGCTCGATTTTTTATTAAAAATGGCTGAACCCGATACAAGCACCGTAGCACCTGCTAAAACGACTTCAGCTGTATTGTCTGGCTCAATACCTCCATCGACCGATAGCTCTACTTGTCCTAGTTCTCGATTATTCAATATACCCCGCAATCTTGAAATTTTTGATGTGCTCGTTGGAATGTATTTCTGCCCTCCGAATCCAGGATTTACCGTCATGACCAATACAAGGTCAACATAATCCAAGATCTCATCCAGGGTGCTCAAAGGCGTTGATGGGTTCAAGGTGACACCTGCTTTAATTCCCAGACTCTTAATTTGTTGTACTGTTCCGTGTAAATGGGGGCATGTTTCTACGTGAACTGTAAGGATATCTGCACCAACATCAGCAAAACTTGGGATTAATCGTTCTGGTTGCTTTACCATGAGATGGACATCCAATAAACTCTCACCTTGAGCAATAAGAGGTCGTAAAGAGCGCACGACAACCGGACCTATTGTTAGATTAGGGACAAAATTTCCGTCCATAACGTCAATATGGATATGGTCGGCTCCTGCAGAAACAGCTTCTCTAACTTGTTCTCCTAAGCGTGAGAAATCAGCAGATAATATTGAAGCCGCGATTTTAATTTTTGTATTCTCAATCATTTTAAAATGAATATGTAGGATATGTTATTTGTTTCTATTGGGTCAGTGAATTATCTATTTAAGATCTTGATATCGTGTTGTTGAGCTACGACTACAATATCTGCTTGGTCTAAGAATAGCCCGTGCTCTACAATACCTGGGCGTTGATTAAGTGCGAGAGAAAGATCATGAGATCTAGCTATTCCGTCATTGAACCAACAACGTACTAAATAATTGCCATTATCTGTTGTGGTGGGTTTGTTATCCTTTTCTGTCCAAAGTTCAGCGAAAGAACATATAGTATTCAGCCAGCGTATGTGTGCGTCAATCTCAAAGCGAACAACTTCTACTGGGAGAGGTCCTTTAGTTCCCAACCTGGGCACAATCTTGGACTCGTCTACAATGATCACAAATTTCTCTGAGTGGATTGCGATA
>JASFVL010000330.1:0-4907 GCA_050049875.1 Anaerolineales bacterium
TGCTGTCGCTTTGAGCCATCGCCTCCTCTGTGATCTGGTTGTAGTAAATGGGTTTGCGGTTTTGGAGGAGATCTTTGCGCACCCCATCAAACGGACGCGGCTTTGGATAGAAGCGCTTGTCCTTCTCGTAGACGTAGTAGAAATGTTCCAGGCCCGATTCAGGATCAAGGGTTGCAATCACGATCGCTTGGGCGTCGAAAATCTGGCACAGCTTGTCGCCAACTAGATCGTAGATGGCCTGCATATTCAACTCCGCCACCAGACCCTGTTGAACGGTGTTGATCATCGCCAGTTCGGCGTTGCGTTCTTCGGTTTCTTCGAGCAGGCGCTGGGTTTCATCGAATAAGCGGGCGTTCTCCAGGGCGACACTCATCGAATTGGCAATGGTGGTAACCAAACGAAGGTCAGATTCGGTAAAAGCGTGTTCCTTGTCAGGGCTTTCAATGTTCAACGCCCCGATCACGTCGTCATTGACCACCAGGGGCGCGTAGATCCCTGACTGGGAGGCTTCCGTTCCTTCGACGGTTTGCGCACCGATCGCCTTGAATTCCGCCAAGGAGGAAATCACCAGCGGTTTTTTCGTTTCCAAAATGCGCCTACCAATCGCCCCGGGCTGGATCGGGGGCGGGTGATGTCGGACACCTCTTTCCAACATAAACATCGCTTCAACCATATCGGTTCCCGCATCGTAAGTGTAGAGGGCCACCGCGTGCCCAGCGAAGATCTCCGAGATGCGGTTGCCCACCAGCTCAAAGATCGAGCGGATATCTAACTTTGATACCAGCCCATCCTGCACGCTGTTGATCACAGCAAGCTCGGCGTTGCGCTCTTCCATCTCTTGAAGTAGGCGAGCGTTTTCCAGCGCCACGCTCATACTGTTAGCCAGAGTAGTTAGTAACTGCAGGTCATCCTGGCTGAAGGCCCCTTCGCGCCTCACATTTTGCAGCGAGATCATACCGATGACCTCGTCCTCCAAAATCAGCGGGACCCCCAAGAAGCTTTTAGCGCCCTCCCCCTCCCCTGCAGCCTCCAGCTTGGCGCTCCATTCCAGGACCTGATCGGCGCTCGTCAGAAGCAGCGCTTCTTTTGTCTTGATGACCTGTCCGGAAAAGCTTTTGCTCAATGGATGGGGATCGATGGAGTGGCGCTCCCCATCCGAAACGACAAAGGGGTAATGAACAGTCTCGCTGTCGGCATTGTAGCTCGCCAGGATGACGGTGGTGGCGTCGAAGTGGCTTTGGAGCTTTTCCCCGACGAGCTCGTAGATTTGCTCAATCTCCAAGCGTTGGGCCAAGCTCTCCTCGATGCTCTGCAGGATCTCTAGTTGCTTAGCCACATCGTGGTGATCGTCGTGGACGGAATTTGTCTCGTTTGTTTTCGTCATAGATGGAAAACTCGTTTTGTCTGACCTCATATCATTGGTTCAGCGAGTTGCGGTGATTGCGCGGAGAGAAAAGCACCATCCTCATAGCACCAGACCCACCCCTCGCCGGGTGCTATCGAGCGAATCAGCGGGTGCCCGCTCTCTTCAATATGCTTCTTCATATGTTTGTTCTTTGAGGTGTCACAGCAGCCTACATAGCCGCAGATCAAGCACATACGCAGATTGGGCCAGCGATCTCCTAAAGCAACGCAGTCCCGGCACACGTCGTCGATGGGCTGGCGAAACTGGATCAAATCCAGGTGTGCACAGGGTTTCTCCGCCAGTTGGCGGGTGTATATTAATTTGAGAACGACCTCAGGAATATGGAATCGAGAGGGTGTCTTGGGCATTTACTTTCTCCTGACTTAAAAGTGGCTTAGGGATTATACTATGCCGGCTCCGCTGCCAGTTTCTTCAACCGCCCACGCCCAGCGAAAACAAAGGGCACCAACACAACCAGGAAGCCCCCTGCAATTAATATCGTCCTTCCGATATCGTAGACACCGATCAGGGGTTGGCTGAGGACGGGAGAGAGGAACTGACCCAGGAACAGTGCGGTGGTAAACCCGCCCAGAATGCGCCCCCGGATCGCGTTGGGCGTTTCGCTCGCCAGCCAGACGTACATATTGGGTATCAGTATCCCCACACCGCTTCCTGCCGTGGCCAGCCCAAGATATAGAACAGGAGACTCACCAGCTAGGGAAATCATGCTGAAGCCCAACCCGATGAGGATAAAAGAGAGCATTAAAACCGTGATGTGATCCCGGCGCGCCATTGTTTTTCCCAAGAAGATCGAGGCTAATGCAAAAGACAGTGCAAAAATTGAGATTGCCATTCCACTTTGTGCCGCCGTGGCCCCTGTCAATTCCTGCAGGTAGAAAGGTAGTTGCAAAGGAATAATATAGAAAACGATCTCCACGAGCAGGATGACAGCATAGATAAAGGCGATCAAGCGGACTGGCGCAGGTTCATCTTCGGATGTAGTGACAGGTGTGCCAGATTCCATTTGAATGGACTCACCTGCGCATGTTCCCGGCTCCCCTACTGTCGGAGGATTATCCGCACAGCGGAACTCGCGCCTTGGTTCGTAGAGGAACACCAGGACGAGCGGCAGCACAGCCAGCGCAACCAGGTGGATCAGAAAAGGCGCTCGCCAGTTCAAGTCCGCGAGAAAGCCGGTCAATGTGATAAAGATCGTGCCACCAATCCCCAAGAAACCGGTTTGCAAGCCCAATAGCTTGGCACGTTGCTCCCCGGCGTAGTAATCGGCGATGAGAGTCGTTGCGCTGGTCATGATGCCCGCCACGGCAATGCCGACCAAGCCTCGTCCGACCAGCAACGTGGTCAGTGTTGGTGCGATATAACCGGACCCCCCCGCCAACCCAGCAAGGACCAACGAGGAGACCAGCACCCGCGTACGACCGAACCTGTCCACAATGTAACCAGCCAGAGGCGCGTTGACAGCGATAAAAAAAGCCGGCAGTGTCAGCACAAGGCGCGTCAGGTAATCCACGTTGGCCAGATCGCTGAAGTTGCTACGAATGGCGGGCAGCGTTGGAGCGAGGAACGCCCCTCCCAGGATCGTCATCACGCTGGCAGCCAGCAGGGTAATCTTCAAACTTATTTTGTCAGGGTTTTGACTTCGAATCATCATCTAACACTCCTTTTTTGATCACAGCCCTTTTTTGATCACAGCCTGTTTGTGCTTTTTTTTATAAAAGAACCCCCATTTCGGGGGCGGCCCTACAAATTGGGATAGCGACCATAAACCATGGCTATTTTGGTCAATTTTGTCCATTATACACTGGAAGTGTTGGTTTGTGTGGCTTTTTTGTGTGATTTTATTGCGGGGTATTGGCTATACGCAGTAAATCTCAGCCCTTTACCCTCTCGGCGTGCTGCTCCAGCAAGTCCCGGTCGGTGATCATGAATTCGGTGCGGTTGATCCGAATCGCCCCCTGGTCGGCAAAGCGGTAGAGCTGCCGGCAAACCATCTCGCGAGTGCTGCCAATCCGAGCGGCCATCTCGTCCAACGTCAAATCGCGCGCCACACTCTCCCCCACCGCGCTCTCAAAGTGTCCTAAAAGCAGCCGCGCCAGGCGCCCAGTGACGGGTTGGAACGCCAACTCCTCAACAATGTCACTGGCGCGCAGCATGCGCTTGACCAGCAGGCGGCTCAGCTCCCAAGAGAGCGAACCATTCCCCCGCAGCATGGGCAGCAGGCGCTCCTGTGACCAGAGATACAGGCGAGTATCCTCCTCAGCAACCAGCGCGACCGGCATCGGTGCACCCTCCAAAAAGAACGCCACTCCCCAAAATATTTGCCCTGGAGTCAGGGTCATGACCACTAGACTGCGGCCCTCGCTCGACTCCTTCAGCGCTGTAACCGCCCCCTCCTCCACTATGAACAAGTAGGGCCACACATCCCCATAATGAAGGATCCACTCACCCTGCTGGTAACGCCGGGAGATGGCGGCATCGGCCAGGTTGTTTCTCCCCCCTTCATCGAGCTGGCTAAAGATCGGATTCTGAGCAAGCAGCTCCTGTAATTCCATTCGATAAGCTCCTAGTACCCCTCCAAATCAAAGGCGATAGCATATTCCCTTAAATTCTACCCCCTTTCTCGCCTCGAATTTGCGTTAAGGCAAAGACTTTAGGGGAACATTTTGTGACAATTATCACACACTCGCAGTGATTTTACCTTTAACATCTTCTCCACACACACCATGTGGAGAGGATACTTCAAAGTGCGGGCAAACCCCAGGGATGGGGGCTTGTCCCATAACGTAAAGTATCAAAACATTATAAAGGAGAGAGACCATGAAAAACAGAACCAATCTAGGCGGCTTTCTAGCCCTCATCGGTGGCCTGATGGGAATCATCGGACACTACCTCATCTTCCTGAACTGGTACGAGATCGGCATGGCCGCCGAGTCCGCTGAGCCGGGCTGCGAAATCCTCTTGAAATACATCCAGCCCGCCATGTTCGACTTAGGGGTGCTGGGCGGCGCGCTGTACCTCGTGAGTGCCTATGGCTTCTTCAGCCGGCGCAAGTGGGCCTTCCTGCTGTCGGTGATCGCCACCGTGCTAGCGCTGCAAGGCAGTTGGTTCATCAACGTGCCCTACATGGCCGCCAACCTCCCACCCGTCTATTTCACGCTCTTCTGGCCCTACTTGGCCCTTTATTTCCTCTTGATGGTCCCCGTGGGGCGGGTGAGCTGGGGGCGCACACTGCTGGGTATGCTCACTGGCATGACTTACGTATTCTGCCTGATGAACGGCGTCGCCAGTTTGAGCCGCATCATCACGGTCGGCGCGCCGATCTTCGCCGCGGTGCAGCGCTTGCATTGGGTCGCGATGCTCGGCTTCGGTGCGGTCACTGTGGGGATCATCTTACGACCCGCTGAGTGGATGCGCGTGCTCGGGTTGGCCTCCGGTGTGGTGGAACTGACCGTGGGCATCCCGCTGGCGGTCGTCACAGCCC
>JASFVL010000331.1:0-4898 GCA_050049875.1 Anaerolineales bacterium
ATTTGCCCTTCAAAAGACTTCCTATTCATACGGGCTTATTTCGGAGGCAAAGGTTTTCGCCGTCAACATATTCCTCGAAGAGGACTCGGAAGCAATAAAACCCTTGACAAAATCGAGGAACAAAAATCCTGACAAAATGAAGGATGTCAATTTTACGCATAGCCCCATCGTTGGCTGCCCTGTTCTAGATCGTGCTGCTGCTTACCTAGAGTGCGAGGTCGATAAAATCATCGACATCGGTGGTGATCACGATGTGGTTGTCGCAAAAGTCGTGGGGGCAGGTGTAAAGAAACCGGCTGACGCCGAAGAGGTCTTATCCCTTCCCGACCTCGGTTGGAGTTACGCAGGATGACCCCAAAAAAGCCGGGTAATCGCCTGGCTTTTTTTACTCCTCTTCGGGATCGACCATCCCAGGCTGGTTGATTTCAAGCACTTCACCATGCAGATTAATCCTGACCTGGAAACCAACCATTCCCATATAGGCGCGCCCCTCTTCTGGAATACCTGCTTCAAGCACCCGGTCGAATTGCTGATCCATATTTTTCAGCTGGGTTTCGATCATCGCCTTGGTGAAAATATCCTCCTGTCCGAGCATTTTAGCAGTTTGTTCGCTGATCAAACTCTCATGCCCCTGGATCATCTCTGCCATTTCATGCAGGACCTGCCGGTCCACTTGTTCCGAAGGGATATGGCGCAAAAAACCCAAGTCATCCACGACGTAGCAGGGTTCATCACCGACATAAGCTACGTCAACAGGTCGATCATGCTCATCGACAACTAAACCAGCGAAAAGGGGTTCTCGAGGCATTTTTCGTTACACACTCTAAATTACGTCAACAGAAGTTCCGATGTCTTCGTAAACGCGCTGCTCTTGATAGGGGACATGAGGCAGCGTCCAAAGGTAAATCCATTTAGCAGCAGATGGGGAGAGATTGATGCATCCATGGCTGCGCGGCCGACCGTAATCATTATGCCAGTAAGTCCCATGAAATGCAACCCCACGTTTGGTAATATAGCTGACCCAGGGCACCCCTGGTAAATCGTAGCCGTTGTAGGCTAGATTCCCCGCTGCCATATGGCGTGAAGGTCTCTTGTGGAAGGTGGTATGTCTGCCCGGTGGGGTCGCGAAATTTCCATTACTGAATTTCGCTCCGGTTGCGGTTTTGGCGACAAAGACGGGGCGTTCCCATTCGTATGCAACCACGATTTGCTGTCCCGTCTGAACCTCTATACGTTTCGCTTGTGGGGGCACACCGGGAGAGAGCGTGGATAGTTCTTTTTTGGGGATCACACGCAGATGACGGGCGAGTACATAGAAAGTCAATTCCCATTTGTCATCCAGTATACGATACCAGGGCTCATTGTCCTCGGCATATACGATGTCGATCACCCAGTGGGTTGTTTCGTAATAGAAACGATAAGCGATGTCGCTATCATAGGATGGTTCCCAGCGCGCATCCGTGTAAGGTACTGTGACCTCGGCTAGAGTGCCACCTTGAGGGATGGATTGAGTAGGTAAATTGAGCCTGGTTTGAACGGGTTGAATATTCCCCGAGTGCGCATAACCCCCAAGATCGATTTGATACCATACCCGATTATATTCAGGCACGCTGTCCCCGATCGTTGCCTTAGTGATGGGGATGATCGAATCCCTCCAATAAACCCGGATGATCTCCGAAGAAAAAGAGGGTTCTGTATGGACTGTTATCCTTTCATTAATAACCCGGCCTTGTTGATTATTGAGCGTTTTTTGATTAGAAATGAGTGGATTGGAGATGAACGTCAGTGCACCAATACCACTCAATTTTAAAAAGCTTCTTCGAGAAATTGGTTCGTGATTTACCAACATGCTTGAAATTGATCTAATACTGATATTTATATAGTTCAAGAATGGGCTAAATATCTTCCCAGTTGGATATATTTATTAATAGTGGATATTCACGAGGGTGCCAATAGATGCCCAGTTGAACATCCAGCCAGCATCATTGATAGTTAAATTTATGCATCCATGACTCATGGGAGTGCCAAAATTGTTGTGCCAATAGGTTCCATGGATGCCATAGCCTTTATAGAAATACATGACATAAGGGACATCGAGTAGATAATATCCCGGTCCTGACATATCCGCGTAGAGGTATTTGACGTAGATATGGTATTGACCGGTAACGGTGGGGTATCGCCAGGTACCCGTTGATACGACAAAAGAGTTTTTAAGTTTCTTGCCTTGATATGCAAATACTCTTTGGGTTGATAAATTGACATCAATCCACCGTTCTCCAGGTTGGATTGCGCTTGGTGGGGATACACCAGGATTGGAATTCTCTGGTTTTGTGGGAATTGGGGTTTTCGTAGGGGGTGTAGTTGCAGTCAGTGTAGGGCTTGGTGATGGTGTCACTGAAGGCGTGAGTGTTGGTGTATGGGTTGGTGTTTGTGTCGGTGTGAATGTGGGAGTAGGTGTGTAAGTTGCTGTATTTGTGGGCGTAAAGGTCGCTTTCTGGAGTGCTAAAGAATTTATTGCCCTCGTATTGGATGATTGAAAAGCTAATGAAAAAGAAGGGGTTCCGAACCAAAAAGCTAATCCCGCTACAATGATAAAAATGATTAATGCCCATGGTAGGATCGCCGACCGCTTAATGATCCACTCTTCTGGGGGTACTTTAATTTCAACAATTTTCTGAGATTGAACTGAATCCAATTCTTGTTTACGCCATCGTTGGACTGCCCAATGCATTCCCTTGCGAGCATCTTTACTTAGGGGGTTTATTTCCAAAGCCTGGTTCAGATAAGCTAAACTGGCTTTGGGACTGGCAAGCCCCGCGAGAATCAACCAGGGTTCTTCGCGTTCTGGCGCTAATGTAGCTGCTCTTTCAGCCCAACGGCGTGCTTCGAGATGATTCCCGCTCTGGATCGCTCGAAAGGCGGATTCTATTGCTTCCAGAGCTCTATCTGAATTCAAATTATCAGAGGGATTTTTAGGGCGTGACTTCATTTGTCGCTTTCGGTGATGTGTCCTCATTGTAGATATAACACAAAATCCCTCGAGTGATCCCCTGTGCGATGGTGTCTTGCTGCTGAGTCAGTATTTGGCGATCTAGGTTCATAAAACCAATTTCAATGATCGCCGCGGTCGTTTCGTTATCGATCTCATTGAAAGCGTGGTAACTGGTCATATCGGAGGTCACACTCTTGTGGAGAGTGAGTCCTGTAGTCTCTCCATAGCGACTTCTTAGGCATGCAGTCAGGCGTGAAGCCTTCTCGGGGTATGTGCTGGCTAGAGCAGATGACACTTTGAATCCAGTAGCCTGATCATTGATGTATTCGCAGGAATCAGCGTGTATGGAAACCAACGCTAGTGCTTGATAGCCATTTAGCCGCGGGTCGAATTCTTCGAGTAAATCGACATCAAAACCTTCCGACAAAAGGTACTGGCGTACGAGATCAGCTACTGCCTTATTTAGGTCGACTTCGTGGATACCTCCCAATTCTGGAGGGCAAATCGCACCAGGATCATTATTTTCGTCCCCAGTATGACCTGCTACAATACCAATTCGTGGCTTTGGTCTGGCAGTTGGAGTAGGCCAATCCGATTGAGTTGGTTCAGGTCCTTCTAAGACTGCGCTGAGTCGGTCGCCAATGTTGGTCGATAACATCCCAACGGGTGTCCAAGCAGTAAACAGGGTGGCGACGACCAAGCCAACACCAATAACAACCAACAAGGAATGGAATGTGCTGGCTAAAAGGTCCTTTATTCCTAGCGCTATTTTTTTTGATTTCCTTTCAGTTTCCATTTTATTAGTCATTAAACTGATATGATCGGAAGTTGCTCAGTTGGGGAGTTATGGGGGGATTGGTTGGGCGTTGCTAACCCAATTCCACCCAACCTCACCCTTGCAATGCGTAATTCCTACTGATATTAGAATATTACTTTATTGGTAAGTTTTGTTCAATAGTAAATTGGTTTTCATCTATGAAAAGCTACAAGGTTATGACTCATGATTTCTGTATATTACGTGTGAACCACCGCAGTTTGCAAAAAATTACACCTTTATTAGCTACAAGATTGATACCAAGTTTAGGGTACAATGAGATTACCAAAAGAAATATGGGATAATTATAATCTCATGCTGAATTTCTCCTCAAATGGATTAAGTATAGAGAGCGCCCGCATGGTTCGTCAGGATATGTGAATTTGTTATGGTGATAGACATTATTACAGAGGAGGAGGCAAAACTGCTAATTAAATTAGCCCGGGAAGCAATTGTTAAAGGGGTAGAAGGAATTATGATCAGACATATCCCGGATAATGAATTATTATCTCCCCGATTGCAGGAGCCTGGAGCGACGTTTGTGACGCTCAGGAAAGATGGCCTGCTGAGAGGGTGTATTGGAACTTTAGAAGCTTCGCTCCCTTTAGCTGAGGATGTTTGCGAGCATGCTGTTGCAGCAGCCTTACATGATCCGCGTTTCCCTCCGGTGTCCCGAGAGGAAATTCCGCATCTGGAGATTGAGATTTCTTTTTTGACAAGGCTCATGCCCATAACTTATACAAGCTGTGAAGAATTATTGTCGAAGATCGAACCGGGTGATCATGGCGTTGTTTTGCGTGCGGGTCATCGCCAAGCGACGTTCTTACCTCAAGTTTGGGAGATTATTCCGGACCCTGAAGAATTCATGAATCGGTTATGCGAGAAGATGAGAGCACCACACAATTTGTGGCGTGAAGGGGGAGTGGAAGTATGGGTTTACCAAGTTGTAAAATTTGTCGAGTCGAATATAACCTAGATTTTAAATGATTCTATTTAACGCTTTCTAAAGTGATGATCCTCGGTTCGGGACTGCGAACGACCGCCCTTTGACCTCCAGGTACTACGACGGTCGTTTTTTGTTTTTCACGAGTA
>JASFVL010000148.1:0-9001 GCA_050049875.1 Anaerolineales bacterium
TTAAAAATGCTTCCGCAAAAACCAGAACCAATTTTATATCAACAGGTTTTTGGCCAGCTGGTCTCGTTGGGCTGTATTCACGCTATTAATGTACAAGTTTTTCCGCCATAACTGGCGAAGGTATTGTTATAGAACACATCTATATTGTTGACGTCGATCGATATATCGGATATACTTGGTCCGCTTAGTTCCCAATAATAAAAAACCTAAGATTATGAGAGGTGTATTGTAGATATGTCGAGAGAAGAGAGAGAACAAATTGTTCGCGTACTAGTGGAAGGTATAAATCGCGGTGATTTAGGGGTGATCGACAACTTTATCAGTCGCGATTTCTTCAATTATTCACCCCCACCTGGGGAGGACACAGCGCCACAAGTGATTCGAAGAATTGTTGGAGATTTACAAACTGCACTACCTGACCTGACGATTGCAGTAGACGATTTTGTTGACCATGATGATACATTGAACTTCAATATGACAATGAGTGGTACTCATAGAAATGATTTATGGGGTGCCCCTGGCAGTGGTAATTACTTCAGTTGGACTTCGACAGTCACGAGTCGTTTTACTGATGGTAAATTTTCATTTGAATGGAGGCAACTTGCCATCAGGGACATCCTTGGTACTTTTAGACAGCTCAATCTTGTTCCTGCTCCTGAGGATATGGATAAACCGCATGAACATCCGGTATCCATCCCTGAATTTATATTAAAATTACTTTTCACTGGGCAGGTAAAGGATAAATATTGCGCTCATCTCGACCTGATAAAAGTCGTTGATACCGAAATTGACGTATGTCAAGATTGCGTTGATTTAGGTGATTTTTGGCCCGCTTTACGTATGTGTCTTATTTGTGGTTATATCGGTTGCTGCGACACTTCTAAGAATAAGCACATGAAACAGCACTATCAAGAAACAGGGCATTCCATTTTCCGTTCCATTCGCCTGGATGAAAGTTGGGTGTGGTGTTATGAGGACGATGCATTCTTTTCGGGAAAAATCTTAGACAAATATCGCTAAAAACATACTTTTGGTAATAGGTGAAGTGATGTATATGATCTACCAGCAGTACATAACTGCGATAAGAAATGCTTATCGTGACAATGAATCAATCGGCGAAATGTATAAGGAAGCAAAGAGAACCCGGAAATGGATTGAGTCATTGAAGCTTGATCCCAAGTTGCGCGACCCCCTGTTGGAACCCATAGCTGCGATCGAAGAAACTTTCCAGGATCTATTGTCTAAAAGCTAAGAATACCCCCATCATTTATTCAGCGAGAATACCCCGTGGTTTACCACGTTGGTTCCACGCTTAAACAAAACCTGACCCGAGGAGGCAAAATTCCGTAATACCCCGTCAACTTGCTGCGGGGATGGGAATTTTGAAGGTTTTGCTACTTTATTGAGATTTATAAAAAAGCACCCAAATGGGTGCTAATTTCAGTAGCGGGGCCAGGATTCGAACCTGGGACCTTCGGGTTATGAGCCCGACGAGCTGCCGCTGCTCCACCCCGCGTCGCTTTATTGGAATCATTCTTGAAGCGAACGGCATTATAGCACGCTGGTATCAAAGCGTCAAGTCAAGCCAGTTTTGGCAACTTAGGTGTCTTTAATATTGGGTTTTAAAGAACTGTGGGGGGAAAAGTGACACTATCAATCTCTTTTATTATCGAAGAATAACGCTAACCAAACCTCCCAATTGTTTACGATGTTAACTTGAGGCTCTGGTGTTATTTGGGGGGTTGGTGTGCTATTCGATGGAGCAAGAGGGACGACAGGATGATCGCCTGGACGAACCCATTTCAATTCCTCGTAAGCGTACTCCTCTACGATTAAGTCAGATGTCGCATAAGCAATCTGAGTTTCCAAATCTGATTGGGTTTCAGCAAGTTGTGTTACTCGTCCCGCAGCTCTATCTGCTTCTGTGGAAAGTCTGCGAAGTTCAGCCACACGACTGTTGAAATCCATCACAAGGAACATCAATAACACTAAACCTATTACAAGCAAAGAATACTTCCATGCACGATTCCACTTATTCATGATTCCATCTTACTACGAGCTATGATCCTATGCAAGGTTAGTAACAGAAAGTGTGAACTCAAATGTTGTCAAAGGGAATTAAGTGGGGTGTGTTTTTGGGCGGCTCAGTCGCCCAAAAACACACCTCACGTTCTTCTTCCTGATAAGTCCTGCGTGCTCACAGCAGAAAACATCAAAATTCTTTTATGTGATTGTCTTATCTTTTATGCAATTTGGATCAATTTTTTGTTCTACCCTAATAGGTGCAGATAAAGCGGAAAGGCCCGTTCTTCTGGACGGGATGCATGACTCATACCAATAAAAAAAATCCCCGAATTCAACCTAATAAATCGGGGAAGTGCCGAAGGTGGGAGTCGAACCCACACTCCCGTAAAGGGAACTACGCCCTGAACGTAGCGCGTCTGCCTGTTCCGCCACTTCGGCTTGCAGGCGTTATTTTACCCTGATTTAAGAGATTGTCAACTACCGCCATTATGGTAGGTTTTTCTGATAACTAATCTTTCTCTCCATATCACCCCGTGCTATAATCTTTTTTGGATCAGGTCTTGCAACTTGATGGGGAGTGTATTCATCCAAAATTTAGTCCATGATTTGGAGTGGCTTATGGACGCATATTATCAAGAGATCATCAATATCCTAACTACTTCTCCCGGAAATTTTGCCTATCACATAATCGTAGCATTTTCGGTTGCAGGAGCACTTCAGATCTCGATTAACCATTGGCGTGAGAGCGAATTCCCACAACAACGCCGGATAGTCATTGGGTTGGGATTATTATTAAGTGTTCGCCTCGTGCTTTTTTTTGTCGTTGGTTTGACCTGGCAAGGTTTGGGGGATCCAAGATCGGTCCTTCCAGTCCTGGATCGTGGTATTACAACCCTTAGTCTTATTTTAATAATCTGGTTATGGGCTTTTCCGGAACCACTCCGTCTTGCTGACGCCATAACTAGTCTGTTAAGCTTAGCAACCATCGTTTTCTTGATATTTAGTTTCGGATGGTGGAACGGACAGAAGGACAGCATTGCCTTTAATGCCTCTTGGCTGGAGACAGGTTGGCAATCTCTCGCTGTTTTTTTTCTCGCCATTGGTGCTCTAATAATACTGATAAGAAAACCCAATGGTTGGGGATCGGCTCTAAGTATGATTTTGTTGTCTTTTGCTGGGCACTTAACCGATCTGATCTATCCAATTTTAGAAGGCGATTTTCCAGGAGCTGTACGACTGGCTCAATTAGCTGCATATCCTTTGTTGCTGGCATTACCTCGGAGATTTCTTCTTCCATCAAGAAGATTGGGCCGTGAGCGAGAAGAGAAACTCGTCCGGGATCGTCGGCGATATGGTGTAGAGCCCCAGACATTTAATGATCTCTTAACCTTGGCGACACAAGCCTCTCTTCCAGAAGCCTACCGCCTTATTGCGCGTGCTGTCTCCCATACAATGTTAGCCGATATATGTTTAATCTTCGGTCCAGAAGATGAACAAAACCACATTGAGATTATTTGTGGTTACGACTTAATCCGCGAACAGTATCTTCCCACTGAGAGTCTAAGCTCTCAATCGATACCAGTAATATCAGAGGCGATGGAGCGTAGAAGACCCTTACGTCTTCCTGCAAGCAGCACGTCTCGGGATCTGGCTGTGCTTAGGAATTTCTTGGAGCTTACCCGACCCGGACATCTGTTAGCTATACCTGTTGAGCAAGGTGATAAGCTATTGTTCGAAATCATCTTGCTAACACCGCACTCAAATAGGGGTTGGAACAAGGAAGATCAGTCAATTCTCAAGAATGCAGCTGAGTCTCTGGCTCAAATCATGCAACAATCGCAGCAATCCTTCCAAATAGATAACTCTTTAACAAAACCTCAGGCGATGTTAAAAGATAAGGTGGCACATTTCGAAGCAACACATCAAGAAATCAAGGAGGATTTGGAATCCCTCCTTCCATGGGATTTTGAAGGCTTAGAAGAGCAGGAATTTATCGAAAACTTAATTGAAGCAAATCAGGAATCCCAACAACTAATTACCCAACTCCGGTCGGAAAATCGGAAATTGCAGGACTATATCAAAGGGATGCCATCACAAAGTGATACTAGTGAGTCTGAAGTTGTTCATCTCGAAGAGGAACTTCGACTGACATTGGAGGAGGTCGCTCGGTTGAGATCAAGTCTTGCACAATCAGATGAAAAACTACTAATTTTGCAGAGTGAGCAAGAGTTACTTGTACCCTTGACTGACGAGCAGGTGGATGTTGTTACCTCTCTTGTCCAGGACTTCCGACAACCCATGTCATCAATCTTGGGATACACAGACCTGTTACTCAGTGAGTCGGTTGGGATTCTAGGTGCATTACAGATAAAATTTTTAGAACGGATCAAAGCTTCGATTGGTCGACTTATGGGATTGCTTGACGACCTTATCCAAATTACTTCGTTAGATAGGGGGGGATTAGATATTAGTCCCCAAGTGATTGATATCCACGAGGCAATCGATACTGCAATATCTCAGACTAGTTCCCAATTACAAGAAAAAGATATCATTTTAGATATTGATGTTCCAGATCGTTTACCCCGACTTCATGCTGACCGTGATGCTTTATTCCAAGTATTGATCCATCTTCTTCAGAATGCCAGCACAGCCACACCAGAAGGTGGTGAGGTATATCTGCGTGCGAAAATTCAAAAATCGGATTACGATGAGGATTTTATCCTTCTTCAGGTTACTGATCGTGGTGGGGGTATACCGGTTGAGGATCTGCCGAGAGTTTTTTCCAGGCTGTATCGAGCGGACAATCCATTAATTCAAGGCATTGGAGATACTGGTGTTGGATTGTCCATCACTAAAGCACTGGTTGAAGCCCAGGGGGGTCGTATATGGGTAGATTCAGAACTGGGAATTGGATCTACTTTTAGTTTGGTCTTACCAGCAGGAAACCACAATGATGCAGGTCGTAAAAAGGATGCCTCGCAAGAATGAGTGGTCGTCGTGAATTGTTTATTGGTTTGTTGGCTGCATTGATCTCTGTCCTGATTATCGGAGGTGGTTTAGGTTTGTCGCTTATGGAGGATAGCGTCCCAATTGCTTTGGTTCCAACTGAAAGTCCCTTTCTTCTTCTCCCAACTCGTGTCAATCCTACTCAGACATCAACAACAGGCAATGTTGATATCCGATCCGAATCTCCAAATACACCAACTAGCACACCTACCCCTACACAGCTTCTCACAGCCACGCCATTAATACCCTCACCAACTCCTTCATGTTCATTTCCATCTGGATGGTCAATTATTATTATCGAACCTGGGGATACCCTTGAAAGTATAGCGCAAAAATACAATATAACTCCACAAGAACTAGCTGAAGGCAATTGCTTGGTTACCGAGACAATCCTACCAGGATCAACTTTATATGTTCCAGGACTACCTCCAACGGAGGTGGTCGAAAGTTGTGGACCGCCACCTGGCTGGGTTTTTTACACAGTTCAGGAAAATGATTCTCTCTTTGGTTTAAGTTTGATCTTTGGTGTATCAGTGGAGGATCTGCAAAACGCTAATTGTATGGGAGATTCAATTACGATTCGTATTGGCCAGAAAATATTTGTGCCCTTTGTGCCAACGAGTACACTAAGACCGACCTCTACGGTTACACCAAAAGAAAAGCCTATTCCATCTGATACACCCACACCAACAACTCAAGTGAGTCCAACATGGACACCTTCATCAACCCCTTTCCCATCTTTAACACCAACGAATACATCATCAACAATCCCCTCTGTTACTACTCAGGCTCCACCAACGAAAACAGCAACAAACACACTAACATCACAACCATCTCGAACGTCAACGCCTACGATAACCCCAACGATGACGAATTCACCTACATTTACCCCAACTAAAACTAAACAACCGAGTCAAACACCTACAATAACTCCATCCTCATCCTTCACACCTACCGATACAATCGTTGTTATAACGATAACACCTTAGCCCGTCTCCCTCAAAGATCGTAAGCTTATGTTGATAGCTAAACGCTAGACAGCCTATGAATTTGTCTCAAAAAGTTCTCGTCTTATTTGGAATATCCTTGCTGATTTTCGCTTGCTCCTTACCTGGTTTTACGGGAATTTTCCCCATTAATGAAGTAAGCAACCCAAACACCCTACCCAAATATATCCTCGCAGGGTCTGACGCAACGGCGACACCAACACCATTTCAACCATTTCCACCAACACCAACTTACATCCCCACCGCTTATCCAACTCTTCCTTCTACCCCAACACCTGAGCAATTTGGATCAAGGGAGGACTCAATCGATGATGCAAATCCTGCAGGTGGTATTCCTGGTGCAGATGAGTACACACACATACTACTTCTTGGGTCTGATCAGCGACCTTATAGTGGTGGTTTTAGAACAGATACAATCATTCTCATGAGTCTCAATCCCAAGACGGGAACAGCTGCTCTCATCTCTTTTCCTAGGGATCTGTATATTTACATACCAGGTTGGAAATATCAGCGTATCAATACAGCCCATGCCCATGGTGGTTTTCAATTGCTTGCTGATACCTTGGCATACAACTTCGGAATAAGACCTGAACACTATGTGATGGTCAATTTTTGGGGTTTTGTTCAAGTGATCGATAGTCTAGGGGGAATTGATGTAAAGGTTGCCAAGTCTCTAACAGATCATCGCGATGGGTATGGTTATTATACAGTTTCTGCAGGAACAGTACATATGGATGGTGATACAGCCCTATGGTATGTTCGTTCTCGTTACACATCTAGTGATTTTGACCGCAATCGCCGTCAACAGGAAGTACTGCAGGCAATATTTGAACGCTTGCTAAACTTAGATGTGATTGCACGGGCACCCGAAATTTTTGATATATATGCGCAGAATGTAACTACGGATTTAACCATTAGTGATATTACTCCTCTTCTCCCATTAGCTACACGCTTATCGGATACCTCTCGAATTCGCCATTATTATGTTGGATCTGGTTATGTCACTTCATGGGTTACCCCCGGTGGAGCACAAGTCTTGTTGCCAAAAACAGAGGCGATTATCGGACTTTTATGGGAAGCCTTTGGGAATCCATAACAATTTAATATTCAACCACATTGGCTACATGGATAGACGCTATATGATTGTTCAGGATCAACATCCTTGATCTCCTGGGGAAAAACAACTCCGGCAAACGTTCAAGTTTTATAACTAAGATGCATTTTGATCTTTCCATCTTCCCATACACACCCCACTTTATTCCCTTTGACAACATTTGAGTGCGCGTTTCTTATATTACTCGAATATCTAAGGAAACTTCTCATGTCTGATTCCCCTGTTATCGTAATTACTGGAGCATCATCCGGGATAGGTGCAGCGACAGCTCGGCTTTTTGGAAGTCAAGGGTATCGTGTTGTATTAGCCGCTCGTCGCGCGGATCACTTGGAAGATTTAGCTGATGATATCGTATTGAATGGGGGATTTGCACATTCCATTCCAACAGATGTCACGCAGATTGATCAAATCAATCATCTTGTAGAGAGAACTATAGGTCAATTTCATCAGATAGATGTTCTTTTTAATAATGCCGGTTTTGGACGATTCAGATGGCTTGAGGAACTTGATCCAGTAGTTGATATCGAGGACCAGTTGAAAGTAAACTTAAATGGTGTTATCCAAATTACACGAACAGTATTACCTCACATGATTGAGAGAAGGAAGGGACACATCGTCAACATGTCATCGATTGCAGGATATATCGGCACACCGAGTTATTGCGTATATGCAGCAACCAAGTTCGGTGTTCGTGGCTTCACGGAAGCACTCAGGAGAGAGGTGGGAATTTATGGGGTGCTTGTCTCGGGAGTATATCCTGGAGGTGTATTGACCGAGTTTATGCGTTATTCGGGGACAAAGCGGAAAACGAGTATAACAACACCAAAATTTCTTCGTTTGACAGCCGACCAAGTATCAAAAGCCATATTACGTGTAGTCGTTAAGGGGAAACATGAGATGATTATTCCTTGGCCAATGCGAATAGGGATTTGGCTGAATATTCTCTTCCCAAGGCTGGTGGATTGGGTCATTGAACAGCGTTTTACAAAAAGAGAAAGGGCTTAGGGTTTAGAGCAAGAGAACTATATTAAGAAAAAAACTGAGGGGTAGTTCCCTCAGTTAAGATAGTTAATTAAATAAGCCTGTCAGAAGATATTATCCCTGATCTAAACTTTCGACTTGATCTTCATCGTTTCCTGGGTTCATTGTCTCCGCTTCAGCTACATTTGGCATTAATTGTCCTTGAAGAGCCATGATGCCATTTCGTGCTTCAGTGAGAGATCGTTCCAATTCTGTTTCTAAACTTGTTAATGTATCTATCACATACCGATCTGCTTCCAAGCGAATGGATTCGGCTTCGGCATAAGCTTGTGTTTCGATTTCTTGGGCTCGAACCATTGCGGCTTCAACGATACTATCGCGTTCAACGAGTTGTTCGCTCTTTTCACGAGCCAATGCAATTGTTCGGTTGGCTTCTTCTTGAGCTTGAGCTAATAAGCGATCACGTTGTGCAAGTAATTGTTGTGCTTTTTTCACTTCCTCGGGGATCGCAACCCGCATTTGGTCGATTAAATCCAACATACGATCTTCATCGACAATAACATTATGCGTGAATGGGATTGGTCTGCTGTTATTGAATAGTTCTTCTAAACGATCTACGAGGTGCAGAATGTCCATTTTATTCCTCCCCGAGGGGGGTGATAAAAACTCTTCTATTGATAAAGATTAGTTTTACCCTAGGTCTCATGACTCTTTTTTGTTATCATATAGTGCCGTTGCAATAATTAATCCAAGATTACATGAAAATGCAAAATTCGTCAACAGTTGATTTGTCATGTGTGCACGCAAGACTTGTCATGAAGAAGAACGTGGGGTGTGTTTTTTGGGGGGGGAGCCCCCCCAAAAAAAA